>NZ_JABBWX010000011.1:0-105899 GCF_014161375.1 Microbispora sp. H10830
GCCATCGTGTGGTGTCCTCCGCGAGAACCTTTGGTCGGGAACTCGCTGACCGTCACACGATGGCTCGCCCCATGTCCGGGGCTTGCATCAACAGCTTGGAGTTACACCACTCGAGGGGACGTCACCGGACCGTGAGGCGTTCGACGCGGGGCTGAAGGCAGTACTCGACGAGGTCAGGGTCAGCCTGGACCTGGGTGCACTGAACGCGTTCGTACACCGGTGGTGGATCTCCGCCTGCGACTCGGTACGCGATCCTGAAGGCCGCCGGCAGATGCACGAGCGGGCCGAACATGTCCTGGCCGGCGGACCCCGGTCCGAGGGGAAGCCGTGGCGCGAGATTCTCGCCGCCCGCGGGATCGATGTGTAGGTGTACAAGCTCGTTATCGATCCGATAGCCGAAGAGCAAATCGCCGCGCTCCCTGAGGAAGCGCTGCGCCCGCTCGCGGAGTTGTTCACGCTTCTGGAGACCGCTCCGTGGAGCGGGGAACCGTACAATCGGCCAAGCCGAGATCGAACATGCTCACCCACCCCTTCGGTGAACGAGGCCTAGCCACTTACGTCGTCCTGGAGGAGCAGCGTGAGAGCTACCTTGTTCGCCTCGAATGGCCATAGCTGTCCGCCACAGAACTGATCAACCCGCCTCACCGGCAAGCGAGCCTCGATGTTCTCCTGGCGAGGTCCAGCGGCGACGAGGGCAGGGTCAACCTTGACCTGGGTGCGTTTCATGCCTTCGTGCATAGGTGGCGGATCTCCGAGCTGCCCGAGGAAACGCGGTGCCCGGCACGGCCCTGCTTCAGCACAGCAGACAGCGCTCGACCGGCCGGGCCTGCCAGAGGCCCTCCATGCCGCGGAAGCGGTCGATCACGACGGGGACGTCCTCGGGGTCTTTGAGCTTCAGGTGGTAGTAGGACACCCCAGCTGTGAAGTCGCTGTCGGTGCGGGCCCGCAGGTCCTTGGTCGCGTGCTCGGGATCCTCGAAGTAGAACGCCTCGACCTCCGGCGTGCCACGGACGGCTTTGACGATCGCGTCCTGCTGTGCCGTGGTCAGGGGCTCGCGGCAGCCGGTTCCCTCGATCGGCTTACGCAGGCACAGGCGCAGCGTCACGTGCGTCTTGCCGTACCAGAATCCGTCGCCCTGTGGATAGACGCCGTCCACACCAGGTAGCGCACGGATGGCGCGGGAGAATTCACGGGATTTCGACCGGTCAAGCAGGACGCCGACGATGGAGTCGGTCATGTCTTCGCGTTGCCACTCGTGGAGCGGGTCATCGCTTGTGCTCCAGGTGAGCTTCCTGGACTCCTGATACTCCTTCCACTCCTGCTCGGCTGATTGATATTTGACCTCGCGTACGTCGGGGCGGGCCTCAAGCGCGGCGATGACGGCCCTCTTCTCCGCCTCGGTCGCCGAGCCGACGCTCACCTCGAACGTACCGGTAGTGGGCCAGGGGCCGGGTGGTGGCGGGAGAGGTCCCTGGGGCGGCCCGGCCAGCAGTCGGGGGAGCCCCCAGGCGGCGGCGATCAGTACGGCGACGACGAGCGGACCCGCGATCCACAGAAGTCGTGACCGGGAGGATCTCGGCTCGGTCCCATCAGACATGTCGGCGAATATGCCCAGTGATCATTATGCGGTCAAGCCGAATTCCGCGCCCTCTCGCACCCTGTCGCCAGGTGAGCGCCGCGTCTCCTCCCACCGCAGGGCCGACCGTCGAGCGGTGGTCACGATCTCGCGGGCCCTCCGGTGCCACACGCCCCGCCCCTCCGTGCCTGCCGGACGAGCCGGGATGCACGTCGCCGACGGCCGGATCAGGCGGCCGCCTGGTTCAGGATGAGCATGTCGGCGACGAAGCAGACGACGTCGCCGTCCGCGTCGCGGCCCACCCAAACCGGATAGGCCCCAGTGACCGTGTCCCCGGGCAACCTCCAGCACATCCACGGAGGGTGCGCCGCGCGACTGCGGAAGGTTCAGGCCACGTTGCCGGTAGGCGGGGTGAGGTAGCCGAGCGGGTGGATCTCGGCTTGACCCCGTCTGGAACGGCAGCGACCATGCCCAGTGATCGTTACGCGGGCAAGCAGAATCAGCGCGCATGCTCGCCGGCGATCGGGAAAGCAGCCCTTGTGTCATCGTTCACGACGACGAGAAGAGGCCGGACATGGAAAGGACACACGACGAACTGATCGCTTTGGAGACGGCGGGCTGGGCGGCACTTTCCTCCACCCCCGAGGCCGCCGCCGCGTTTTACGAGCGGGTCCTCGACCGTACCGTCGTCATGCTTCTGCCGGGCGGCATGGTGCTCGACGACCGAGCAGCGATCGTGAAGTCCATGGCTGGGCAGCCGTGGTCCTCCTACGAGCTCCACGACTCGCGCGTGGTACGCCTCACCGACGACACCGGACTGGTGACGTATGGGGTCGTCGCCGAACGGGACGGCGGCCCCGCGTACTCGGCGCTGATGAGCAGCCTGTACGTGCTCAGGCAGGACGGCTGGAAGCTCGCCTTCCACCAGCAGACCCCCCGGTGAGGCCCGCCCTGGCCGGCTGTCGGCCGCTGCGCGGCTGACACGAGGTCACGGCCGGATATGCCTGCCCGACGCGACCCGCGGAGCCGCCCACAGGAGCCATGCCCGCTGTACGGCCATCGGTGCGTCTCCGCGATCAGCGGGGCGCGTTCGTCCCGGCAGGTGAGGACTCGGATGCGGCGCCGCGGAGGCCGTCGGTCAGCGCTTGAACAGACGCGGCGCCAGGTCGATGAGGTTCTTCTGCCACACGTCCCAGCCGTGCGGTCCGGGGGTGACCCCGTCGAACTCGTAGCGGATGCCGAGATCCTTCATCGTGGTCAGCGACGACATGAAGAACGGCTGCACGAAGTCGGTCACATCGCCGACGTACAGGCGCAACATCGTGGTCCCCTTGTTGATCGCCTCCACGTCGACGCCGGTACCGTCGCCGAACCAGGCGGAGAACGCCGCGATGTAGGCGAACCGGCCCGGATACGCCTTGAGCACCCCGAGCGTCTGCACACCGCCCATCGAGAGCCCGGCGAGTGCCTGCTGCGACGAGTCGCTGGAGACGTTGTAGTGGGCGCGGGCCGCGGGAACGATGTTGTCCAGCAGCTCCTTGTTGAAGTCGGACACGTTGCCGTTGCCCATCACGACCACCATCGGCACCAGCTTGCCGTCCAGGAACTCGTGGTCGAGGATCTGCTTGGCGCGGCCCATCTCCACCCAGTCCGTGTAGCTCTGACCGCTGCCGTGCTGGAGGTAGAGGACGGGATACGGATGCGCGCGCTTCGCGTCGTATCCGGGCGGGGTCCACACCAACGCGGTCCGGTCCGCATTCGCCACGGTGCTCCGGTACGTCAGACTCTCGACCTTTCCGCCCTGACCGGCGGGAACGTCCGAAAGCAGGCGCGACCTCTCACCCGGGATGAAGAAGCTGCTCCAGTTCGGCTCGGAGGTCACCTTCGTCGGATTCGACGTGTCCTTGACCGAGACCCGATCCACGATCCACTGGTAGTAGTAGAACCACGGGTCCAGCGGACCCACGGTCACCCGCCACCGGTCGCCCTCACGGGACATCGGGATGCGCAGCCAGCTCCCGCCGGGAGCGTCGTTCGCCCACACCGTGACGTGCTTGGCGTCCTTGAAGTCCGTGGTGGTCTCGAAGGTGACGAAGCCGCCCTCGGACACGAACGGCGTCGGAGTGGTACCCGCCGGCGGCGGAGTGAACTCGCCCTTCAGCGGCCCGTGACCGGCGCTCGGACCGTGATTCGCCACATTGCGGAACAGCCTCGGCACGAAATCGATCAGGTTCTCCTGCCATGCCTTCCAGTTCGCCCCGGCGTCGGGGTTGACCCCGTCGAACTCGTACCTGACGCCGGCGTGCTTCAGCGCCTTCGTCAGGCGGACGGTCGCGTTGTAGGCGGGATCGGTCACGTTCCCGGTGTACAGACGCACCAGCTTGAGGTTGCGGTTGGCCGCGTTGGCCTTCGCCCGGTCCACGCCGTTCGTCAGAAGACCCGAGAACGAGCCGGCGTAGGCGAACTGGCCCGGGCCGGTCAGCGCGGCGCGCAACGCCTGCGACCCGCCCTCGGACACACCGGCGATCGCCTGGTGCTCCCGGTCGCGATGGACGCGGTAGGCGTCCCCGACCGCCTTACGGAGGTCCTTGAGGTCCTTGTCGTCGTCCGCTCCGCGGCCGTCGGTGATCACGACCACCATCGGCTCCATGGAACGCTGAGCCGACAGGTTGTCGAGGATCTGCTTGGCGCGGCCGAGGTCGAGCCAGTCGGTGGCACTCCTGTCCGTGCCGGACTGCAGGAACAGCACCGGATACGGCTTGCCGCCCTTGGCCGAGTACCCGGCCGGGGTCCAGACCAGAGCCGACCGCTCCTCCTTCTTGACCCGATAGGCCAGAATCTCGACCTTGCCGCCCTGCCCCTCAGGCACATCCGCCAGCAGACGCGCCGAGTCGCCCGAAACGAGGAAAGTGCTCCAGAGGGGCTTGGACGCCACGGTGGTGCTGTTCGTCGGGTCCTTCAGACCCTTGGTGTCGTCACCCGTGACCTGGTAGTAGTACAGCCCCGGCTTGAGCGGGCCGAGGGCCCCCCACCATACGTCGCCCCTGCGGGTCAGGCCGTACTCCGCCCACGCGGAGGAGGGGCCGAAGTTCCCCTCGACGGCAACCTGGGACACCTGGCCCACGTTGGCCTCGATGTAGGCCGCCGGGACGCTGATCGACACGTAGCCGTCCTCGGAGACACTCAGCCACGGCGTGTCCGCCACCGCCGGCCGCGGCGCGACCAGAACTGACGCGATCGCCATGACTCCGGCGACGATCACCGCCGAGAGCCGGCGCACGCCCTTGGGGCGCACGCTGCCGTGATGGAACAACGTCATACCGAAACTCCCTTGATGGCCGACAGTGGTCGGTCCGACCTACCGACCTGACACATCGGTGGAATGCGGCCGTGAATTCCTCGCCCGGCATCCGCCGCCACGGGCGCATTCACTCTCTTTTAGCCGCGCGCTATCAGTCCCGATTCCACCGAGTCAAGGTAATTGATACAGTTTGGAAACACAAGCCTCTGAAAGGACGCCGCCGAATCGCGCATGTCGGCCAGCGCTGGGCGGCTCTGCCGGCGCCGGCCCGAGGGCACGTCGCGTCCAGGGGAGCACGGCGAATGGGGCGCTGCCCCCGGGCACAAGGGCGACCCCGTGAATGTCCGCGGCGGCGGTTGGCGCCGGACGGCCGGTTTTCTGCGAGCGACGCGTCCGGCGGTGAATCCTGTCCCCACCGGAAACGTAATCCGTAATGTTTACGGCGCAACCGTCGCCGGTGCTTGACCCGTCCTCATTACTGCCGTATCGCCGGGGGCCGCTGTTTTCCGGATCCCCGGCCGGTCAGCAGCAGCTGCCCACCGGGATGGGGGCCGGGACGATCGCCTCGACGTGATGGGCCGGAGCAGCGACGCGGACCCCTGCGACCAGCCCAGCTCCGATCAATGCGGCGACCAGGAGGTGCTTCATGTGTCTGTTCATCTTTCCTCCCATTCGGACTGCCTTCCTTCGGGGAAATCAACGCCCTTCCTGACGAGAAAGTTCGGACGGCCCCGGAGCGGTCAGCAGTGGCCGTGGATCTCGGCCTGCTCCGCGAGGGCGCGTCGCTCGTCATGCCTGTCGCCGCTCTCCCTGGCGATCCGCAGCGACTCCGCGACGTGCCTCGCCGCCTCGCCGAGGTCGCCGAGCATCCGGGACGACCTGGCGAGCGCGACAAGGGCCTGAGAACGCTCCTGCGGCCCCTGCGCGCAGGCGTCGAAGCTCGACAGCGAGTCCCGCAGATGCGCGCGGGCTGCGACGGCGTCCCCGGCCGCGAGGTACGCCTCCCCGAGACGCCGGAGCGTCATCGCCTCGTGCATCGCGTCACCCGCCTCCCGGGCGCGTCGCAGCGCCTGCCACAGCGTTGCGACGGCCTCGGCGGGGGATCCGAGCACCAGACGCGCGTCGCCCATCATCATCAGCGCATAGCGCTCGCCCACAGAGGACCCGACCCGGCGGCTGATCGTCAACTGCCGCTCGGCGTACCGCAACGCCTCCTCCGGACGCTCCAGGAGGAGACAGGCGCTGGCGAGGTTGCCGAGCGCTCGCAGTTCTCCGAGGGGGTCTGCGAGCTCCCGGCACAAATCCAGCAGTTCGTCTAGGCACTTCAGTTCTTCCGCGTCGTGGTTGAGCAGGCGGTGCGCCATCGCCACCATCGCCAGCGCCTGTGCCTCGCTCCCCCGGTCTGCGAGCCGGCGGGCGGTCTGCAGCGACCTCGTGCCGAGCCAGAGCATCTCGTGACGGTATCCCTGCGCGGCGAGATCCCATTGCAGGCTGAGGGCCAGGCCGACGGCGAGACGGGCCGTCGCGGCATCCGCGTCCCATGCCTGGCCGACGATCGTCATCAGGTTGGGCCGTTCCCGTTCCAGCCAGCGGGTCGCCTCTTCCCGATCGTGCAGCGGCTCGGGCGTCTGCGGCACCTCCGGCACGCCGGCGTGCAGGCGGTGCGGGTCGATCACGCGCACGGCCGCGCTCGTGGTGGCGAGAAAGAAGCCGAGCACGCGGCGGAGCGCGGCCTTCCGCCGGTCCGGCGGTTCGGTGTCCAGTGCGCGCTCCTGCGCGTACAACCTGATGAGGTCGTGCATCGTGTAGCGGCCCGGAGTCGGGCTCTCCACCAGCCGCGCGTCGAACAGCCTCTCGATGACCTGCTCGGCGGCCCGCGGCGGCCGTTCGAGCAGCACGGCCACCGCCTCCAGGCCGAGGTCGGGCACGCGCAGCAGCCCGACCATGCGGAAGGCCCAGGCGGCCTCGCGGTCGAGGGCCTGCCCGCAGTCGGCCAGGGCCGTGTAGCTGACCGCGATGCTGCTCCGCACGCCGGCATCCCCGGTGCGCAGCTCGTCCAGCCTGCTGCTCTCGTCCTCCAGGCGTTCGATGAGCATGTCGGGCGACCAGCCGGAACGGCTCGCCAACCGGGCGCCGGCGACATGCAGAGCCAGGGGGAACCCGTCACAGAGGTCGGCCAGCCGTTCGACGGCTCGCTGCGAGAACCCGATGCCGCCGGCCTGGAACCGCCGGGCCAGCATGGCGACGGCCTCGCCCCGTGTCATGGGGCCGAGGTCGACGTGCGCGGCGGGAGCGGCCTGCGCCAGGTTCTGACGGGACGTGAGCAGGACGGTGGAGCCGGGCGTCATCGGCAGGAGGGGACCGACCTGCGCGATCGAGGAGGCGTCGTCGAGAAGGAAGAGCACCCGCCTGTCGTGGAGGATCGTACGCAGGGCCGAGGCGGCCTCGTCGACGTCGGCGGGAACCTCCGACCCCGGCGTGCCGAACGTTCGCAGGAGCCGGCCGATCAGCTCGCCCGTGTCCAGCCGCCGCACCCCGGGCATCGCGCCGCGCAGGTTGACGTACACCTGGCCGTCGGGGAAACGGGCCGCGGCCCGGTGCGCCACGTGAAGTGCCAGGGCGGACTTGCCCGCACCCGGCGGGCCGCAGATCGCCACCACCGGCGTCGGCGGCGACCCGTCGGGCGGGTTCAGCCAGGTCTCGAGGCGGCTCAGCTCCCGCTCCCGGCCCACGAAGTGCGGCGCGTCCGAGGGAAGCTGCCTCGGCACCGCCGGAGGCCTCGCCGATGCCTCGCCGTCGGACGCCTTGGGGACGTCGCCCGCGGCATCCGGTGAGGGGGCGCCGAGGAGAAGTTCAGCGTTCCCGGCGAGGATTCGCTGGTGGAGCCGCTGGACGGGGTGACCCGGCTCCACACCGAGGTCCCCGACCAGGCGCGTTCTGAGCTCGTGGAAGGCCGCGAGCGCCTCCGCACGCCGGCCGTCACGCGCCAGGGCCAGCATCAGCTGGCCCCACGGGCGCTCACGCAAGGGGTTGTCGCGTACGCACTGCCGGAGCGGGCCGATCGCCTCCGTGTGCAGGCCGAGTTCGAGCCGCGCGTCGACCCAGTCTTCGAAGACCCCCAGCCGCTCCTCCCGCAGCCCTACCGCGATCTCCTCAAGCGCGAGGGTGCGCGGCACGTCGTGGAAGGGGTCGTCGCGCCACAGCAGGAGGGCCCGCCGCAGCGTGGCCTCCCCCCGCCGTACGTCACCCGCCTGCAGCGTGCGGCGCCCCTGCCGAGCAAGGTCCCTGAACGTGAGGAGGTCGAGCTCGCCGGGTCGTACGTCGAGGCGGTAGCCGTCTCCCACCGTCTCGATCGGTGCGGCCCCCGGGTCTGCGGGCGACAGCAGCCGGCGCAGCGCCGAGACGTACGTCTTGAGGTTGCCCCGGGCCGAACGGGGCGCGACGCCGTCCCAGAGATGCTCCACGAGGCGATCGGCCGGGACGGCCCTGTTGGCGTTCACCAGCAGGGCGACGACGGCCTGACGATGCTTGGGGCGGACGAGCGGGATCTCCCGGCCGTCCGCGTCGCGGACCCGGACGGAACCGAGGAGCCGGTAATCCACGCCGCCTCCACCCTGAGTCGCAGGACGCCTAGATCCTAGGCATCCCCCTGACTCAGAGCAAGATCAGCAGTCGCCGGACTCTCGAGGCTACGAGCGGAAGCACTCCGGATATCGCCCTTTCAACTCGTTCATGACTGTCTTGATTTCGTCGACCGCGACCTCGTTATCGAGATGAACGGCTGTCTTCATATGCTGCGCCAGGACATCATGCAGGTTCGTCAGAAAGGCGCACTTACGAGGTGCGTCGATTTGGTCCACCCAAAGACAGTTCAGATCGAGGGCGTCTTGACACGCCCGCCGGTCAGCCGGATCCGCAGACCGCGCCAGGAGATCTGTGATGATGCGCTCGAAGGTCGCACTCCTCATGGAGACGTCACCGACCTCAAAGGCGAACAGCGCAGACATGTCGACTCCAGCCTAGTTGAGGATCTTCGTACCGTCGATGACGATGAGACGTAACTGAGTGGCCTTGTCGAGTCCCTGGTAGTAGGCCATCACCTCGCTGATCTGGCTGGAGGAGGCTCCGGACATGTCGACGATACCGAAGTCGGATTTCGCTGCATGACGAGGAATCTGCGCCAGGAAGTTGTTCCTCTGCCGCGCCCAATTCTTGAAAGCGCCAGGCGCGCCCATGGCGTCGAACTTGCCGCTGTTGCCGATGAAGTCCGCGTCCGGTGCATTGACTCCTTGCAAGTTTTCCTCTGGGAACAACGACCTCATGCGACCAAGCGTTGCCTGTTCGGCGGCGTTCAGGGCCTTTGGGCAGTTGTGGACGAGGACAGGTGTGGGGCCGGCCTGGACGTAGAAGGTGTGGGTGTCGGAGACGGTGAGGTCGTAGACGGTGGGGCGGGCCGGGACGGCGGCGGTGCCGACAACCCGGACGGTGGCACCGGCGGGGGTGCGGAGACGATCTGCCGGCGTCAGGTGGTCGGCGCGGACCCACGCCTTGTCCTGGGTGTCCCAGAACAGGTGGTGTTCGGTGGCGAGGATGACCCCGGTGTCGTGGCCCTTCTTGCCGTCGGTGTCGACGGTGATCTGCACCAGGGTGAGGTAGGCGGCGCCTGAGTAGGCGGCGACGACGAGTTTGGCCTCCGTCTTACCGGTGGCCGGATCGGTGGCGAGGACCTTGTCGCCGACCTTGACCTTCTCGATCGCCTTGGTGGTGCCGTCGGCGAGCTTGACCAGGGTGCCGGCGACGAAGCTGGTGGGGCAGGACGTTCGCGTCCCGGAGCCCGCGCGTGGCTTCCCGGCCGCCTTGCCCGCCGCCTTCGCCGCGGCGCCCTCGGCCGCGTCGTCGGCGGCGCCGCCCGCCTTGCCCAGGGCCGATCTCGCCCTGCTCGCGGCCTTGCCGACGACCCCGGCGACGGCCTTGCCCGCCGCCGTGGTGGCCAGCTTGCCGAGCGCCGCCGAGGCGGCCTTGCCGAGCACGCCGCCGGCCGCCCCTGTCACCGCTCCGATCGCGGCGGACTTGAACGCGCCGCCCATGCTCCACTGGTCGCGCGGCGTCGAGACGAGGTATCCGGCGAGGTTGCCGGCGGCTCCACCCGCCGCGGCGCAGCCGATGCTGCCTGCGCCGAACGTGGCGGCCTCGCAGCCGATGGTCACGGTGACCGAGACGGCGACGTTGACGATGGTGGCCTTGTGCTGGTTCCAGAAGTTCTTGGCCTTGCAGCCGAAGTTCCAGCGCCCGCAGTGCGGCGGGCTGCTCGGCGGGGGCGGCGGGTTGTACGTCGGGTGACCGCCGCCGCCACCGCCGCCACCGCCACCACCGGAGGGCGGATTGCACGGATTCGACGCGATGACGCCGCACTGGCCGCCGCCGTCGAGCATCAGCCCCGTCGGGTCCGACCCGTTCACCGGGTTGTTGTCGGCGTAGGCGTAACCGTTCCAGCTCTGCGGGTCCGAGGCGTCGAACACCGGGTCGACGGAGATGAAGCGGCCGGTCTCGGCGTCGTATTCGCGGGCGCCGAGGTGGGTGAGGGAGGTGGCCTCGTCGATGACGCCGCCGACGAAGCCCCGTTGGCCGGGCCAGAACGACGGCGGCGTGCCGCGCTGCTGCCCGAAGGGGGTGTAGCGGCGGCGGACGGGTGTCTGCGCGTCGTCGTCGGTGACCGAGACGTCGGTGGTGCCGTGATGGTCGGCGGCGAGCCAGGTGAGGGCCTTGCCGGTGGTGCGGGCGGCGACGACCTGGCCGCCGTGTAAGTAGTAACGGGTGGCGGTCTTGGCCCCGGTGGTCTTGTCCAGCCGGATCTCCATGCCCGCGACGTAGAGGGTCGTCGAGGTGGGATCGCGGCGGATCAGGCGCTCGCCGCCGGCGTCGTAGACGAAGGTGCTGACGCCGGACGGATCGGTGGACTTGGCGAGGTGCCCTTCGACGTCCCACTCCAGCGCCCGGCCCGAGCCGCGCTCGGTGGTGTTGCCGGCGGCGTCGTAGGTGTAGCTGTCGATCTGCCCGTCGCGGTCGCCGCCCTGGTAGGCGACCGACGTCAGCGTGTGCGGCTGCGGCTTGCCTGCCCCCGCGTACGCGTAGGTCTTGGTGACGTCGCCGTTCGCCTGGTGGTCGACCTCCTTGGTGCGGTTGCCGACCTTGTCGTAGCCGAAGGACTGCCAGTACGGCGCGGCTCCGCCGATCACTGTGGCCGAGGGCCCCGAAGCGCAGCCGTCGGTGGCGGTCCAGGCCTCGGTCAGGCGCTGCAGATGGTCCTGCCGGAAGCACTGCACGTCGGGCGTCTGGCCGGACGGAGTGTCGGCGATCTTGGTGATGTTGCCCGACGGATCGTACGAGTAGTTGGTGTCCGCGATCGAGATCGGGGAGGTCTCCCGTTCGAAGAGCGATCGGGTGAGCCGGCCCGTCCCCTCCTCGTAGAAGTTGGTCTCCTTCACCCGCTTCAGGCCGGTGCTCATGGTCATGTCGAGCACCTGGCCGAGCTTGGAGTAGGTGGTGGAGGTGACGTAGTTGGTCAGGCCGCGCGTCGTGGTGGGGTGGCCGAGCTCGTCATAGCCGTACAGCATCGTCTCGGCGAGCAGACCACCGGCCGCGGGCAGCACCGTGCGGTGGACGGTGCCGTCGAGGTTGTAGTCGGTGCTGGTCTTGTAGGTGCCGGCCAGCGCGCCCTCGGAGGCGGGGATGACGGTCTGGGCGCCGAGTGTCCGGTAGGCGTCGTCGAAGCCGGTGACGGCCGTGGTGTAGGCGTCCATGGCGCCGGTCGTGGCGTTCCTGACGTACCGGATGGAGGCGGTCGGCTGGCCCTTGACCACGGTGCCGTCGAGCAGGGTGTCGTACCTCCATTCGGCGAGCTTGGTGCCGCTCGCCGAGGTGCCCTCGTACTCGGCGGTCTTGCGGCCGAGCGCGTCGTAGGTGAAGAAGACGCTCTTGCCGCGGGCGTCGGTGGTCGTCAGCAGCCGGTCGGTCGTGTCGTCGTAGGTCAGCTTCGCGGTGCCCTTGTCGGGGTCGTCGAGCTGAACGAGGCGGCCACGCAGGTCGTAGTGGTAGGTCCACGCGTTGCCGTCGGCGTCCTTGATGCTCTCGGGCCGTCCGGTGGGCGTGTACGTGTAGGTGGTGGCGTCGTAGTCCCCGGCCGGGCCGTCGCTCCCGTACTCCCGGAACTCGACGAGCTCCCCGCGCGCGTTGGTGATGCTGGTGGTCGGAGTGCCTCCGGCCGGCGGGTCGACGCTGATGCGGTCGCCACCGTACGTGGTGGTGGTCCGCCACTGCTCGCTGCCGCGCTTGCGGAAGATCTGCGCGGTGGGCCACTCCATGCCGTTGTAGAGGGTGACGCTCTGCCCGGGGACGTCGTCGTCGCTGCCCGGGGTCCACAACGTGGCACCCGGCGCCCCCTCGACGTAGTAGTCCGCGTTGGTCTTGTAGACCAGGCCGCGCGTGTCGTACAGCGTGTCGTTCACCACGCGGCCGCCGCCGGGGGCGGGCTGCTGGCTCTGCCGGTGACGTAGGAGGCCGTCGTAGAGGGCGTAGCCGATGGTGTAGGTCGCCCCGTCGTTGCGGAGCGTCGAGGTGGTCACCGTGGTCGGCCCGTCGGTGCGGATCCGGTATCCGAACTTCATGTTCGGCGTCGAGGCGTACGTCGCCTTCGCCCGGCCCGGCAGCCACACGGCGGCGAGCCGGCCCAGCGGGTCGTAGGCCAGGTCGGTGCGCTTGCCGTTGAGGTCGATCGTGGCGGTGGGGAGCCCCCAGGCCGGCTCGACCTCGGTCTTGTCCACATGCCCGAGCGCGTTGGTCACCGTGGTGCCGGTGACCAGGCCGGTCGCCGGGGTGTAGGCCGTTGTCGTCTTGCCGCCCGAGGCGTCGGTCACCACCACCGGCCGGCCGTACGCGTCGAACGCGGTGGTGCCGACGGTGACGTACTGCGGGCCGCCGTTCCACGAGCCGAGCTTCTCGGTCCTGGTGACGTCGCCCTTGGACGGCGCGGCGCCGAACGCCTTTCCGTCGTAGTACTTGCGCACGTCGGAGGCCACGTCGTCCGGCCGCTTCGGAGTGACGTCGCACGCCTTGGTGACGGTCTCCACTCGGGAGACATAGGAGACCATCCAGCGGGATTCGTCCCGCGCGTACTCCGTGCGGATGCACTGGTCGTCGCTCGCGGTCGACTCGTCGCCGCGGTCGTCGACCTGGGTGGGCAGGCCGTCGGCGTTGTAGTCGGTGTCGGTCAGGGTGCGGCGCCAGCCGCCGGAGGCCAGTGCGGTGCGGGCGCGCTCGGTGTCCTCGCGCACCATGCTCGCGGTGGTCGTGCCCCAGGACCGCACTCGCTTGGCCGTCCGCTTCACCCAGTAACCGGTGACGCTGCCGGTCAACGCCGCGCCCTCGGGGCCGTCGAAGTGGATCTCCTCGCGGACCCGTCCCTGCAGGGCGTCGGCGTCGTCCACCGCGGTGCCCGCCGAGTCGGTGACCTTCACGTTCCGCGTGCCCCCGCCGGGCAGTTCGTCGCCGTCCATGCCGCGGAAGTAGAGGTACTCCGACCGAGAGCGCTGCTCGGGCGCCTCGCCGTGCGTGACCCGCACCCTGCCGTAGCCGCGCCACTGCGACCAGGTCTTGTACTTCTCCTTGGTCAGCCCGTCGTCGTCATCGTGGTGCCACGCGCCGCCGCCGAGGTACTCGTAGCTCGTCACCTCGTCGGGCGCGCCGCCCGTACGGTCGATCTCCCGCACCTGGGTGACGACGTACTTGTGGAACCAGTCGAGCGTGGGCGAGGTCGCGCCCTCCGGCGACCAGTACTGCGGGTAGCACCGCCGGGTGTTGGTCCCGATCTCCGGCTTGTCGCCGGCCGTGCAGTCCTCGCCGGAGTACGCGACGGACAGGGAGCCGCCGGTCTCGTTGTCGATCGCCGAGATCCGCCACTTGGTCAGCGGCGGGCGTCCTTCGAGGGCGTCGACGCGGTTGGGCTTCTGGACGCCCGCGAACCTCACCGACGGCAGCGACGCCGTGCCGCCGACCTTGCCGGTGTGGGTGATCCCCGCCAGCCAGAGCGTGGCGGCCGTGCCGTCGCCGGGGGCGCGCATCTGCTGGTCCAGAGTCCAGGTGTCGACGTCCCTGTACGTGCCGCCGGAGAGAACCTGGGTGGTGACGGCGGCCAGCCGCTTGCGCGTCCAGAACGTCGGGGAGTACTTGTCGATGCACTTCTCACCGGAGTCGCAGTTCTGGTCGTACGGCACGTCGGGCCAGTACTTGGCGTTGTCCTTGGTGAACTTGCTCTCCGCGCAGTCGAAGCTCGACGTCGGGATGCACCGCTCCCTCACGTCGAAGGAGACCCGCGCCGGGGCGGACGAGGTGAAGATCGCGTCCGAACGCTGGCCGTAGTCGATACGCTTGAGGTAACCGCCCCGGTCGTACGAGGTCGGGGTGCCGTTGGGGACGCCGTCGGTCAGCGTGGTGACATCGCGGCGGTAGTAGTTGGTCTCCTTGCCGTACCAGAAGGTGCTGACCGTGCCGTGCGGGTCGACGACGTAGTCGAGGTTCCACCGCCACGCCTGCCGGCACCAGGAGTCGGAGAAGGACGACTTGTGGCACGGCTCGCCGTCGTCGTCGCCGAAGACCGGCACCGTCCACGTGGAGTTCGTCTCCGCCTGGCCGCTGCTCCAGCCGGGCAGATGGTTGCGGCCGAAGTAGTACTGGGTGCCGTCCGGTGTGGTGACCCGCCAGTACTCGCCGTCGTCGTCGCCGTTGCCGGCGCCGGACAGCTTCTCGATCTTGGCGCCGTCGTCGTCCTTCGGCTGCCAGGTGCCGGTCGCGTCGTCCAGCACCAGCTCGGTGGCCTGCCCGTTCAGCGACAGCGTCGCGTTCGAGTTGCCCCAGCACTGGTCGTTGCGCTTGGGCGTGACGCCGTCGTCGGCGCACGCCTTGTATCTGCGCTCGACGAACCCGGGCCAGTAGTCGAAGCCCTCGCCGATCCAGGAGGCCTGGTTGTTGGTGGCGACCGTGCGGCCGTCCACGCTGCCGGAGGAATAGGCGAACCCGACATTCGGCGTCGGACCGCCGGGCACCGGCGGCAGCCGGAGCGGATACGCCCAGGAGAACGCGCCGGTCTGGTTGCTCACGCTCCACGTCGCGGACGGCGACAGCGAGGTCGCCTCGTAGGTGCCCGCCGACCCCGAGGGCGCGGCCTCCGCCGCCAGCGTCATCGTCGTCGCGGCGGCGAGATCCACGTCGGCGGTCAGCCGGCCGGTCGTGACATCGTTACGCGTGGGCAGCGGCGTACGCGTCTGGCAGCCGGGCCGATCGGGGGTGGCGGCCGCGCAGTCCGGCAGGCGTACCAGGCGCAGCCGGGACGCCCAGTCGCCGCCGTAGGCGTACCGGAATCCGGAATAGTCCACCTCGACCGCGACCCGCCGTGCCGCGCCTCCCGCCTGCGGGGTCAGCTGCAGGCCCAGGCCGGTGACGTGCGACCGCTCAGCCGTGGGTCTGTCGAGCACCCGCACCTGTACGGCCGCCGCCGAGGCGCCGGAGGACGGCGTCGCCGTACCGGCTCTCGCCGCGGCGGGGGCTTCCGAGGACGGCGGCGCCGTGCCGGGTTTCGCCGCGCCCGCCGGGCCGATCCACACCGGCAGCAGGCCGGCCCGCGTCATGCCCGCCCCCGCGCCCGCGGGCGCCGTGGCGGCCACCGCGCTTCCGGCCGGGGAGCCGAGGGAGACCACCGCGGCGCCGGCCTGCGGCCAGGTCACCGTGGGGGCGCCCCTGAGGTCGAACCGGGCCCCGGGGTCCGGCACGGCGGCCCGCGCGCGGCTCTCGTGGCCGGGCACGGGACGCTGGTCCTGCGCCTCGTGCCAGCCCGGGTCGCCCGACGCGCGCGCCTCCGGAACGGGTACGGCCAGAGCGGCCGGCACCACGACCGCCAGCATTCCGGCGACCCCGGCCCAGCCTCGCCATGAAGCGAGCACGACTACCTCCGGTTGAACGTGGATGAGAGGGGGACGAGGCGGCGGTCAGCCGTCCAGGGGGAGGTTCATCGCGATGTTGACGACCTGGCGGTCGGTCAGGATGCCGGTGTAGGCGCGGACGTCGTCGATGTCACCGCTGAAGTAGTCCACGGCCGCGCTGCGGTATTTGGCGCGGCCGATCTGCAGCGCCCCTGCCGCCCATCCGCCGGTGACGGGACGCTGGTCGTTGAGCTGGCCGTTGACGTAGAGGCGGATCTGCTTGGACTGCTCGTCGTACACGCCCGCCAGGTGGGTCCAGGTGTTGAGCGCCGAGCAGTCGACGGGCTCGGCCGAGATGGCGTGCGTCAGGGTGCCGCTGGCGGCGTCAGGGGTCGTCGAGAACGACCAGTGCGGCACCGCGACGCCGTTCTCGGCGATGAGCCGGTAGCCGAGGTAGAAGGAGCTGTAGGTGGCTCCGTCCTGGGCCAGGACGGTGATCGCGTGGCTCGGCAGCACGCAGGTGTCGTCGCCTGACAGGCGCACCCAGGCCGTCACCGCGTAGCTGTGGTCGGTGCGCAGCGGCGCCGACGGGGTGGTCGCGTAGCCGGTGGTGCCGTTGAGGCTGAGCGCGCCGCCGCCGTCGAAGCCGTCGCCGGACCAGCCGGCGCCGCCGCCGAGCGCCGCGGGCCAGCGGCTGTCGGTGGAGTTGGCCGCGGTGGTGCCCGTGCCTTCCTCGAACGTCCACCAGCCGCGCTGGATGGGCGGCTGTTTGGCCATGGCGGCGATCTCGTTGCCGAGCGCCGGGTCGTTGACGGTGCGCGGGTCGTCCGACAGCTCCCGCTTCCAGATCTTCACGTCGTCGATGTCGCCGGCGAAGTTCTCGATGTACGCGCCGTGCGACCGCACCCGGCCGATCTGCAGCGCGCCGGTCGCGTCCCAGGGCGCGTAGGGGAAGGGACCCGTCGTGGACTGGAGGATGCCGTTGAC
This sequence comes from Microbispora sp. H10830, assembly GCF_014161375.1. Lineage (NCBI taxonomy): Bacteria > Bacillati > Actinomycetota > Actinomycetes > Streptosporangiales > Streptosporangiaceae > Microbispora > Microbispora sp. H10830. Next base: position 16,835 of record NZ_JABBWX010000011.1, read on the forward strand.
GTACAGGCGCAGTTGCCTGTGGGGAGCGTCCCACACGCCGGTCAGGTGGGTCCAGATGCCGGTCGTCGGCTCGGCGTCGCTGATCGCCCGGATGATGGTCTTGTCGTCGACGTCGGCGTCGAACTTGCTGAAGACCCACCGCTTGGAGCCGGAGGAGTAGTAGAGCTGGAATCCCGTGCCGCGTACGGCGTCCTGGCTGACCACGGTGGAGTTCTTGCTCTTGTCGTTCAGCAGCGCCCAGGCCGAGACGCTCATGCTCCTGTCGGTGTGCACCACCGGGCCGTCCGTGCTGCCGTACCCGGTGCCGCCGTCCAGGCGCAGACCCCCGGCCACGCGGCCGCCGGACCAGGTGGCGCCGCCCGCGATCGTCGCCGGATGTGTCGTCGCCCCGGAGTCGGCCGCCGTGGTGCCCGAGGTCTCGTCCAGCCGCCAGTGTCCCTCCGGGCCGAACCCGGTGTTGACGTAGAAGCTGTAGACGGCGGGGGTCTTGCCGACGTTGCCCGCCCGGTCGACCGGGAAGACGAACAGGGCGTTCAGCCAGTCATGACGAGGGGCGAGGCGCACGTTGACGGACGTCTGCCCGGCGGGGATCTGCACCTGGGTCGCGGCCGTGGCCAGGGCGGGGTCGTCCAGCGCCCATCGGAAGGCCGTCACGTCGCTCTCGCCGTCGCCGGGAGACAGCGTGAACCCACCCGCCCAGCCCACGCTGCCCTTCCAGTCGTCGGGGGTGTCGGCCGGATAGTCGGCGGAGGTCACCTTGGGGAGGGTGGTCGGGTCGACCGTGTCCACGGTGAACTCGCACCACTTGCTCCACGCGCTGGAGTCGGTGCCGTCGTAGGCCCTCACCTTGTAGCTGTAGCTGTGACCGGTGACGAGCCCGGCCAGCTTGACCGAGTGGTCGGTGGGCGAGGTGGTGTACTTGTAGGCGGTCTTGCCGCCGCCGGGCATGGTCGAGGTGATGTCGTCCCACACGCCGGTGGCCGCGTTGTAGTGGTGCAGGACGAACTCGGCCCGTACGCCGTCGTTGGCCTTGTCCGGGTCATAGATGCGGGCCTTGAGCTGGAGCGGGTTGGCCGCGTCACCGGCGTTCACGGCCGGGCGGGAGGCTCCGGTGACGCAGGGGGTCGCCGGATAGGTGCCGATGCCCGACGGGGCCGCCGGCGGGGTGTTGTAGTCGATGACGAGCTTCGGCGAGCTGCTGAAGCCCTTCCAGCCCCACGCGCTGCTGCCGGTGTCGTCGTAGTCCTTCAGCCCGAACGTCGTGTTCGACCAGCCCGACTTGGCGGCCTTGACGATCGCGCCGGTCACGTCGAACTCGATGCCCTTGTCCGGGCAGGAGGAGCTGTATCCCGCGTCGGAGGCGACGCTGTCCAGATGGCTGCTCCAGGACGGCTGACGGTTCCAGGTCGTCGAGGACGAGATGCCGCCGGTCAGCCAGAGCTGCACGGCCTGCGGATCTGAGGTGCAGCCCCACGACTTGACCTGCGTGATGCGGAACGTCGCCTTCAGGATGTGCTTGCCGTTGACGTTGTCGGAGTCCATGCGGAAGAACGACCGTTTGACGCCGCCGCCATAGGAGCCCGCCTCCGGCATGTGGCTGGAGTTCCAGTACTCCTGCGACGGGTAGGCCTTGTCCACGTACGTCCAGGCCAGCTTCGACCCCGACCACTGGGGGTCGATGTAGACCGGATAGGTGGTGTCGGCGGCGGTCAGCAGGTTCTCGTCCGGGGTGAGCGCGAGACGGTCCGGGCCGACGTCGACACCCATGACGGCCTGCCTGCCCTCGCCCGCCGGCCCGGCCTTCAGCGTGGCGGCGGCGGGCACGCCCGAGGAGTCCCACATCCGCGGCGCGGGCGCGTGGAACACCTCGCTCCCCGACTCGGTGACCGCGCTCAAGCCGCCGGTCGCCGTCTTGCGCACGCTCAGCCCGTTCGCGCGCAGGCCGAAGGTGAGCCGGTTCAGCGCGGGGTTGGCGGCGGCCTGCCTGGACTTGACCACGAGCACCTCGGAAAAGCCGAGCACCGACGCGGTCACCTTCAGGTCCACCCCCGGCAGCACCTCGGCGTACGTCGCGGTGTCCCCCTCAAGGGACGGCTTGGGCAGACCTTCCGGCCAGGTCATCGCCACCGAACGCCCGCCCTCGCCGATCGCGGCCAGAGGGGCCGTCCCGCCTCCGGAGAAGGTCAGCTCCAGCGGGGTCGCCACCGTGTGCACGGTCCCGTCCGCGCCGAAGACCAGAGTCGGATCGACATCGGCCCAGCCGGTGCCACGCCGTACCCGCTCGGGCAGCGCCGAGGTCTCCGAGGTGAGGCTGCCGTCTGCGTTGGCGAACACCTGGCGGTTCTCCGTACGCAGCGACAGCACCTCCACCCGCTGTCGCGACGTCCGCGCGAGCTCGACCGCCTCTCTCTCCGTCGGGGCGGCGGCCGGCGACGGCGTCGGGCCGGAGGTGCGCTCGGCCGTCGCGGGCAGGGCGGGTCCGAGGTGTACGGCACCGGCCGTCAGCAGGACGGTGGCGGCCAGGGCGATGCCGCGCGGGCGAAGGCGCATCGGGTCTCCAACGAGCGGGGGGGTACGCACAGAACCGCGATGGTTCGCCGCAAGGAGATCAGGACCGGGTCCACCGCCGGTTCATTCGGCGTGAACCGGGGTCAACCGGCACAATCGGCCCAGCGACCGGCCCAGCGACCGGCCGTGGTCGCCCGCGGGGTGACCACGCCTCGATCGGGGCGGCGACGGGCCGCGATCGCGCCGGCGCGGTGGTTCGCCCGGGGTGATCTCGCCCGCCGCGTACTCGCGCGGATCGACCGGCGATAGCCTCTCGTGCGGACGAAACGGGAGGTTACCGGCGTGACGGAACTGCTGATGGGGCTCAGCCTCGGCCTGGGCGCGGGGGTCACGCCCGGTGCGCTGCTGACGCTCGTCATCACGGCGAGCCTGCGCGGCGGGTTCCGCTCGGGGGTGCGCCTGGCCTGCGTGCCGTTGCTGTCCGACCTGCCCGTGGTGCTGCTCGCCGTGACGGCCGTCGGGGCGCTGCCGCCGGTGCTCCTGCGCGTGCTGTCGGTCGGAGGCGGGCTCTACGTCGTGTATCTGGGCGTGGAGACGCTGCGCGAGGCCCGTACGGCCCTGCCGCCCCGCCCCGGCGAGGACGCGCCCTCCTCCGCCGGGGAGGTCCTGCGCGGTGTGGTGGTGAACCTGCTCAACCCCCACCCCTGGCTGTTCTGGATCGCGGTCGGCTCACCGATCTTCGTCTCGGCGTGGGACCGGGCCCCGGCGTACGCGCTGGCCTTCGTGGGCGGGTTCTACCTGGTCCTGGTGGGTTCCAAGGTTGCCCTGGCGGGAGCCGTGGGGGCCGGCCGGGACCGGCTGACCCCCCGCGGCTACCGCCTGCTGCTGGGCGCGAGCGGCGCGCTGCTCGCCGCCGTCGGCGCCGTGCTCACCGTTCGAGGACTGCTTCCCCAGGGGTGGTAGCGGCCACCCTGCTGCGGCGGCGGCCGTACAGGAAGTAGACGGCGGTGCCCACGACCATCCAGGCGAAGAACCGGATCCAGGTCTCCACGGGCAGGTTGAGCATCAGGTAGGCCGAGGCCAGCACCGACAGGATCGGCACCACCGGCACGAACGGCGTGCGGAAGGAACGGGGCAGGTCGGGGCGGGTCCTGCGCAGGACCACCACCGCCACCGCGACGATGACGAACGCGAACAGCGTGCCGATGTTCACCAGCTCCGCGATGGCGCTCAGCGGGATCAGCGCCGCGAGCAGCGCGGTGACCGCGCCGATGACGATCGTGATCCGGTACGGCGTGCGGAACGTCGGGTGAACCTTGGCGAGGGACCGGGGCAGCAGGCTGTCGCGGCACATGGCGAACAGCACCCGGCTCTGGCCCAGCATGAGGATCATCACGACGGTGGTGAGCCCGGCGATGGCTCCGATGCTGATCAGCGTCGCCATCCAGGGCTGGCCCACCGACCGGAACGCGTCGGCGAGCGGGGCCGACGCGCTGAGCTCCGAGTAGTGCTGCATGCCGACGACCACGAGCGAGACCGCCACATAGAGGATCGTGCAGACGACCAGCGAGGCGATGATCCCGATCGGCAGGTCGCGCTGCGGGCGACGGGTCTCCTCGGCCGCGGTCGCCACGACGTCGAACCCGATGTAGGCGAAGAACACCAGGGCGGCGGCCGTGAAGACGCCGAAGACGCCGTACGCGACCGGCTGCACGCCGAACAGCACCTGGATGAGCGGGGCCTTCATGCCCTCTCCGGCGGCCATGTGGTGGGCCGGCGGGATGAACGGCCGGTAGTTGGCCCCCTTGATGAAGAACAACCCGGCGATGATCACGAGCAGCACGACGGCCAGCTTGACCGCCACCATGGCGCCGTTGAACCGGGCCGACATCTTGATCCCGGCCACCAGCACCCCGGTCAGCAGGATCACGATCAGCGCCGCCGGGACGTTGAAGACGGCGTCGTCGCCGGCGATGGACGACGGCAGGTAGATCCCGAAGTTCTTCAGCAGCGAGGCGAAGTAGCCCGACCAGCCCGAGGCGACCACCGCCGCACCCAGTGCCAGCTCCAGCATCAGGTCCCAGCCGATGACCCAGGCAGGGAACTCGCCGACCGTCGCGTACGCGTAGGTGTAGGCCGAGCCGGCGACCGGGACCGTGGCGGCGAACTCGGCGTAGCACAGGGCCGCGAGCGCGCACACGATCCCGGCGACCACGAAGGAGATCGCGACGGCCGGACCGGCCGTGTTGCGCGCCGCCACGCCGGTCAGCACGAAGATGCCGGTGCCCACGATGACGCCGATGCCGAAGACGGTGAGGTCGAGAGCGCTCAGGCTGCGCCTGAGCCGATGCTCGCCGCCCTCGGCATCCTCAATCGACTGTTCTACCGGCTTCGTCCGGAAAAGGCTCATCCGCAGGCTCCTCATCACGTCGATGACCTGCAGACTTCCCGGTCACACCGGTATTACTCCTGGTTATCAATCGGTGGGCTGCACAAGCCGCGCCGGATGGCTCTCCATCACCTGCGACCGGCGCGCCACGGCCTCGGTGATCTGACGGGCGAGGTCCTGCCCGGTCAGGCCGATCTCGGAGAGGATCTTGGCCCGCTTGGCGTGGTCGAGGAAGCGCTGGGGGATGCCGTAGGTCCGCACCGGCACGTCCACGTCGGCGTCGCGCAGCAGGCGCGCCACGGCGTCGCCCACGCCGCCGACCCGGCCGCTGTCCTCCACCACGACGACCAGCTTGTGGGCGGCGGCGGCCAGCACCAGGGCCCGGTCCAGCGGCTTCACCCAGCGGGGGTCCACCACGGTGGCCGAGATGCCCTGCGCGTCGAGGAGGTTCGCGGCCTCCATGCAGATCTCGGCCATCGGGCCGACCGCGACCAGCAGCACGTCGGCGTCGCCGGCGCGGAGCACGTCCATCTCGCCGAGCTTGCCGACGGCCTCCACGTCCTTGGGCAGGGCGCCCTTGGGGTAGCGGACCACCGACGGGCCGTCGTCGATCCCGACCGCCTCGGCCAGCAGCTCGCGCAGCCGCGCGCCGTCGCGCGGGACGGCGATCGACAGCCCGGGGATCACCTGCAGGATCGACAGGTCCCACATGCCGTTGTGGCTGGGGCCGTCGTCCCCCGTCACCCCCGAGCGGTCGAGCACGACGGTGACCGGCAGGCGGTGCAGCGCCACGTCCATCAGGAGCTGGTCGAAGGCGCGGTTGAGGAATGTCGCGTAGAGGGCCACGACCGGGTGGAGCCCGCCGATGGCGAGGCCGGCGGCGCTGGTCAGGCCGTGCTGCTCGGCGATGCCCACGTCGTAGATCCGGTCCGGGTACGCCTCGGCGAACGCCGCCAGGCCGACCGGGTGGAGCATCGCCGCGGTGATCGCGACGACGTCGTCCCTCTCGCCGCCGATCTTCACGATCTCCTCGCTGAACACGTTGGTCCAGCTGTGCGGCTTGGGCCGCTCCTCGCCCGTCAGCGGGTCGAACGGGCCGGGACCGTGGAAGCAGTCCTCGTCGTGGTTCTCCGCGTGCGTGTAGCCGTTGCCCTTGCGGGTGAGCACGTGGACGATGACGGGCCCGCGGAAGGCCCTGGCGCGGCGCAGCGCGGCCTCCACCGCCCCCTCGTCGTGGCCGTCGATCGGGCCGACGTACTTCAGCCCGAGGTCCTCGAACATGACCTGCGGGGTCAGGATGTCCTTCAGGCCCTTCTTGATGCCGTGCAGCGTGTCGTACAGCGGCGCGCCGACCACGGGCACCCGGCCGAGGTTGCTCTTCACCAGTTCGAGCACGTGCTCGTAGCCCTGGGTCATCCGCAGCGACGACAGGTGGGAGGCGAGACCGCCGATCGTCGGCGAGTAGGAGCGGCCGTTGTCGTTGACCACGATGATCAGCGGCAGGTCCTTGCGCCCGGCGATGTTGTTCAGCGCCTCCCAGGCCATGCCGCCGGTCAGCGCGCCGTCGCCGATCACGGCCACCACCGTGCGGCCGGCCTCCCCGCGCAGCGTGATCGCCTTGGCCAGCCCGTCGGCGTACGACAGGGCGGTGGAGGCGTGCGAGTTCTCGATGACGTCGTGCTCGGACTCGGCCTGGCTGGGATACCCCGACAGGCCGCCCTCCTGGCGCAGCGTGCCGAACTGCCCGGCCCGCCCGGTCAGCATCTTGTGCACGTACGCCTGGTGGCCGGTGTCGAACAGGATCGGGTCGCGCGGCGAGTCGAAAACCCTGTGGAGGGCGATGGTCAGCTCGACGACGCCGAGGTTGGGCCCGAGGTGGCCGCCGGTCTTCGCGACGGAGGAGACCAGCAGGTCGCGGATCTCCGCCGCCAGCACGGTCAGCTCCCCCTCTTCCAGGCGCTTCACGTCGAGCGGGTCCTTGATCGTCTCCAGAATCCCCACCGCTCATCCTTCCCGCTCGCCATCGAACGGATCGAGTCTAGTTCGAGGAAGGTGCGGGGGTATCAGGGGTTGCACCGAACCTCCACGAGACCTTCCCGGTGCCGACGTCGATCCCGCTTTACCCGTCGCCGCCTCCTGCCCTACCCTCATGATCCATCGGAAGGAAGGTCCGCATTACCGGATCTTCGGGCGATTCGCCACATTCCTGACTAGCTCTCTGTCCGCTTGGGATGCCCACTGATGATTCGCATAAGCCTCCGCGTGGCCGCCCTCGCGGTCACGGCGGTGGCGGGAGCCCTGTCCCTCACCGGCACGGCGGGCGCCTCCGGCACCCCGGCGCGGCCGGTGCCCACCGGGCCGGGAGCGCTGACGAGGAACCCGCTCTACACCGCGGGCGAGTTCGAATCCTCGAAGTGCGCCGAGCCGGCCCGGCGGGCCGACGACCTCGACTCCTACCGGGCCTACCTGGACGACCTGCTCGGCTGCCTCGACCGGACCTGGAGCGAGAGGTTCCGGCAGGCCGGACTGCGGTTCTCCCCGCCCAGGGTGCGTTACATCACGAAGAGCGTGTACACGGGCTGCGGCCAGTACGTGGCGAGCTACGCCGCGGCCCTGTACTGCCCCAGGAACACGACGATGTGGATCATGCTGTCCAAAGAGGAGCTGTCGGACCCCATGGGGTTCGAACTCTTCACGATCGTCACCCACGAGTACGGCCACTACGCGCAGGACCGCGCCGGCATCCTGGCCGAGTTCGAGCGGCAGTCCCGCACGCTGAGCGGGAAGCGGGCCTACGACCTCAACCGCCGCATCGAGCTGCAGGCCGAGTGCTTCTCCGGAGCCTTCGTCCGCAGTGTCTGGCCCTCGCTCGGCCGCGACCGGCAGGACTGGGACGAGCAGCTCGCGGAGGTCGAAGGCGACATGTGGCACGGCAAGACGCGCAACATCCGCTACTGGCTCACGCGCGGCTGGTCCGGCGGCGGCCCGCAGGTGTGCGACACCTTCTCCGCCCCCGCGTCCAGGACCGCCTAACGGGGGACCGTGAGGACGATCTTGCCGAACTGGGCAGCTCCACTCCCCCGCCGCTCGTCACGGCGGCGACCTCCTTGACCAGGTCCTCCTCTTCCGTGGCGATGACGTGGGCGGCGCCCGCGTCCAGCAGCCGTTGTCTCTTGGCGTGAGTGCGGGTGGTGGCGATGGGGACGGCGCCGATGTGGTTGGCGACCTGGATGGCTGCCAGCCCGACGCTGCTGGAGGCCGCGTTGATGAGCACGGTGTCGCCCGGGTTGATGCGGCCGAACTCGATCAGCAGGCCGTAGGCGGTGGTGTAGGCCATCCAGGTGGCCGCGCCGGTCACGGCGTCCACGCCGTCAGGGGGCGACCCGGGACAGCGCTTCGAGGGGGTCGGCGAGCACCTGGGCGAAGGCCAGTTCGGCCGCCCCCATCAGCGTCGCGTCGTCGCCCAGGGCCGAGGTGCGCAGCCGCACCTGCTCCCGCGTCGCGCGCAGGGTGCCGGTGGCGATCCGGCTGCGCACCTGGGCGGCCGAGCCCAGGTAGATCTCCCGCAGGATGCCGCCGAAGACGACCATCTCGGGGTTGAAGATGTTCACCAGGCTGGCCACGCCGAGCCCGAGCCAGTTGCCCACGTGGGCGAGGGCCTCCTGCGCCATCACGTCGCCCCGGTCGGCGGCGTCGACGACGGCGCGGACCGCGTCCCTGCCGATCATCTCGCCGTACCGGCCGGCGTGCTCCATCAGAGCCGGCTCCCCCACCTCGGCTTCAAGGCAGCCGCGCGAGCCGCAGGCGCACCGGCGGCCGTCGGGGTTGACCATCATGTGGCCCACCTCTCCGCCGTACCCGCCGTACCCCCCGAGGAGCTGGCCGTTCACGATGATGCCGCCGCCGATGCCCACGTCACCGTGCAGGTAGATCAGGTCGCGGCAGCCGGCGCCGATCCCGCGGGTGTGCTCGGCGAGCGCGCCGAGGTTGGCCTCGTTGCCCATCGCCACGGGCAGCCCGAGCGCGAGCCGCTTGGTCAGCTCCTCCCCCAGCGGCACCTCGAACGCGCCGATGTTCGGCCCGATCCTGACCACGCCGTCGGAGGCGCGGACCACTCCGGAGACCGCCGCCGCCGCGCCGACGCAGATCGTGTCCTCGCGCGTCTTGCGCCGCATCTGCCGGGCGAAGCCCGCCAGCGTCCCCACGACCTGGGCCATGTCGAACGGCTCGCGCGCCCGCACCGCCTCGCGGCGGTCGAGGATCACGCCGCCGAGGCCGATGCGCGCGGCCGCCAGCCGGTCGACCCCGACCTCGAAGGCGAGCACGTAGACGCGGGCCGTCTCCGGGCGGACGACCAGCGACGGCCGTCCCGCCCGGCCGGTGTCCTTGGGCAGCTCCTCCCTGACGAGGCCGGCCGCCGTCAGGTCCGCCGTGAGCGCCATGATGGTGCTCCGGTTCAGCCCCATCAACGAGGTCAGCTCGGCCCGCGAGGTCGGCCCTCCGAGGTGGACGTGCCGTAGCAGCGTCCCGAGATTGTGCTTGCGGATCTCCTCCTGTGAGGGACCGGCGCGCATCATCGGGGCAGCCTCGGATTCCGTGGGGTCGGGGGGAACCTGAGCAGGTCAGGGGTCGGAGATCACCTTATCGGGCCCGATCACGTCATCTTCTGCCGGTCGCCGCCGCGCGCTTCCTCGACAGCGCGTCCACGCCCGCGGCGAGCAGGAGCACCGAGCCGGTCACGACGAACTTGACGCCGGCGCTGTAGCCCATGAGGCCCATGCCGTTCTCGATGACCGCGACGACCGCGCCGCCGAGCAGCGCGTCGAGCGCCCGGCCCTTGCCGCCGAAGAGGCTGGTGCCGCCGATGACGGCCGCGCCCACCGCGAACAGCAGCACGTTGCTGCCGCCGGTGTTGGGGTCGACCGAGTTGGCCCGCGACGCCGCGATGATGCCGCCGAGCGAGGCCATGAAGGAGCAGATGACGAAGGCGGAGATGCGGATGCGGTCCACGTTGATGCCGGCCCGGCGGGCGGCCTCGGCGTTGCCGCCGACCGCGTAGATGTGCCGGCCGTACGCCGTGCGCCGCAGCACGAAGGTCCAGACGATCAGCAGGATCACGATCAGCGGGACGACGATCGGCACGCCCTTGAGCGACACGAGCGCCGCGTTGCGGCTGCGCTCCAGGTTGAGCACGTACACCGCGATCCCGGCGACCACGGCGAGCGTCGCGACCCGGGCCGCGATGACCGCGACGGGGGTCGCGACCAGGCCGCGGGACGCGCGGCGGCGCGCCTGCACGAACTGGATGGCGGCGTACGCGGCGACGCCCACGACCAGCGCCGCCCAGCCGGCGACCGGCGGGACGTTCTTGTTCGCGATCGCGAGGATCGTCTCGTCGCGGATCGAGATGTTGGTGCCGTCCTTCACCAGCAGCAGCACGACGCCCTGGAAGGCCAGGAACGCCGCCAGCGTGACCACGAAGGACGGGATGCCGAGCTTGGCCACCAGCGACCCGAGCACCAGGCCGATGACCGCGCCGGTGACCATCGCGGCCAGGACCGCGAGATACCAGGGCCAGCCCTGCAGGGTCAGCAGCACGGCGAGCACCGCCGCGCAGACGCCGCTCGCGAAACCGGCGGACAGGTCGATCTCGCCGAGGAGGAGCACGAAGATCAGGCCCATGGCGATGACGGCGACCGCCGCGCCCTGGGTGAACAGGTTGGCGAAGTTGACCGCCGACAGGAAGGCCGGGCGCAGGACCGAGAAGACCACGCAGAGGATGACGAGGCCGAAGACCGCGGGAAGCGCCCCCAGCTCACCGCCCTTGACCCGCTCGAGGTAGCCCTTGACGTGCCCGCCGAGCGCGGACTCGGCGTTCTCCTGCTTGGGGAGCGTTTCGGTTGTCATGATGCCGCTCCGTTGCCGTTCTTGAGGCCGAGCTCCCCGCTGCGCCCGGAGGTGATCAGTTCCACGATCTGCGCGTGGGTCACTTCGGATGCCTTGACCTCGGCCGCCATCCGGCCCAGGTACAGCGCCGCGATCCGGTCGGACACGGCGAAGACGTCGTTCATGTTGTGGGAGATGAGCACCACCGCGAGACCTCTGTCGGCCAGGCGGCGGACCAGCTCGAGCACCTGGGCGGTCTGCGCGACGCCGAGGGCGGCGGTCGGCTCGTCGAGGATGACGACCTTGCTGTTCCACAGCACGGCCTTGGCGATCGCCACGGTCTGCCGCTGACCGCCGGACAGGCTGGAGACGTGCTGGCGCAGCGACTTGACGGTGCGGACCGACAGGCCGGCCAGGGTCTTGGCCGCCATCTCCTCCATCGTGTCCTCGTCCAGGACCAGACCGCTGCGGCGCTCGCGGCCGAGGAACATGTTCTGCACGATGTCGAGATTGTCGCAGAGGGCGAGGTCCTGGTAGACGATCTCGACGCCCAGCGCCGCCGCGTCCCTGGGCCCGCTCACGTGGACCCGCTCGCCATCGAAGAAGTACTCGCCCGAGTCGATCGGGTGGATGCCGCCGATGCACTTGACCAGCGTCGACTTGCCGGCGCCGTTGTCGCCGACGAGTGCTGTCACCTCGCCCGGATAGGCCGAGAAGGCGACGTCGTGAAGGACCTGCACGGGGCCGAAGCTCTTGTTGATGCCGCGCAGTTCCAGGATCGGTCCCTGGGACACGATGGGCTACTCCGTAGATCGATGGGGCCGGTACGGCGCCGTTCTCCGGGCCGCCTCTCGTCGCTCCGGGCGGTGCGGGGCGCCCTGTGCCTGGTCAGAACGGTGCCAGGTCAGGACGGGGCGCCCCGCACGGTGCTCGTCGCGGCTCAGCACGTCACCCGCTCAGGGGGTCCGCGTCGCCGTACGCACCCGGTGGATGGATGTGCTTAGCTGACGCCGGCCTCGGTGCACTTGTCGGCGAAGTCGCCGGTGCACAGCTCGTCCTTGGTCACGAAGCCGTCGGCCACGACGTCCTTGACGTTGTCGAAGAAGATGGCCTGGGGCTCCAGCAGCACGGAGGGGACGTCACGGTTGCCCTCGGTGTCCTTGACCGTGCCGCTCGCCTGCGGCTGCTCGCCCTTGGCCAGCGAGACGGCGAGCTGCGCGGCGGCGTCGGCCTCCTTCTTGATGGCCTTGTAGACCGTCATGCACTGGTCGCCGGCGAGGATGTTCTGCAGGCCCTGCACGGTGGCGTCCTGGCCGGTGACCGGGACCTTGCCGTTCAGCTTCTGCTTCTTCAGCACGGAGATCGCGGCGTTGCCGAGGCCGTCGTTGGCCGCGAGGACACCGGCGATCTTCGGCTCCTGGGTCAGCATCTGCTCGAAGATCGTGCCGGCCTGGGTGTTGTCCCAGTCGGGAACCGACTGGTCCGGGCCCTTCTTGTAGTCGCCGGAGTCGTACTTCGGCTGCAGCACGCCGTCGTAGCCCTGCTTGAACAGCGTCGCGTTGTTGTCGGTCGGCGAGCCGTTCAGCTCGGCGATGATCGGCTTGTCGGCCTTCTTGTCGGTCAGGCACTTGACCAGGCCCTCGCCCTGCAGCTTGCCGACCGCCGTGTTGTCGAACGACACGTAGTAGGAGGCGCTGCCGCCGAGCGTGAGGCGGTCGTAGTCGATCGTCGCGACGCCCTGCGACTTGGCCTTGTCCAGCACGGCCTTGCCGGTGCCGCTGTCGAGGTTGACGATCATCAGCACGGTCGCGCCGTTGGTGATCATCTGGTCCGCGATCGTCTGGAAGGCGGTCTTGTCGCCCTGGGCGTTCTGGATGTCGTACTGGACGCCCGCCGTCTTGAACGCCTCCTCCAGGTACTTGCGGTCGGCGGTCTCCCACCGGGCGGAGGACTTGCTGTCCGGCAGAATGACGCCGACCTTGCCGGGCTTGGCGTCGCCGGCGGCGGCCGAGGGGGCGCCGCTGGTCTGCGCGGAGGTGTCACCGCTCTCGCCCCCGCAGGCGGTGAGACCGAGGGTGAGCGCCGCGGCGGCGGCGCCGATGCTGAGGATCCCCTTGCGCATGATGCGTGGGTCCTTTCTTTGGCTGGGGGTCTATGAGGGGGTGCGGCCGAGCCGGTGCCCCTTCCCGCCGTCTGGGCAGATCTTGTGGGCTGTAGGCACCTTGGCCACCCGGTACGGCAGGGGCCGGGTCACGGCGTTCACCGCTCCAGGGAATGTTGTTTGAGACAACGTAAGCCCAAAGCCCAGGTGGTGAAAGACACAGGACGGTAACGTTTGTTGTCCGCGGTAACAATGAAGAAACGCACGATCAACATCGGACGGCGTTACGTCCCGCCCGGCTTCGACGGGTGATCGTGACACGTTCGTTATCCCACGACTCCTACCGTCGGCAGGGACGCCCCCCGTGTGTGGCGGCGGGGCCGGCGATGCGGAGGCCGGTGATGCCCCGGACCGGTCGTCCTCGTGGCCGCCGCCGCCCTGGCCGCCTGCCTGGCCGCCGCCGCGGCGACCGTCGAACCGCTCCTGCGCGGCGTCCGTGTCGAGCGCCTGCGGGAGTCGTCCGCCTGACCCGATTCCGCGGCCTGCCGCCGTAAGGCTATCCGCCGTGGCCCGGCGGCGGCCCGTAAGGCCGCTGCGGCGGACCGTATGCGGGCTGCTGAATCACCTGAGCGTGCTGCGCCCTGATCCGCTCGTGCCGCAACCCCAGCCGCACGGCCCAGTAGATGACCAAGAACAGCACGGTCGCCGAAACGGCGAGCGAGATGAGCACCCCCAGGACGCTGCCGATCATCGCTCCCCCTACGTATGAGGAAACAAGACTGCCGATCTTGAGAGGGACTGTCCAGTCCCCGGATCTCGGACAGGCGCGCTCAGTGGGCGAGGCTCTGCCCGAGCAGCGCGCAGGCGGAGACGGCGGCCACCGCCAGGACGGCCGTACGGACCCGCCCGCCGTCGAGGTAGCGGCGCAGCGGCCCCGAGGCCGCGAAACCGAGCAGGACGAAGGGAACCAGCGCCGCTCCCGCGGCCAGGGCGCGCCCCGGAAGCCTGCCGAGGAGGGCGAGGATGACGAGCGACTGGGCGGCGCTCACGCAGAAGTACATCGCCAGCGTCGCCCGGATCTGCGGGCCGCGGGCGCTCTGGTAGACGAGGGCGATCGGCGGGCCGCCGATCCCGGTGGCCGTGCCGGTGATCCCCGAGAGGAACCCGGCGGCCGTCAGCGTCGCGCCGTTGCGCGGCACGGACACGGCGCGGGCCGTCAGCACGACCGCGACCAGCACCATGACGCCGACCAGCACGCCGAGCGTCGCCGCGCTCACGTAGACGACCACGAGGGCGCCGATCGCGCTGCCCGGCAGCCGGCCCAGCAGGGCCCATCCCGCTCCCCGCCACTCGGCCCTGCGCCACTCCCTGGCCAGGGTGAACAGCGGCATCGCCATGTTGACGACCTGGACCGCCCCCGGCATGACCGAGGGATCGAGCAGCGTGATCAGGGGTGCGGCCACCAGGCCCAGCCCGAAGCCCACCCCGCCCTGCACGACCGCGCCGATGAAGACGGCCACGCCCGCGATGAGCAGCAACGCCACGTCGTGATCCATGCGCCGGACCCTAGCGGTGCCCCCATGCCACCCGGCAATCGGTTATCCGGGCCCAGGAACTCGGACAATCACCGTCAGTAATTGAAATATGTTGCGAGAGTAATCAGAGCCTTCGTAGACTCCCTCGTGGCGACATCGCCATAGCGCTTTTTGTAGACAGGATCGTAGCCTCGCGGTATGGGGAGCGAGCAACGCCACACGACGATCCGGGTCAGCGTCGAGATCAGAGACCTGATAGCGCAACTCTCCGAGCAGGAAGGCAAGAGCATGACTGCATTGGTCGAGGACGCCGTGAGGGAGCACAGGAAGAAGCTCCGCTGGCAGCGGGTCGCAGAGCAGATGGAGCGGACACGAAGGGACGACCCGGAAAGCTGGGCGGAGTACGTCGCGGAGCGCGACCTGTGGCTCGGCCCTCCGTCAAACCGCATCGCCCCTGAGTGGGAAGGTCTGATCGATCTGCCCGAGGATCTCCCCAACGAACCCAAGGAGAGGGATGAGGGTTAGGCAAGGCGACATCTGGTGGGCGAGCCTCGGCGAGCCGATCGGCCGCGAGCAAGGGTACGGCCGGCCTGCCGTCGTCGTCAGCAACGACATCTTCAACAGGCTCGTACGCGACCCCGTGCTTGCCGTCCCGTTGACGACGCGATTCCGCGGCTGGGACACGCACATCGAGATAGCGCCTGAGGAAACCGGGCTGCCGAAGACAAGCTGGGCGATGGTCGAACAGCTACGCGCGCTCTCACCTGAGCGGTTCGGCACAAGAATCGGAGTCGTTCCGCCCGACATACTGTCGGAGATCGCCGACTGGGTCGTCGACATGTTGTAGAGAGCAGCGGCGCCGTCCTGGACGGGACTGAGATCCCGTCCAGGACGGCGTCATGTCCGATAAGGATTCGGCTCAGCTCTTGGCGAGCAGGGAGCGCAGGACGTACTGCATGATGCCGCCGTGACGGTAGTAGTCCGCCTCGCCGGGCGTGTCGATCCGCACCACGGCCTGGAACTCGACGTCCCCGGCCCGCACGGTGACGGTGGCGGGCGTCGAGCCGGTGTTGAGCTCCTCGACGCCCACGATGTCGAAGGTCTCCTCGCCGGTCAGGCCCAGCGAGTCGGCGCTCTCGCCCTCGGGGAACTGCAGCGGCAGCACGCCCATGCCGATCAGGTTCGACCGGTGGATGCGCTCGTACGACTCCGCGATGACGGCGCGCACGCCGAGCAGCGCGGTGCCCTTGGCCGCCCAGTCACGCGACGACCCCGAGCCGTACTCCTTGCCGGCCAGGACGACCAGCGGGATGCCGTCGGCCTGGTAGTTCTGCGACGCGTCGTAGATGAACGCCTGCTCCCCGCCCTTGGTGTAGTCGCGGGTGTAGCCGCCCTCGACGCCGTCGAGCAGCAGGTTGCGCAGCCGGATGTTGGCGAACGTGCCGCGGATCATCACCTCGTGGTTGCCGCGGCGAGAGCCGTAGGAGTTGAAGTCCCTGACCTCGACGCCGTGCTCGCGCAGGTAGCGGCCCGCCGGGGTGTCGGCCTTGATCGCGCCCGCGGGCGAGATGTGGTCGGTGGTGACCGAGTCGCCCAGCTTGGCGAGAACCCGGGCGCCCCGGATGTCCGTGACCGGCTCGGGCTTGGCGGGCATGCCGTCGAAGTACGGCGCCTTGCGGACGTACGTCGACTCCGGGTCCCACTCGAAGGTGTCGCCGGTCGGGATCGGCAGCGACTGCCAGTGCTCGTCACCCTTGAACACGTCCGCGTAGTCGCGCTGGAACATGTCCTGGCTGATCGACTCCGACACCACCGCCGCGACCTCCTCGGGCGCGGGCCAGATGTCCTTGAGGAAGACCGGCTGCCCGTCGGAGCCGACGCCGAGCGGCTCGTTGTTGAGGTCGATGTCCATGGTCCCGGCCAGCGCGTACGCCACCACGAGCGGCGGCGAGGCCAGGTAGTTCATCTTGACGTCGGGGTTGATCCGGCCCTCGAAGTTGCGGTTACCCGACAGCACGGCGGTGACCGCGAGGTCGTTCTCCTGGATCGCCGTGGAGATCTCCGGCTCCAGCGGGCCGGAGTTGCCGATGCAGGTGGTGCAGCCGTAGCCGACGAGGTTGAAGCCCAGCTTGTCCAGGTAGGGCTGGAGGCCGGACCGCTCGAAGTAGCCGGTGACGACCTGGCTGCCCGGGGCGAGCGACGTCTTCACCCACGGCTGGCGCGACAGGCCCTTGTCCACCGCGTTCTTCGCCAGCAGGGCCGCGCCGAGCATGACGTACGGGTTGGAGGTGTTCGTGCAGGACGTGATCGCGGCGATCGTGACGACACCGTGGTCGATCTCGAACGAGGTGCCGTCCGACAGCGTGACCGGGGTCGGCCGGTGCGGCCGCTCGCCGTTACGCCGCACGGTGTGCGGCACGTCGCCCGCCCCACTGTGGGAGATCGCCGGAGAGTCCGACGCCGGGAACGACTCGGCCGACGCCTCGTCGGCGGGGCCCTCGATGCACTCGTCCGTGACGTACGTGCGGACCGCGGCGCGCCAGGCCGACTTGGCGTCCGCCAGCGGGATGCGGTCCTGCGGGCGCTTGGGCCCCGCGATCGACGGGACGACGGTCGACAGGTCGAGCTCGATGTACTCGCTGAAGGCGGGCTCGGGCGCCGAGGGATCGAGCCACAGGCCCTGCTCCTTCGCGTACGCCTCGACCAGCGCGACCTGCTCCGGCGAGCGGCCGGTGAGCTTGAGGTAGTCGATGGTCTGGCCGTCGATCGGGAAGATGGCGCAGGTGGAGCCGAACTCGGGGCTCATGTTGCCGATCGTGGCGCGGTTGGCCAGCGGCACGCTGGAGACGCCTTCACCGTAGAACTCCACGAACTTGCCGACCACACCGTGCTTGCGCAGCATCTCGGTGATCGTGAGCACGAGGTCGGTCGCGGTGGCGCCGGCCGGCAGCTTGCCGGTCAGCTTGAAGCCGACCACCCGCGGGATCAGCATCGAGATCGGCTGGCCGAGCATCGCCGCCTCGGCCTCGATGCCGCCGACACCCCAGCCGAGCACGCCGATGCCGTTCTCCATCG
Organism: Microbispora sp. H10830; assembly: GCF_014161375.1. Lineage (NCBI taxonomy): Bacteria > Bacillati > Actinomycetota > Actinomycetes > Streptosporangiales > Streptosporangiaceae > Microbispora > Microbispora sp. H10830. The sequence continues at coordinate 34,329 of NZ_JABBWX010000011.1, forward strand.
TGGTGTGGGAGTCGGTGCCCACGCAGGTGTCCGGGTACGCCTTGCCGTCGCGGGTCATGACCACGCGGGCCAGGTGCTCGATGTTGACCTGGTGGACGATGCCGGTGCCGGGCGGGACGACCTTGAACTCGTCGAACGCCGTCTGGCCCCAGCGCAGGAACTGGTAGCGCTCGCGGTTGCGCTCGTACTCCCGCTCGACGTTGCGGACGAAGGAGTCGGGGTGGCCGAAGAAGTCGACGATGACCGAGTGGTCGATGACCATCTCGGCCGGCGCGAGCGGGTTGATCTTCGCCGCGTCGCCGCCCAGGTCGCGTACGGCCTCGCGCATGGTGGCGAGGTCGACGACGCAGGGCACGCCGGTGAAGTCCTGCATGATCACGCGGGCGGGGGTGAACTGGATCTCCACGCTCGGCTGGGCGTTCGGGTCCCAGCCCGCGATGGCGCGGATGTGGTCGGCGGTGATGTTCGCGCCGTCCTCGGTGCGGAGCAGGTTCTCCAGCAGGATCTTGAGACTGTACGGGAGGCGCGCCGACCCCTCGACGGCGTCCAGCCGGTAGATCTCGTATGACGCGTCACCGACGCGCAGCGTGTCACGGCTGCCGAAGCTGTTCGCGGACACGAAGTTCGCCTCCCCAGGGTTCCGGGCTTGTCTCAGGTTTCGTGTGCATCCTCCCGCACGCACGGGACACTCCTGACAATTAGGTTGCCCTAACCTGTGCGGGTCGACGGATGTCTCGACGTCAAGATATCCCCCAAGATATCTCGACATCAAGTTACTTGCGGGTAGGCCATCGGCCAAAGCACTGACATCGGCAAACAGCCGGATTTTTCAGCTTTCGGGAAGTTCCTGCGGACGCGCCGGGCGCGTCCCCGCTCAGGCGGGCATCAGCCGCAGGCAGAACAGCGCGATCACGACGATCGACAGGGCGGGGCCGAGGAACTGCTTCTCGAACGCCTTGCCGGTCTTGATGCCGATGTCCCACGGCAGGAGCCAGCGCCCCTTGATCGGCCATAAGACGGGACAGCCACGCTCGGTCAGGCAGTCGCCGATCACGTGCACCAGGCAGCCGACGCCGATGGCCAGCCCCAGCCAGGAGTAGGTGACCCCGAGCGTCATGAAGGTCAGGAACAGCCCCGCGGTGAGTCCCACGTTCACGATCGCGGAGGTGAGCGTCTTGCCGGGCACGCCGATGCCCACGGCGCGGATCGCCAGGCCGATCATCAGCACGACCAGGATGTCGCGGCCGATGGCGTAGCGGTCGCCGAGCAGGTGCGCGCCCACTCCCATCAGGACGCTGAAGAGCAGCGAGTGGGTGGCGTGCCGGTGCCCGCCGCTCACGAAGTTCACACCCTTGCTGAGCAGCCAGGTCACCGGTCCGAACGTCTGGGCGATCGTGGCACTGGGGTGGTCGAGATCGGGCAGCATGGCCGCGCCCGCGCACACCACGGCGCCTGCGACGAGCTCGGGCGGGGTCAGGATCGGCCCCGTCAGCGTCGCCAGCTCCGGATGTCCCAGCGCGTCCGGCAGCGCCACCAGGGCCGGCGCGACCGCCAGCCACACCGCCGCCCCGCTGAGGGCGTGCGAGTGCCCCATCATGACAAGATCACGCTTTGAGACTCTACGGCAAAGCACCGACAAATTCCGCGAAGCGCCCACCCGCCGGGCCCGTGTCGCACCCCAGGGGCACGGCAACGGCAGGAACGTGCCACGTGACGGCGGCCGGAAAATACAAAGACGGGATCGTCCCGCTCCAAGAGCACCCCCCAGCCCTCTCAGAGCAGAACGATCCCGTCTTCGTGAGAGATAACGCTACGGTCTCGGGGCCTGTTCCCCCTACTCGAAAAACTTCCGCGTGAGCTATGTCACTCTTACCCGGGCATTGTCGCGAGAACGATCGCGATATATCGTTGAGCCATCGAGAACGGATCGTGAACCAGGCGAATCGTGAACCAGAAGGGGGCACTGCGATGAGTTCGGCACACGCGGTCGGCGGGCCCTGGGCCCGCCCGGAGTTCGGACACCGGTTCCGGCACGAGTTCAGGCATGAGATGCGGCGCGCGCTGCGCGAGGCGCTGGTGAAGGGGGCAGTCATGTGGCACCAGGAACATCACGAGGGCGGGGGTCCTCACGAGCACCGGCACAGGGGCGGCCCGCGGGGGCGCGGCCCCTGGGGCGGTTTCGGGCCCGGCCCGTTCGGGCCGCCGTGGGCGGGCGGCAACTTCCCGTTCGGCCCCCGGGGCTTCGGACGGCCCAGGAAGGCCAAGCGCGGTGACGTACGGGCGGCGATCCTCGCCCTGCTCTCCGAGGAGCCGCGCAACGGCTACCAGATCATCCAGGAGATCGCCGAGCGCAGCCAGGGTGGATGGAAGCCCAGCCCGGGCGCGGTCTACCCGGCTTTGCAGCAGCTCACCGACGAGGGCCTGGTGCGCGCGGAGGAGACCGACGGGCGCAAGACGTTCCAGCTCACCGAGGCCGGCCGCGCCTACGTCGAGGAGCACGGGGACGAGGTCCGGGCGCCCTGGGAGGAGATGACGCCGGACATCGGGGACAACGTCCACGAGCTGTTCGACCTGTCCAGGCAGGCGGCGTCCGCGCTGTTCCAGATCGCCCACTCGGGCACCGAGGGGCAGGTCAGGCAGGCGAGGCAGGTCCTGACCGAGACCAGGCGGCAGCTGTACCGGATCCTCGCCGACGGCGACCCTGTGGAGGAATGACGATGGTCTCCCCCGACGAGCCCGCCGCCGCAGGCGGCGCAAACGCCTCCCGCGGCGGCGAGACGCCGAGCGCGGGGTCGGCCGGCCACGCCCCGCCGAGCGGTCCGGCGTACGGCGGGCTGCGGATCGGCGACCGGGAGCGCGACGAGGTGACGCGGCTCCTGCACGACGCGTTCGCGCAGGGCCGCATCACCCGCGAGGAACTCGACGAGCGCCTCGACGCGACGCTCTCGGCGCGCACGGCCGAGGACCTGCGGCGGGTGACCGCCGACCTGCCCGGCGCGTGGCCGGACGACGCCCGGACGGGGAGCGCGCCGGGCGGCGGCCGCCGGGCAGGCGACGCACGGGCCGGGAGCCCGTGGCGCCCGGGCTTCCCGCCCGCCGGCGTGCCCGGTTTCCCCGGCTCCCCCGTGGGCGCGCGCCCCGGCCCGTACGGCCCGTACGGTCCCTCCCGGCCCGGCGGCCCGCACTGGGCATATGGCAACTGGGGACACGGCATGGCCCCGCGGCGGCACGGCCGCCATCGGCATCCGGCGATGTTCCTCATCCCGGTGGCCGCGATCGTCGTCCTGGCGGCCGGTCCGATGTGGCCGCCGTTCCTGGTGCTCAAGCTCCTGTTCGTCGCCCTGCTGGTGAAGGTGGTGCTCGGCCTGGCCCACCACCGCCGTCACCACCGGTACCACACCCGGCACTGACCTCCGGGTCTTGCGCAATGGAGCTCCAGGTGATGACTTCTCGGTAGGAGCGCGTCAGCGTCTGCCGAGGAGGAACCAGGACACGTGCTGTTGCCACGGGTCAAGCGGAAGCACGAGCCGCACCGCTTCGATGACGGAACGGTGCGCATCGGGGGCGAGATCTACGGCCTGGCCACCGAGATCAGCGATCCGACGGGCGGCGCGTGGGCCGCGCTCACCCTGATGGACGGCACCCGGTCTCCCGCCGACGTCGCGGAGGCCGTGTGCCGGCGGCTGCCCGGTGTTTCCGCGCCCCAGGCCTCGCGGATCGTCGCCGCCCTCATCGCGTCGGGACATGTGGAGGACGCCTCGGCCCCGATACCGGGGGAGCTCAGCGAACGGGAGCGCGAGCGGTACGACAGGAGCCAGGCGTTCTTCCATCAGGTCGACCTCGCGCCGGGACGGCAAGGATGGGACGCGCAGGTGCGGCTGCGGACGGCCCGGGTCGTGGTGCTGGGCCTCGGCGGCACGGGGAGCCACGCCGCGTGGGCGCTCGCCGCCTCCGGCGTCGGTCGCCTGCACTGCGTCGACGCCGACGTGGTGGAACTGTCGAACCTGAACCGGCAGGTTCTTTACACGGAGGACGACCTCGGCCGCGCCAAGGTGGACGCGGCCGTCGGCAGGTTGCGCCGGCTCAACTCCGACATCGAGGTCACCGGCGAGCGGCGGACGATCGGCAGCGAGGGGGACCTGCTGTCCGTGGTGGCGGGCGCCGACGTCCTCGCGCTGTGCGCCGACGAGCCGAGGGAGCCCGGCATCCGGATCTGGGCCAACCGGATCTGCGCGCGGGCCGGCGTGCCGTGGGTCGGCGGAGGCTACAACGGTCCCCTCGTGACCGTGGGCGCCTTCGCCCCCGGGCGGGGCGCCTGCTACGAGTGCCTGGCCGCGGGGGAGGCGCGCCGCCGCAGGCCGGGTCTTCCGGTGGACCTCGGAGGACCGGGCGTGGTCGCCGCCTCGGCCGGCGTCTCGGGCCACCTGGTCGCCCACTCGGTGATCTCGCTGATCACCGGAGTGCCCGAGCCCGCCACCGGGACGGTCGTCGGATTGAACCTCATCGCACCGGACCAGCACGTCTGGGTGCGGCATCCGCCTCGTCCGGACTGCCCGGTCTGTGGAAGTCAGCGGAAATCGACCGAGTCGCAAAATAGGACTTGACCGATCATGTGCGACATCCGAACATTTAGATGTTTTCTCGCGCGAGGTCCGCACCAACAATCCACAGCGGAAGGTGCTCGATGACCCCTCAAGAGCAAAACCAGACCCAGCCGGAGGAATCCGCCGAACCTGTCGCGGCCGAGATCGCGATCCGCAGACTGGACAAGATCGAGACGACGGCCTTCAGCCAGGGGAACTCCACCTGAGGCCGGCCCGCGAGTGCCTGACACATGCTGCCCGTCAGGAGCGGGGATCCAGGTGGACGCATCGCGAGGCGGAGGAGGCCGTAGCGGAGCTGTGGGCGCCTTTCCCGGGTTCCGCGGAAAGTCCGAGGCTACGGGGAATTCTCGCGAGTGGGGTTTCTGGTCCCGTAGGAATTCCGAGCATGCGGGGAATTTCCACGGGCCGGGTGACGATTTCGGGCCCCGCGAAAAGTCCGCGCCTTCGAGGAGCTCCCCACGGGTGATGCGCGGCGAGGCGCCGCCCTGGCCGCGCGCAGCGGCGCGTGATCTGCCGGGCACCGGGACCGGGGCGGGCCGTACTCCCGCCCCGGTGCGCCCCACGGGCCACTCGTCATGACACCGACCCGGGTCATCCTGCACGACCTCGGCGTACGCCGGGATCGCGAGGAGTGGATCGTCGGGCGGGTGGAGACGGGCGACGTCATCGCCGTGCCCGCGCAGGGCATGCGGGTCATCCGCCTGTTCCAGGAGGGGGCGACGGTCCCCGAGGTGGAGCGGCGGCTCGGCGCGGAGACCGGCACCCGGGTGAACGTGGGCGGATTCGTCGACGGCCTGGTCCGTGCGGGACTGGTGGCGGCGGTCGACGGATGCCCCGTTCCCGCGGCCGCTCCCCCGCCGCCCACCTTCCCCCGGCTGCTGCCCCGCCACGTGCGGTGGACGCTCAACCCGTTCCTGCACGCCGCCCTGGCGGCCGTGATCCTGGCCGGGGCGGCGGTGGCACTGCTGCGGCCCGGCGTCGTACCCGGCTGGCGGGACCTGCTCTGGAGCGACCGCGGGACGCTGGTCCTGCTCGCCCAGACGGCGGCCGGATGGCTGCTGATCCTCCTGCACGAGCTGGCCCATCTGTGCACGGCTCGCGCCGCCGGCGTGCCGGGGCGCATCAGGTTCGGCACCCGTCTGCAGTTCCTCACGGCGCAGACCGAGGTGTCGGGCGTCTGGCTGGCGGATCGCCGGGTCCGGCTGACGGTCTACCTCTCCGGCATGGCGCTGGACGCCGCCGTGTGCGCGGCCTGCCTCCTGCTGACCGTGCCGGCCGGTCCGCGACCGGCCCTGTCCGTCGTCGCGATGACGGCGCTGCTCATGCTGTCGGCCCAGTTCCTGGTGTTCATGCGCACCGATCTCTACTTCGTCCTGCAGGACGTGACGGGCTGCCGGAACCTGTACGGCGACTCCGCCGCGTACGCCGCGCACGTGTGCCGCCGGGCCTTGCTGCGCCGGTCGGCCGATCCGCTCGCCCGGCTGCCGCGGACCGAGGGCCGCTGGGTCCGGGCGTACACCGCGCTGCTCCTCGCCGGGACCGCGCTGTGCCTCTGCCTCGCCGTCGCGGTGACGATTCCCGCGACCCTGGGCCTGCTCGCCGGTTCCGTGCGCACGCTGCTCGACCCGCCCGGCTGGGTCGCCGCGGCGGACGGCGTGGTCACGGTGCTGGTCGTCACCGGGTTCCACGTCCTCTGGGCCACGACGTGGTGGCGCAGGCACGGCCCGAAGGCGCGCCGTGCCGCCGGACTGCTGAGGAGGAACCGTGATCCCGAGCGATGTGTTCGATGACGTCAGGGCCGCCGACGGCGAGTTCCTGGGATTGGACGCCTACCAGGCCGAGTTCGACGAGGTCTACCGCGACGCGGCGGGGGTGGTGTGGAAGCTGGAGCGCGCCCAGCACTTCCACGAGCCGGCCGTGCCGAGCTGGCGTGCCGCCGACGCGGGCGACTGGGCGCTGGCCGTCGAGCTCATCGAGGAGATGCGGGCCCCGCTGACCGCGATGTACCGCGAGCGGGCCCCGTTCCGGCGGCTGCGCGTCGTCGAGCTGCCCCTGACCCCATACCTGCAATGGGAGGCGCAGATCTTCGCCGTGCGGGTGGCGGCGGGCGAGGAGATCAGGGTGATCGGGGCTGCGGCGGTCGCACCGCTGGAGACCCGGGCGCCGCTGCCCGAACTGGTGGTCTTCGGCCCGGGCCTGCTGTACGAGGTCCGCTACGACGAGATCGGGGCCGCCGTCGGCGCCCGCCGGATCACCGATCCCGGCGTCGTCTCACCCTGCCTGTCCGCCCTGGTCTCCCTGTACGGCGAGGGCGAGGACCTGCTGCCGTTCTTCGAGCGTGAGGTGGCCCCGCTGCCGCCTCCGCCCGGCCTGTCGGACAAGCCCGCCCAGATTGGGCCTTGACCCCGGATCGGGAGCGGCCAACGATCGACATGTCGCCCTCGGGGGAGAGTTTGCGGCCACGCCGACGAACGGAGGGTGAGATGAAACCGGCCGAGCCAGAACCCGAGGTGGTGCAGGAGACCGAAGGAACGGCGGGGACGAGACAGATCAGGATCAGGCTGCTGGACGCGACGGAGACGGCCGTGTGCAGCAACTCGACGGGGAACTGATTCACCGGACGTCCCCGGAAGACCCACGCGCGCCACGTTTCCAGATCCGGGCCGGAACCTGGCGCGCTCCGACCAGCGATTCGGCTTCGGCCGAAGGAGACTTCATGCCCGGAGAAGCGTTCGAGCACGTCAGACAGGCCGCGGGACAGGTTCTTCCCGCGGCGGAGTACCGGTCCGAGCTCTACGACCACCTGCGCCGGATCGAGGGCGTGGTATGGAAGCTGGAACGCGCCCAGCACTTCCACGAACCCGACACCCCGAGCTGGGTCGCCATGATGAGCGGAAACTGGGACCGGTCGCTCGCGCTGATGGACGAGATGCGCTTCGCCGACGACCTGCCGCCCCGGGCGGAGCTGCGCCGGCTGCGGATCGTCGAGATGCCGCCGACGCCCTACCTGCAGTGGGAGATCGTCCTGCTCGCGGCGCGCACGCGGGCGGGCGAGCGGGCACGGGCGCTGCACGCCCGGTCCGTACGCCACCTGGAGAGCCGCGCGCCGCTGCCCGAGCTGCTGATCCTCGACCGGGACCTGATGTACGAGGTCCTCTACGACGAGATCGGCGCCCACGTGGGCGGACGACGGATCACCGACACCCGGGTCGTCGAGGACTGCGCCCGAGCCGTCGCCGAACTGTACGCCGACGCCGAGGACATGTTGGCCTTCCACGACCGCGAGGTGGCGCACCTGCCGCCGCCGGTCGCCCGGCGGATCCTGTCCCGCCCCGGCCACCCCTGAGACGCGCCCGCGCCCCGCCGGCGGGACAGGGCTCAGGCCCCGTCCCGCCGGTGCTCCTCCAGCACCGCGCGCAGGGTGGCGAGCGTCGCGGCGGTGCGGGTGAGGTCGGCGGCCGGGACGGTGGCGGTGCGGGCGGCCAGCTCGGCCTCGAAGGTCGGACGGGCCGCGGCCAGGAGCCGGGAACCCTCCGGGGTGAGGCTGAGCACCGAGGACCGCCGGTCCTCCGGATGCGCCGCGCGCACGCACAGGCCCGCGCTCTCGAGCCGGTCGACGGCCTTGCTCACGGCTCCGACGGTGATCCCCACCTCGCGCACGATGTCGAGCACCCGGCACCCGGGGCGGCCGTCGATGATCTCCAGGAACTCGAACTGACCCAGGCCGATGCCGTGCTCTGCGCGCAGCCGGTCGCTCACCGCGTTGTACAGCCGGGTCTCGACGCGGACGAGATCGGTGAACAGACGAGTGATGTCCGTCACATCAACCGATTCGGTTGATTCCCGGGAATCATCTTCTGCGGAATCGGATTGAGGGTCATATGTGCATTCCACGGAATGCATCCTCTCACCCCCGACATCATGGAGGTCCTGATGACCCGCCGGCAGCGCGAGGCCGTCGACGCCCTGCACCGCAACGCCCCCGTCCACCCGAACCCGACGCTTGCGGAGCGGCGCGCCGGATTCGCCCAGGCAATTTCCCGGCCCCTGCCCGGCGACGTCGCGGCGCAGGAGACGGTGCTCGCCGGCCGTCCCGCGCTCGACCTGACCCCGGCAGGCGCCACCGGCCGCGGGCGGCTGCTCCATTTCCACGGCGGCGGCTACGTCCTGGGGTCGCCCGGCACGCACGCGGGAGTCACCGCCCAGCTGGCGCGCCGTGCCCGGCTTCGGGCGACGTCCGTGGACTACCGGCTGGCCCCCGAGCATCCCTTCCCCGCCGCGGTGGACGACGGCCTCGCCGCCTACCGGGCACTGCTCGACGGGGGTGTGCGAGCGGAGGAACTGGTGCTCGCCGGGGACTCCGCGGGCGGCGGGCTGGTCGTCGCCACCCTGGTCGCGGCTCGCGACGCCGGCCTGCCGCAGCCGGCGGGCGCCGTCGTCTTCTCCCCGTGGGTCGACCTGACACTCGGCGGGCAGAGCATGCGCACGAAGAAGGACGCCGACCCGATCTTCACCCGGGAGGCGCTCCAGGCGCTCGCCACCCCCTACCTGGCCGGTCAGGATCCCGCCCAGCCGCTGGCCAGCCCCGTGTTCGCCGACCTGCGGGGCCTGCCCCCGCTCCTGGTGCAGGCCGGCTCGAACGAGATCCTGCTGGACGACGCCGTCCGGCTCGCCGGGCGTGCGGCCGCCGACGAGGTGGAGGTCACGCTGCGGGTCTGGCCGCAGGTGCCGCACGTCTTCCAGAACCACTTCGGCCACCTCGACGAGGCCGACGAGGCACTCGACGAGGCCGCCCGCTTCCTGTCTGCGCGGGTGCGGGCCGGGCACGAGGCACAGGCGGACCGGCGCCTGAACCCGGAGGACTCCGAAAACCCTGAGGAGCCCGGTGCGGGCCGCCCCTGACCGCCGCGGTCGATCCCGTCAGGAACGCGGCGGGCGCAGGCGGGCCATCTCGGCCGCGATGTCCTCCAGCCTCCAGTGGGCGTTCAGCCCACTGGGGTTGGGCAGGACCCACAGCGCCGTCCCGCCGATCGCGTCCTCCTGCGGGCCGATCCGGGCCGCGGGGCGCGCGAAGGCGACCCGATAGGCCGACACCCCCGCTATCGCCAGGACGCGGGGGCGGACCTCCGCAACCAGCCGCGCGAGCCGCTCACCGCCCACGCGGAGCTCCTCCGGGGCCAGCTCGTCGGCCCGGGCGGTCGCCCGGGCCACGATGTTGGTGATGCCCAGCCCGTACGCCGGGAGCAGGTGCTGCTCGGACGGCGCGAGCCTGTGCGGCACGAGACCGGACAGGTGCAGGGCGGGCCAGAACCGGTTGCCCGGCCGCGCGAAGTGGTGACCGGTCGCGGCCGAGTAGAGGCTGGGGTTGATCCCGCAGAACAGCACGTCGAGCCCGGGGCCGAGCACGTCCTCGATCGTCGCGTTCCTGGCCGCCTCGAGGTCGGCCTTGGTGGGGGCCATGCCGCGATGCTAGTGCCGCCCGCTCCTGGTCGCGTTCCACACGGCGCTGGTGCGCAGGTGGTTGTCGTAGAGCTCCTGAACCTCCAGGAGGGACTCCGGGGGTTGCTTGCCGTAGGCGATGCGCTCCAGTTGACGGAAGTATTCGAAGCGCTCCACGCCCGGTGTGACGACGATGAGGATGTCGGCGTCGTGGCCGGGGGCGGCGGCGAACGCGTGGGCGAGCCCGGGCGGGACGATGACGAGGTCGCCGCGTTCGGCGGTGACGACCTCGTCCCCGGTCAGAAGCTGGGCGCAGCCGTCGAGCAGGTAGAACAGCTCGGCGGAGCCGGAGTGGTGATGGGGAGCGGCGCCGTCCGCCCCGTCGTTGAGGGTGATGCGCTGGGCGGACAGGGCGCCGCCCGTGGCGCTGCTGTCGGCCAGCAGCCGCATGGTGATGGGGGCCCGGCCGATGACCTCGGCGTCGGCGGAGCGGACGATCACGGATTCGGCGAAGTCGGGTACGACCAGCGACATGTCGGAGTCCTTCGTCAGAAGTGGTGCTGCGGATACGGGGGTTCAGACGGCGAAGAGCAGCGCGGCACTGATGAGCACGGTCACGGCGGTCGCGAAGTGGATACCGAAGGCGACCGCCCGGGTGCCGCCGTTGCGCAGCACGATCAGGGTGTCACCCAGGGGCAGCAGGGCGACGATCAGCATGTACCAGGCCTCGGCGCGGGCGCCGGCGAAGGCCAGCAGGGCCAGGCCCAGCAGACCGTAGCCCCCGTCACGCAGGCCCTTGATCATCAGGTAGGCCGCGTCGCCGTCCTTCTTGGCCGGGACGCCGTAGCCGGCGGCCGCCGCCTGGGGCACGAGCAGGAAACGGGCTCCGATGAACAGGACGAACAGGTTGAGGACGACGGCGAGGCCGTACGCGACGGGGGTGAGCATGTCTCTCTCCGAGAACTAGCAGCGCTAGGAACGAGAATGACGCTAGCAGAGCGTTGCGATAAACGCTAGCGCTGCTAGAGTTCCAAGCATGTCTATCCAGTCACGCAGGGAGCGCGAGCGCGCCGAGCGGGAGAAGCTGATCATCACGGCGGCCCGTGAGCTGGCCGAGGCCGAGGGCTGGGAGGCGGTGACGACCCGGCGGCTGGCCGAGCGGGTCGAGTACAGCCAGCCGGTGCTCTACAGCCACTTCAAGGGCAAGGGCGCGATCATGGCGGCCGTCGCCGTGGAGGGCTGCGCCGACCTGGCCGTGGAGCTGCGGGCGGCCAGGACCGCGGCGCCGGACGCCCGCCGCGCCATCGCCGGCGTCAGCGCGGCCTACATGGCCTTCGCCGACCGGCACCCGGCCCTCTACGACGTGATGTTCAGCCAGATCGTCCCGCTGCCGTTCGCCACCCCCGAGGCCCCGCCCGCCCTGCAGGCGGCCTTCGGCGAGCTGGCCGATGCCGTCCGTCCCTACTCGGGCGGCGACAACCTGGGCGCGCTGACCGAGACCTTCTGGGCCGCCCTGCACGGCCTGGTGACCCTCATGCGCGGCGGCCGGCTCCCGCGCGAGCACCACGAGCTCAGGCTCGGGCTGCTCCTGGCCCGCTTCACGGGCTGAGCCCCGCCGCCGAGCTCCGGAGGCCCAGACCGGGCGCCCAGACGGCGCCCAGACGGGGCCCAGACGGGCCGGCGGAAGAGCCGGAGGCTCAGGGGAAAGGCCGCGCCACCTCGTCGAGGGCCTGCTCCATGATCTGCGAGAGCGGGCGGGCCTCCTGCTCCTCGATCCAGACGTGCGTCGCGATGCGCAACGCGACGAGGAAGGCGGCGGCCATGATCCGGCACTTCAGGTCGGCGGCCGGCGCTCCCGCCCCGTCGCGGTCGGAGATCGCCTGGACCAGCTCCCGTTCCAATGCGGCGTGGTTGGCGAGCTGCCGGGCGAGCAGGGACGGGTGGCGCTTGGTGAGCGAGGTGCGCACCGCCCACTCGCGGTCGAGCTCTCCCAGGTCCTTCAGCTCGTCGCGCACGGCGCCGCGCAGCGCCTGCCAGCCCGGCTCCCCCGCCGGCCGTTCGCGGACCGCCCGCACCAGAGACCGGACCCGCTCCTCCTCGCCGTACAGGAGGGCGTCCTCCTTGCTGCCGAAGTAGTTGGAGAAGGTCCTGCGCGAGATGTTGGCGGCCTCCACGATGTCGTCGACGGTGACATGATCCAGCCCGCGTTCCACGGCGAGCCGCAGGGCGGCCTTGTGGATGGCCTGCCGCGTCTCGGCCTTCTTACGCTCGCGCAATCCCGCCGTCGTCTCCATGGTGGGCTCAGCTTAGCCGCTCAAACATTGCCCACTGCGCAAAGTTGCCCAGTGGGCATGTAATCTTGGGGCAGTTGTCCTCACCCATCCGATTGGAGGCTGCGCGTGAGCGCACCCACGCTGCCGGAGGCCGGCCCGAAAAGCCACCGGCAGGTACTCGAAGCGCTGAGCGGCCTGCTCCTCGTCCTGTTCATCGCGATGATCAGCAGCACGATCGTGTCGGTCGCGCTCCCCCAGATCATCGGTGCGCTGAACGGCACCCAGTCGCAGTACACCTGGGTGGTCACCGCGGCGCTGCTCACCACGACCGCCTCGACCCCGATCTGGGGCAAGCTCGCCGACCTGTTCAGCAAGAAGCTGCTGATCGAGGTCGCCATCGGCATCTTCCTGGTCGCCTCGTTCGCCTGTGGTTTCGCCCAGAACACCCCGATGCTGATCGCCTTCCGCGCGGTCCAGGGCCTGGGCATGGGCGCCCTGCAGATCCTGGTCCAGGTCGTCATCGCCGCGATGATCCCGCCGAAGGAGCGCGGCAAGTACAACGGCTACCTCGGGGCGGTCATCGCGGTGGCCACGGTCGGCGGCCCGCTGCTCGGCGGTCTGATCACCGACACCTCCTGGCTCGGCTGGCGGTGGTGCTTCTTCCTGCCGATCCCGTTCGCCCTCATCGCCCTGGTCGTCCTGCACCGCACGCTCGACGTGGCGTCCATCCGCCGTCCGGACACCTCGGTGGACTACGTGGGCGCCCTCCTGATCGCGATCGGCGTGAGCGTCCTGCTGATCTGGGTGACGTTCGTCGGCAACTCCTTCGACTGGATCTCCTGGCAGACCTTCGCCATGGTCGGCGCCGCGATCGTGCTGCTGGTCCTGGCCGTGTGGGTCGAGACCGTGGTCCGGGAGCCCGTCGTCCCCCTGCACGTCGTGCGGCGGCGCGTGCCCGCCCTCGCCATCCTGGCCAGCCTGGCCGTGGGCATGGCGATGTTCGGCGGCGCGGTCTTCCTCGGCCAGTACTTCCAGATCGGCCGCGGCTACAGCCCCACCGAGGCGGGCCTGCTCACCATCCCGATGATGTTCGGCGTCCTCGTGTCGTCCACGATCTCGGGGCGGATGGTGTCCCGCAGCGGGCGGGTCAAGCCGTACATCCTCGTCGGCTCGATCGTGCTCACGCTCGGCTTCCTGGCCCTGTCCACGATCGACCACCAGACCTCGCTGGTCCTCGTCGGCGCGGGGATGCTGGTGGTCGGCGTCGGCGTCGGCATGTCCATGCAGAACCTCGTCCTGGCCGTGCAGAACACCGTCCCGCTGCGCGAGCTGGGCGCGGCAAGCGGCGCCGTCACGTTCTTCCGCTCACTGGGCGGCACGATCGGCGTCTCGATCCTCGGCGCCGTGCTGGCGAACCGGGTCACCGAGAACATCGTCGCGGGCCTCGCGAAGGCCGGCATCCGGCCGACCGGGTCGCAGGGCGGCGGCACCCTCAACATCAAGGCGATGCCCGAGCCGATCCGCACCATCGTGCGGGCCGCCTACGGCGACGCCACCGGCCACATCTTCCTGATCTCGGCCTGCATCGCGGTCGTCGGCATCCTCGCCGTGCTGTTCCTTCCGCAGGTGCGGCTGCGCGACAGCGTGGACCTGGCCGAGCCGGCCGCCGCCGGAGCGGACGCGCCCGCCGCGGCCGAGTCCCGCTGAGCCAAGCCCTGTCCCGCTGAACCCTGTCCCGCTGAGCCCTGTCCCCTGGACCCGGCTCCCTGACCACGGCCCCCGGGTACGGCTCCCGTCGCGTGAGCGGGAGACCGTACCGGGGGGCCGCACCAGGGGGCCGTCCGGTCTCAAAGACGGGGGTCGACCGGCTCGGACTCCAGCGCGAGGACGGCGAAGACCGCCTCGTGGATCCGCCACAGCGGCTCACCCCCGGCCAGGCGCGTCAGCGCCTCCAGGCCGAGCGCGTGCTCCCGCAGCGCCAGCGACCGCTTCCTGCCGGTGAACCTGCGCCGCAGCACGTCGAGCGACTCGGTGTAGTCGGGGCCGTAGATGATCCGCAGGTACTCACGGCCCCGCACCTTCACGCCCGGCTGCACCCGTCCCTCCTGATTCGCGGCCGGTTTGACCACCATGCCCTCGCCCCCGGCCTCGGTCAGCGCCGTCCACCACGCGACGGCCGCCTCCAGCTCCTCCGGCGAGTCGAGGGAGACGAAGACGTGACGGGTCGGAGTGACGAGCGGCGAGTCCATCAGGCCGAGCGTCTTCAGGTGCCACTCGTGCGGTTCCTCCACCGCCGTCGCCCTGCCCTCGCAGGCGAGGATCTGGAACGGCGCGAGCCGTACGCCGTCGAGGCCCGAGACCGGCCAGCAGTAGCGGGCATAGGCGTCGCGGAACCGGGCAGCGTTGTGGGCACGGCGGCGGGTGCGGTCGAGCAGAGCGCCTACATCCAGGCCACGTCCCGCCGCCGACTCCAGCGCGGCGACCGCCTCGGGCAGCGCCACCCGGGCGGCCGCCCCCACCGAGGCGTACTGGTCGCGGATCAGTCCCTCCGCCTTGGCCGACCACGGCAGCAGCTCGCAGTCGAGCACCACCCAGTCGGTCTCCAGCGCCTCCCACAGCGGCGCGGCCGCCTCGCGCAGCCGGTCCACCAGTTCCGGCACGCGCTCGTCGAAGAAGGGCCGCCCGGTGCGGGTGTAGACGCTGCCCGTCGTGCCGTCGGCGACGCCGAAGCGGCGGGCCGCGGCCTCCGGCGTCCGCGCCAGCACGGCGATCGCCCGCGAGCCCATGTGCTTCTCCTCGCACACCACCCGGGTCACCCCCGCCCGGGCGAACTCGTCGAACGCCTCGGCCGGGTGCTCCAGGTAGCCCTCCAGCGCGGAGGTCTCCGGCGGGGCCATGGTCGGCGGGAGGTAGACCAGCCAGCGGGGGTCCACGGCGAACCGGCTCATGATCTCCAGTGCGGCGCGGGAGTTCTCCTCCGCGATCCTTATCCGGCCGCCGAACCTCGTCTCCACGAAGCGGGTGCCGTCCACGTCGCCGATATCCAGCACGCCGGGATCGCGGGCGGGGGTGGCCGCGGCCAGCGGCCGCACCGGCTCATACCAGACGTTCTCGGCCGGGACCGAGACGAGCTCGCGCTCGGGGTAACGCAGGGCGGTCAGCCGCCCGCCGAAGACCACGCCGGTGTCGAGGCAGATCGTGTTGTTGACCCACTCCGGCTCGGGCACCGGGGTGTGCCCGTAGACGACCATGGCACGCCCCCGGTAGTCGTTCGCCCAGGGGTAGCGCACCGGCAGACCGTACTCGTCGGTCTCCCCGGTCGTGTCGCCGTACAGGGCGAACGCCCGCACCCGCCCGGAGGCCCGCCCGTGGTAGGCCTCCTTGAGCCCGGCGTGCGCGACCACCAGCTTGCCGCCGTCGAGCCGGTAGTGGCTGATGAGACCGTCCATGAACGTCCTGGCGGCCGCGCGGAACTCCTCCGGCTCGGCGGCGAGCTGCTCCAGCGACCGCTCAAGGCCGTGGGCGACCCGCACCTTGCGGCCGTCGAGGGCCCGCACCAGCTTCTGCTCGTGGTTGCCGGACACGCACAGCGCGGTCCCGGCCTCGACCATGCTCATGACCAGCCGCAGCACGCCCGGCGTGTCCGGGCCACGGTCGACCAGGTCGCCGACGAAGACCGCGGTACGCCCCTCGGGGTGGACGGCGCCGTCCGGCCCGACCTCCCAGCCGAGCTTCACCAGCAGGGACTCCAGCTCGGCCCGGCAGCCGTGCACGTCGCCGATGATGTCGAACGGCCCGGTGAGGTCGGTCTTGTCGGTCCACGCCTTCTCGTACGTGACGGTCACGTCGTCGATCTCGTCGCCGCGCAGCACGTGGACCCGGCGGAAGCCGTCCTTGGAGATCTTGCCGAGCGACCGGCGCAGCTCCTTGCGCTGCCGGGTGATCACGTGGGGGCCGAAGGCTCGATCGGGGCGGGCCGCGTTGCGGGCGCGCGCCACCTCCTCCGGCGCGTCGAGCACGATCGCGTCGGCGAGCACGTCGTGAGATCTGGCCAGCTCGATGAGCTTCTTGCGGGCCTCCCACTGCACGTTGGTCGCGTCCACCACCGTGAGGAGGCCCCGCCTCAGGCGGATGCCCACGATGTGGTGGAGCAGGTCGAACGCCTCGGGCGTGGCCGTCTGGTCGTTCTCGTCGTCGGCGACCAGGCCCCGGCAGAAGTCGGACGAGACGACCTGCGTGGGCGCGAAGTGCCGGGCCGCGAACGTCGACTTGCCGCTCCCGGAGATGCCGACGAGCACCACCAGCGACAGCTCCGGCACGCTGATCTCGGTCACGGCCGCTCCTCCCTCCTGCTGAAGACCGCCATCTGGGTGGGCGCGCCCACCTCGGGGTCGTCCTCGCCGACCGGCCGCGATTCGGCCGCGTAGCCGTACGTCTCGCACACGCCCGCCACCCACCGGGCGAACTCCGCCCGGCTCCACTCGAACCGGTGGTCGGGGTGGCGCCGCGCCCCCGCGAGCAGCTCGTACCTGACGTTGTGCTCGACGTTGGGCGTCGTGACGATCACGTGTGCGGGCCGCGCCGCGCCGAAGACCACGCGTTCGAGCGCGGGAAGGCGCGGCGGGTCCACGTGCTCGACGACCTCCATCAGCACCGCGGCGTCGTACCCGGCCAGGCGCGCGTCGGTGTAGGTCAGCGAGCCCTGGAACAGCTCCAGCCTGGCCCGCTTGGCGTCCGGCATCCGGTCGGCGCGCAGGCGGCGCTTGGCCATCGCGAGCGCGCGGGCCGACACGTCCATGCCGGCCACCTTGGCGAAGGCCGGCTTGGCGAGCAGCGCCGACAGCAGCTGCCCCGAGCCGCAGCCGAGGTCGAGCACGGTGCGGGCGCCGACCTCCTCCAGCACCGCCACGACGGCCTCCCGGCGCAGCGTGTTCAGCGGCACCCGCTCCTCAGGGGCGGCGTCGGGCGTGCGGCCGGGCTCGGCGATCTGGGGCTCGACAATCTGGGGGTCGGCGATGTCGGGGTCGGCGATGTCGGGCTCCGCCTGCCCGGCTCCGCTGACCGGTGCGGCGGAGCCGGGGGCCTCGGCGCCCGGCTCCTCCTCCACCGGCGGGTCCAGGCTCTCCTCCACGTCGTCGCCCAGCTCGGCGAGACGGGCGAAGGCGGTGCGGGTGAGCGCCCACCGCCGGCCGAGATAGCGGCGGGTGATCAGCCCCTTGTCCGGATGACCGGCCAGCCAGCCCTCTCCCGCGCGGACGAGCTTGTCGACCTCGTCGCCCGCCAGCCAGTAGTGCTTGGCGTCGTCCAGCACCGGGAGCAGGACGTACAGGTGGTTGAGCGCGTCGGCCAGGCGCACGTCGCCGCGCAGCGCGAGCCGTACATACCGGGACTCGCCCCACTCGGGGAAGCCGGGGTCCAGCGGCACGGCCTCGGCGCCGACCTCCCAGCCCAGCGGCCCGAACAGCCGGTGCGCGAGATCGGCCCCTCCCCGGCACGGCAGGGCGGGCAGGCCGATCTCCAGGGGGATCGGCCCGTCCGCGAGGTCCTGCCGGGAGGCGCACCGGCCGGTCCGCGCCGTGCGGAACACGTCGGCGAGCGCCGACGCCAGCAGGGAGGACGCGGCGTACGGCCGGTCGTTGACGTACTGCCCCAGGGAGAAGTCGGGCGAGGACGAGCCCCGCGAACGGGCCAGCCGCACCGGATCGACCTCCAGCAGCAGCGCCGCGGTGCACCGGTCCTCGCCCGCCTCCGGATAGAAGACCCGCGCCATGCCGAACGACTGCTCGAACTCCTGCACCCGGTCGGGGTGCTTATGCAGGAGGAAGCCGAGGTCCGTGGCGGGCCGTAGCGTCGTCGAGATCGTGAGGAGCACCCGGCAAAGTGTGCCGGATGCCCCCTTCGACCGGCTATGGCTTTTCAGACGTGCCGCACTATCACACGTGCGGCAGCGCCCTTCTCACACGTGCGGCAGCGCCCTTCTCACACGTGCGGCAGCACCTCGGCCGCGATCAGCTCCAGATGCTCCAGGTCGTGCAGGTCGAGGACCTGCAGATAGAGACGCTCCGCGCCCATCTCGGCGAACCGCCCGATCTTGTCCACGATCTCCTGCGGCGTGCCCGCCAGCCCGTTGACGCGCAGCTCGTCGACCTCGCGGCCGATGTTGGCGGCCCGCCGGGCGATCTCCGCCTCGTCCCGCCCGGCGCAGACGACCTGCGCCGCCGACAGCAGGACGGTCTCCCGGCTCACGGCGTCGCACGCCTGCCTGACCCGGTCGAAGGCCGCGGCGGTGTCCTCGGGGAGGTGGAACGGCACGTTGTACTCGTCGGCGAACCGCGCGACCAGCCGCGGCGTCCGCTTGGCGCCCCCGCCGCCGATGATGACGGGCGGCCGGGGCCGCTGCGCCGGCTTGGGCAGCCCCGGTGAGTCGGCCAGCCGGTAGTGCGCGCCCTCGAAGGAGAACGGCTTGGCCGCCGCCCACAACCCGGTCACGATCTCGAGCTGCTCCTCCAGGCGCTCGAACCGCTCGCCCAGGGAGGGGAACGGGATCCCGTACGCCGTGTGCTCCTCCTCGAACCAGCCGGTGCCGAGACCCAGCTCCACACGGCCGCCGCTCATCTGGTCGACCTGGGCGACGCTGATCGCCAGCGGCCCGGGCAACCGGAACGTCGCGGCGCTCACCAGCGTGCCCAGCCTGATGCGCGAGGTCTCCCGCGCGAGACCGGCCAGGGTGATCCACGCGTCGGTCGGGCCCGGGGCGGGGTCGCCGTCGCCCATCCGCAGGTAATGGTCGGACCGGAAGAACGCGTCGAACCCGAGCCGCTCGGCCGCCTGCGCCACCCTGAGCAGGTCGTCGTAGCTCGCCCCCTGCTGGGGTTCGGTGAAGATCCTCAATTTCATCCGTCCATTATCCCCGCCCCCGCGTCCATGACTTGCTAGAGTGCGAGCCGCCTGTGCGCAACGTGGTCGTATCGCAACTCAGGGTGGTGAGCGTGGACTCCGCACGTCATTCCCGCGAAGCGGGCCGCCCCCCGCGCTCCCTCGTCCTCCTGGCGTCGGCCGCGCTCGTCGCGGGCACCGGCGCGGCGCTGTGGGCGCTGCCCGCCACGCCGCCCGGCGGCTGGGACGCGACGTCCGGAGGCAGGCCCGGAAGCAGGCCCGAAAGCAGGCAGGGTGCCACGGCCGCGCCCACCGGTGCGCGGAGTCCGGCCTCCCCGGTGCCGGAGACGCTGGTCGCCGCGCGCCAGACGGTCGCCTCGCCGACCCCGCCCGCCGCCGCTCCCCCCGCCGACGAGCCCGCGACCCGTTATCGGGGGTTCCTCGACGCCGCCGGGGAGCCGCACCCGGAACTGCTGCGAGCGGGGGTGCGCTCGTTCGCCATCGGTCACATCGTCGCAGGCCCGGGCGGCTGCGCTCCTCACTGGGCGGGGGCGCGACCGCGGGGCGGGGACTCCGTCGCCGCGCGAATCGAGCGGCTGAGGGCCGACGGCGGCGAGGTGTGGCCGGCGTTCGGCGGGCCGTACGGGCAGGAGCTGGCGGTCACCTGTGAGAACCCGGCCCGGCTGCTCGCGGCCTACCGCCACGTCGTGACGGCGCTCGACCCACCCGGCGTCGACTTCGAGGCCGGTGGGTCGGCCGGGCCCGCCGCCGTCCGCCGCCGCGCCGCCGCCGTCGCCCGGTTGCAGCGCGAGGCGCGGGCGCGCGGCCGCCCGCTGCGGGTCACGTTCACGCTCCCCGCCTCCCGGCGCGGCCTGGAGCCCGCCGACCAGGAGATGCTGCGGGCGGCCCGCGAGGAGGGGACGGAGATCGAGTCCGTCGGCCTGCTCGTGCCGATCGCCTCCGGCGTCTCGAACCTCCACGACCTGGCCGTCGCCGCGCGGGCGGCGCGCCTCCAGATCGCCGCGGCGCTGGACGTGCCGCCCGACCGGGCGTGGCGGCGGATGGGCCTCGCGCCGGTCCTCGCCGGCCCCGGCGACCTCGGCCCCGGCGAGGCCGGGCGCCTGGCGGCGTTCCGGGCCCGCAACGGCCTGGGCTGGCTGTCCTTGCGAGGCGCCGCACCGGCCGGCGAGGTCGTACGGATCCTGGCCTGGCCGGCACGCCCCGACGCGGGCGTCGCCCGCCCCGAGGTCACGCCCGGCGCCCGTCCCGTCCGCCCCTGGTGACCCTTCTCACCGGCCTGCGCTCTTCCTGCGGGCGGCTCGACCCGTGTGCGCGGGTGCGGGGCGGAGCCGCGATCGGTTTCTGTAGCTCGGCCCGCGAGCGACCCGACAGGGACGCCACCGCCGTGCCGTCACATCGAGGCGCCTCCATCGTGCTCGCCGTGAGAGGGAGGAGCCGCGAGGACGACCTTGCCCTGCCGTGGCCCTCGCGCGGCGGCCGCGTGCGCCTCGGCCGCCCGGTCCATGGGGAACACCGCCCGCACGGGAACGCGGAAGCGCCCTTCCGCCGACAGTGCGGCCGCGAGGGCGAGACCATGGCGCCCGTCCGGCTCGCCGCCGAGCTCACCGCGGGAGATGCCGACCCCGAGCTCCGGACCGGCGAAGTCCGCGATGGTGAGGACCGATGCCGGCGTACCGATGATCGCGATGAGTTCGCGAAGCGAGCCGGCGCCGGCGACGTCCAGCGCGAGATCGACCCCTCCGGGCGCGAGAGCGCGGACGCGCTCGGCGAGCCCGGGCCCGTAGGCGACCGGGACCGCGCCGAGCCCGGCGATGAAGGCGTGGTTCTCCGGGCGGCCCGTGCCGATCACGCGGGCGCCGCGGGCGACCGCCAGTTGGACGGCGACGCTGCCGACACCGCCGGAGGCGCCGTCGATCAGGAGCGTCGCTCCCGTGCGTACGCCGAGCCTGTCGAGCGCCCGGGTGGCGGTCTCGACGCTCGTGCCGGCGGCGCCGGCCTCCTCCCACGACATCGAGGGCGGCTTCGCGGCCCAGAACGCCAGCACGGCGAACTCGGCGGCGGCGCCGCCCAGCCGCGAGACGTCGACGGCGCCGAAGACCTCGTCCCCGGCGGCGAACCCGGTGACGTCCGCGCCGACCTCGTCGATCACCCCGGCGGCGTCGACGCCGGGGATGTGCGGCAGGGAGAGTCGTGCGCTCGACGGCGACGCGCCTGCGCGCAGCGCGAGGTCGACCGGTGCGACCCCGGCGGCCCTGACTCTGACGCGCACCTCGCCGGGACCCGCGTGAGGCTCGGGCAATCCCCCGACGGCGAGGACCTCGGGGGGACCGAACCGCTCGAACCGCACCGCAAACATTTCCACATCCGGGAACATAATCACCCATCCGGCTGTTCCGACTGGCCGCCGACCACGGTAGGCGGACGAACGGGAGCGGCTGCCTCGGATCGCCGCAAGTGAGAGGGGCGCGGACGACATTGACTCGGAAACCCCGGATGGACGCGGAGCACAACCGGCGGCACGTCGTGGCGGTCGCCCGTGCCGCGTTCGCCGCGGACGGGCTCGACCTGCCGGTGCACGAGATCGCCCGGCGTGCCGGCCTGGGCGTCGCGACCGTCTACCGGCACTTCCCGTCGCGACAGGACCTCGTCGGCGCGGTGCTCGCCGAGCAGGTCGCCGTGTGCCGCGCGCAGATGCGTGCCGCCCTGGACGACCCCGACCCCTGGCGCGCGCTGCGCGGGACCGTCCACCGGTTCGCCGAAGGCCAGGTGCGGCACCGCGGGTTGAACGGAGCGCTGCTCGGCTCCCATCCCGCGGGCGCCGCGTTCGCCGGGCAGCGCCGCGCACAGGCCCGAAGGCTCGAGCAGCTCGTCGAGCGGGCCCGGAGCGCGGGCGGCGTCCGTCCCGAACTGTCGGTCGAGGACGTGAGGATCGGCCTGAGGGCCATCGCCTCCTTCCGCGCCGGTTCGCCCGAAAGCGCGGCGGCGGCGGTCCGGAGGCTGGCCGACCTCCTGGTCGCCGGCATGGCCCGGCCCCACCCGTGAGGCGGCGCCCTGCTCAGTCCCTGACGAGCAGCGCGACGCACTCCACGTGGTGGGTCATCGGGTACTGGTCGAAGGCCCGCAGGTCCTCCAGCCGGTAGCCGTGCCCGGCGAACCAGGCGACGTCCCTGGCCAGGGTGGCCGGGTCGCACGAGACGTAGACCACGCGCGAAGCTTCCAGGCCGGCGACGCGCTCGACCACCGGACGGCCGAGACCCGCGCGGGGCGGGTCGGCCACCACCAGGTCGGCCCGTTCGATCCGCAGCCGGTCGAGCGCCTCCTCGACCCTGCCCCGCTCGACCTGCGCCTGCGGCAGGTCACGCAGGTTGAACCGGGCGTCCTGCGCCGCCTGCGGCTCGGACTCGATGCCGAGCACCGCGCCCTCGGGGCCGACGGCCTCGGCGAGCCCGGCGGCGAACAGGCCGGCGCCGCAGTAGAGGTCGAGCGCCCACTCCCCCGGCTCGGGCCGGCCGAAGTCGAGCACCGCGCCGAGCAGCGTGGCCGCCGCACCCGGGTGGACCTGCCAGAATCCGCTCGCGGTGACCCGGAAGTCCCGCTCGCCCACCCGCTCGGTCAGCGATGCCCGGCCGCGCAGCGCCCGCGTGCCCCGCCTGCCCTCGTCGAGCAGGACCGCGGCGTCCACGTCCGGGATGTCCGCCCGGCGGCGCGGGACGGGTTCGACGATCACGGCGCGGTCGCCGCCGGAGGCCGCAACCACCTCGACCGAGGCGGCCCCCGGCCAGGCCAGGCGTTCGGCGCCGACCTCCTCGACGGCGGGGTGCGCGATGAGGCACTCGGTGACGTGCTCGATCTCGTGCGACCGGTGGCGCCGCAGCCCCGCCGTGCCGTCCCGCTCCACGGCGAACCGCACGCGGGTGCGCCATCCGAGGCCGTCCTCCGCCCCCGGCACCTCCTCGACCACGACCTTGAGGTCGAGGCCCGCCAGGCGCCGGAACTGCTCGGCGACCACGTCGGCCTTGAGCCGGCGCTGCGCCTCCAGCGACGCGTGCTGCCAGTCGCAGCCGCCGCAGCGGCCTGGGCCGGCGAACGGACAGGGCGGCGTGACCCGGTCGGGTGAGGGCTCCAGGATCTCGACCGCGTCTGCCCGCAGGAACCGCGCGGTCTCCTCGGTGACCTCCGCGACCACCCGCTCGCCTGGCAGGGCGTGCCGGACGAAGACCACCCGGCCCTCGTGCCTGGCCACGCACCAGCCGCCGTTGGCGACGGCGTCCACCGTCAGTTCGAGCCGTTCGCCGCCCATGTCGGCCTCTTTCGTGTCGGTCATGCCTTGATCTGCGTGTCCTTCGGTGGGGACTGGTAGGAGCGGCGGGAGGCGCCGGGAGCGGACGGCTCCCTGCGGCCCTTGAGGCGGTCGGAGGAGGCGAGCTGGAACGGCACGCTCGTGACCATGACCCCGGGCTTGAACAGCAGCCGCCCCTTGAGCCGCAGCGCGCTCTGGTTGTGCAGGAGGTGCTCCCACCAGCGGCCGACCACGTACTCGGGGATGTAGACCGTCACGACATCGCGCGGCGAGCGCCGCCGCAGCGACTTCACGTACTCGAGCACCGGGCCGGTGATCTCCCGGTACGGCGAGTCGAGGATCTTGAGCGGCACCTCGATGCCGCGCCGGTCCCACTCCTCCCTGAGCCTGTTCGCCTCGTCGGCGTCCACGCTGACGGTCACGGCCTCCAGGCTCGACGGGCGGGTCGCCCTGGCGTACGCGAGCGCGCGGAGCGTCGGCTTGTGGATCTTCGAGACGAGCACGATCGCGTGGTTGCGGGCGGGCAGCAGCGACTCGTCGGCCTCGTGCCCCTCCGGCGCGGCGAGCTCCTCGGCGACCCGGTCGTAGTGCCTCCTGATGCCCTTCATCATGAGGAAGAGCACCGGCATCGCGATGCAGACGATGTACGCGCCGTGCGTGAACTTGGTGGCGAGCACGACGACGAGCACGAGCCCGGTCATGACCGCGCCGAAGCCGTTGATCACCCGCGAGCGCATCATGTGGAAGCGCGCCCTCGCGTCGGTCTCGGTCCTCAGGTGACGGGTCCAGTGCCGGACCATGCCGATCTGGCTGAGGGTGAACGAGACGAACACGCCGACGATGTAGAGGTTGAGCAGCTTGCTCACGTCCGCGTCGAACGCCCAGATCAGCAGGCAGGCCCCGGCTGCGAGGATGACGATGCCGTTGCTGAACGCGAGGCGGTCGCCCCGGGTGTGGAGCTGGCGCGGCAGGTAACGGTCCTGGGCGAGGATCGAGCCGAGCACCGGGAAACCGTTGAACGCGGTGTTGGCCGCCAGGAACAGGATGAGGGCGGTCACCGCGGCGATCACGACGAACAGGAACGAGCCGTGGCCGAAGACGGCCGAGGCGACCTGCGCGATGATCGGCTGCTGGTAGTAGCCGGGCCCGGCCGGGTGCCCGTCGATGATGATGTTCCTGGCCACGAACGCCGGGTCGGTCAGCTTCACGCCTGACTGGAGGCCGAGGAAGATGATCCCGCTGAACATCGTGACCGCAATCAGGCCCATCATGAGCAGCGTCGTCGCGGCGTTCTTGCTCTTGGGCTTGCGGAAGGCCGGCACGCCGTTGCTGATCGCCTCGACACCGGTGAGCGCGGCGCATCCGGACGAGAAGGCGCGCAGCACCAGGAACGCCATCGCGAATCCAGCGAGATCGGCCTGCTGCCCGATGATGCGGTAGTCGGCGGTGGGGGCGCGCAGGTCGTCGCCGAGCACGATCAGCCGGAACAGGCCCCACGCGACCATGCCGATGACCGCGATCATGAAGGCGTAGGTGGGAACGGCGAACGCGACACCCGACTCCCTGAGGCCGCGCAGATTCATGATCGTCAAGAGTGCGACGATGGCTATCGCGACCAGTGGACGGTGTTCGGCGACGAAGGGGATCGTCGCACCCACGTAGTCGGCGCCGTTGGCGACCGACACCGCCACGGTCAGCACGTAGTCGACGAGCAGGGCGCTCGCGACGGTCAGGCCCGCGGTCGGTCCCAGGTTCGTCGTCGCCACCTCGTAGTCGCCGCCGCCACTGGGATAGGCGTGCACGTTCTGCCGGTAGGAGGCGACCACCGTGAGCATGACGAGGACGACGCCCGCCGCGACCCATGGGCTGACGCTGTAGAGGCTGACCCCGCCGATCGACAGGATGACCAGGATCTCCTGCGGCGCGTACGCCACCGAGGACAGCGCGTCACTGGCGAAGACCGGCAGTGCCACGCGCTTGGGCAGCAGCTGATGGTGGAGCGCGGTGCTCCGCAGAGCCCGCCCCACGAGGAGCCGCTTGACAAGATCTGGCACCTTCGACACGTCTGTTGAGCCTAGTCCCCCGGCGCCGTGCCCGGGTCATGCGGTGCCCGGCAGTGGCGACATACTGTCTGCATTAGGAGACCGCCACAAGCCACGGCGGGGGAGCATGCATATTGTGATCATGGGATGCGGACGGGTCGGCTCGACTCTGGCGCACATCCTTGAGGACAACGGGCACTCGGTCGCCGTGATCGACCGCGACCCGCAGGCCTTCCGGCGGCTGCGGGCCGGCTTCCGGGGCCGCAGGGTCACCGGCATCGGCTTCGACCGCGACGTGCTCGAAGAGGCCGGCATCGCCTCGGCCGCCGCCTTCGTCGCCGTGAGCAGCGGGGACAACTCCAACATCATCTCCGCCCGGGTCGCGCGGGAGATGTTCGGCGTGGACAACGTGGTCGCCCGCATCTACGACCCCCGCCGGGCCGAGGTCTACCAGCGGCTCGGCATCCCCACCGTGGCGACGGTCCGCTGGACCGCCGACCAGATCCTGCGCCGGGTGCTGCCCGAGGGCGCCGAGCCCTTCTGGCGGGACCCGACCGGCACGGTCGTCCTCGCCGAGGTGGCCTTCCACCAGGGCTGGATCGGCACCCGGGCCAGGGTGATCGAGGACGTCACCGGCGCGCGGGTGGCCTTCGTCAACCGTATGGGCGAGGCGCTCGTGCCGAAGGACGCGACCGTCCTCCAGGAGGGCGATCTCCTCCACCTGGTCGCCGCCGAGAACGACATGGACCGCATCAACAAGGTGCTGTCCGCCCCGCCGTCCGACGAGGAGCACTGATGCGCGTCACCATCGCCGGCGCCGGAGCCGTCGGCCGCTCCATCGCGGCGGAGCTCCTGGAGAACGGGCACGAGGTCCTGCTCATCGACATCGACCCCCGCGCCATAAAGATCGACAGCGTGCCGCGGGCGGAGTGGCTGCTCGCCGACGCCTGCGAGATCTCCTCGCTGGACGAGGCCGGGCTGAACAGCTGCCAGGTCGTGATCGCCGCCTCCGGCGACGACAAGGTCAACCTCGTGGTCTCGCTGCTCGCCAAGACCGAGTACGGCGTGCCGCGGGTGGTCGCCCGGGTCAACCACCCCAAGAACGAGTGGCTGTTCAACGAGTCGTGGGGCGTGGACGTCGCCGTCTCCACCCCGCGCCTGCTGTCGGCCCTGGTCGAGGAGGCCGTCAGCGTCGGCGACCTGGTGCGCCTGATGACCTTCCGGCAGGGCCAGGCCAACCTGGTGGAGCTCACGCTGGCCGATGACGCCCCGGTGGTGGGCCAGCGGGCGGGGTCGGTGCCGTGGCCGGTGGACGCCGCCCTCGTGGCGATCCTGCGCGAGGGCCGGGTGCTGGTCCCCTCGGCCGACGACCCGCTGGAGGCCGGCGACGAGCTGCTGTTCGTGGCCAGCCAGGAGGTCGAGCAGGAGCTCACCGAGCTGCTGTCGGCCCACGAGCGTCCCTGACCCGCACACGACTCAGGCCCCGGGCGCGTGCCCGGGGCCTGAGTCGTTTCCGCCTGAGTGTCAGACGGACGGCTGCGCCGGCGGCTCGAGCGGGGTGCGGCCCCGGGCGAGCACCCACACCATCGCGGCGAGCCCCGCGACCTGCAGCGGCCAGCCCAGGGCGATCTTGGCCACGCCGAGGGCGGTCACCTGGTCCGCCCAGTAGAGCGGCAGCTGGACCACCACCCGCAGCAGGCAGGGCAGCATGAGCAGCCACGTGAGCCGCGAGCACAGCCGGACCAGCGCGGTGTCGCTGTGCCAGGCCGTCGGGTCGCCGGTCACCGAGCCGATCAGGAAGCCCACGATCGGCCAGCGGACCACGATCGACAGCAGCATGCCGGCGGCGTAGGCCGCGTTGTAGAGGATCCCCGGCAGGAACACGTCCTTGGCGTCGCCGGTGCGTGCCGCGAAGAACGCGCCGATCCCGATGCCGACGAGGCTGTTGAGCACGAACTGCGGCGTCGTGCGCTGCGCGAGCCGCACCAGCAGGAGCACCACCGCCGAGGCGACGCCGACGATCAGCGAGGCCTTCAGCTCGTTGGTGCCCATCCACGTGCCGGTGAAGGCGATCGTGGGCACCGCCGCCTCGACGATCCCGCGCCTGCCGCCCAGCGCCTTGCTCATCTGGGCGCGAACCGCCGCCTCGACGGTGGCGTGCGCCGCGGGGGCCGTCATGTCCGCTGTGCTCATACGGTCTCCTGAGAGATCAAGGGCCACCGGCCGGGCGTAGCTCGTAGCGGGGGTTGAACATGACCTTGCGGCCGTCCTGGACGCTGACCAGCCCTTCGGCCCGCACCACCCGGCCCGGCTCGATGCCGGCGATCTTCCGGCGGCCGAGCCAGACCAGGTCGATCACGTCCGAACCGTCGTACAGCTCCGCCTCGAGGGCGGGCGCGCCGCCGCGCGGGCGGAGGGTCACGGTGCGCAGCGTACCCGCCACGCACGTCCGCTGGCGCTCACCGCACCGCGCGATGGGAGTGGCCCCCTGCTGCTCCAGGTCCTCCTGGAGCTCGGCGGCCTCCAGTTCGGCCTGGCTGGTGGCCAGCCTTCGGAAGAAGCCCCGCAGTCCGCCGCGTCTGGCAGGCTCCGGCGTGCCCATCGGTCACTCACCCAGCTTCCTCGTTCGCGATCCCCTTCGGAGGGATTCGTCGTCCTGGCTCCAGCCTAGGCCGGTCGTTTCCCACCGCAGCATACGTGAGCCGCTTACGGGCCAGAAGGACGGTCAGGATGGGCTTGCCCCCGATTCGGTCAACCGGCGCATCCCGGACGGGGGTCAGCGGATCTCGCTGATCTCCGGACCGCGCTCGAAGGGCCGGAACTCCTCCCGCCCGGATCCCTGCTGCTCCTCCATGGCCTGCCTGGCCTCGGCGGGCAGACGAAGCTGGATCGCCTCCCTGGGCGGCATCGGCTCGTCACCGCGCACGACGACGATGCCGCGCACGACGTCCTCCAGGATCCGCGCCGCCTCCGGGTCGACCGCCGCCCTGCCGCTGATCACGGCGCGGAGGAACCAGCGCGGCCCGTCGACGCCGACGTAGCGCACCGGCTGCCGTCCCTGCGCCTGGCCCTGCGCGGGCACCTCGGCCGCGATCTCGGGGCCGAACGGGCCGTCCCGGTCCTCGGCGGAGCCGCCGGCGGCCACCACCTCACGGGCGAGTTCGGCGCGTACCTCGTCCCAGATCCCGCTGCGCTTGGGCGCGGCGAAGGCGTTCACCTGCAGGGCGCTCTCCTCGACCAGGACGATCACACCGTCGACCTGGTCGCCCGCCATGCTGAGCTGGATCTCGAATCCGGGGCCGACCGGCAGGCGCAGGCCACCCAGGTCCACGCGCTCGGCCTGCGGGTAGTCGTCATCGGCGTCCCAGGGGCCCGTCGTCCGCGCCGGGGCGAGGCTCTCCCCCCGCACGACGGCTTGTGCGGTCTCCTCCTCCGCGCGTTGCCGGCGTCGCACCACTTCTCTCACTCTCCTCGCATCGTGGCCCGGTTCCCGGGCCCCGCGGTGTCAGCTCCCCGTCGAGCCGAACCCGTTCGTGCCCCGTACGGAGCCGGGCAACCGGTCGACCTCGTAGAACGCGGCCCGTTCCACCCGCTGGACGACGAGCTGGGCGATGCGGTCGCCGCGCCGGAGCCGTACCGGGTCCTTGGCATCGGTGTTGATCATCGTCACCCTGATCTCGCCCCGGTAGCCGGCGTCGATCGTGCCCGGCGCGTTGACCAGCGTGACGCCGTGCCGGGCCGCCAGGCCCGAACGCGGATGGACGAAGGCGGCGTACCCGTCCGGCAGCGCGATGGCGACGCCGGTCCGCACAACCGCCCGCTCGCCGGGCAGCAACTCGACGTCCTCCGCCGCGTACAGGTCGGCCCCGGCGTCGCCCGGATGCGCGTACGACGGGAGCGGAAGGTCCGGGTCGAGCCGGTGGATCAGGATCTCGACGCTCACCGGGCGGCCTCGACGTGTTCCCTGATGCGGTCGCTCATGAGGCAAGACCCTACCCGTTGCGCTGGGGGGACACCGCCTCTCCCACTCCGGAGGACGGGCGTGCCGTCTCCGGCTCCTGCCCGCCCTGTCCGCTCTGCTCGCTGTGCCCTGAGGCGGCGGGCTGGGACGCGTGAGAGTGCGCGAGCTCCTCGGCGCCGGCCTCCGGGTGCGGGGGCACGTCCCCGGCTCCGGCCTCCGCGGCGCCGGGCGGGCCGCCTTCGGCCGGTGGCTCGATGGCCGGCTGGCCGCGGCGCAGTTCGGGCAGCGCGCGGTAGATGACCGCCGTGAGGGGCACGGCCACCACGGCGCCCGCGATGCCGCCGAGCACGCCGCCCACCGCGAGGACGAGGATGATCGCCAGGGGATGGAACTCCAGGGCCCGGCCCACGATGAGCGGCTGGAGCACGTGGTTCTCCAGCTGCTGCTCGACCACGAGGATGCCCACGAAGATCAGCGCCAGGAACCAGCCCCGGGAGCCGAAGGTCACCAGCGTCGCGATAGTGCCCGCGAACAGGATGCCGACGATCGGGATGAAGCTGGCCACGAAGACCAGCACCGCGAGGGGCGCCCACAGCGGCACCTGCATCCCCGCGAGCACCACTCCGATCACGAGCCCGTGGATGGCCGCGACCGCGACCGTGCCGTGCACGTAGTGGGAGATCGTCGCCCAGGCGGCACGGCCCGCCCGGTCCACGCGCGGCGCGGCGCGGCCGAAGGAGCGCAGGAACCAGGTCCAGATCCGGTCGCCGTCCTTCAGCAGGAAGAAGGTGACGAACAGGATCAGCACGATGGAGGTGAGCACCTCGACGACCGCGGTGGCGCCGCTCAGCAGCGTGCTGGTGATCTGGCTGCGGTATTGGGTCACCTGGCTGCTGAGCTGGTCCACGAAGTCGGCGATCTGCGCCTCCTTCAGATGGAGGGGCCCGTGCAGCAGCCAGTCCTGCACGTTGCGCACGGTCACCTGGATCTGCAGGACCAGCCGGGGGAACTCCTCGTTCGCTCGCACGCCGATCAGGAACCCGATGCCGACGATCAGCGCGAGGCCGAGCAGCATCGTGATCCACGTCGCGTAGATCGGCCGGAGCCCGGTGGCGCGCAGCCGCCGGGTCAGCGGGTGAAGCAGGGCCGCGAGCAGCAGCGCGACCACCACCGGCATGACGACGAAGCTGATTCTCTCGATGATCAGCCACAGAACGTAGACCATCCCGCCGAGCAGCAGCAGCCGCCAGCTCCACGCGGCCATCGTGGCCAGTGTCGGCGGAACCCTCTCGGTGGTACTGCGGTTAGACGGGATCACGGATCCAGCCTGGCATGTCGGCGGGCGGGACGCGCAGTCGTTTTACCCGCGTATGGCGGTCGTTTCGCCACCAACCCTCCGCGGACCCCCGGCCGCGCACAGAAACGCCCGGGAATGCCCTGGAACGCCCCAAAGCGTCGCCGGCCACCGTCGTCACCCCGGGGGCGCGGCGGTGGCCGGCGGTGGCCTCACGGGACACGACCTAGCTCGGCGACCGCGTCGAGCGGGCCGTCACCGGGTTCGAGGACGAACTCCTCGACGTTGCCGGCCGCGCACAGGTCGTCCTGGGCCGCCCGGACGAGGTCCGTCTGGTCCCCCGACACGGTCAGCCGGGCGACCTCGGCCCGCATCGACAGCCGCGCCTCGGACTTGGCCCGCCGCACCCGGCGGAGCACCTCCGCCACGGCGTCCAGCACCGCGGGATCGCCGTATCGCGCCTCGGGCAGTTCGTCCGGGGACGGCCAGGCGGCGCGGTGCACCGAGCCCTCGCGCCACCACGACCAGACCTCCTCGGTCACGAACGGCAGGAACGGCGCGAACAGCCGCAGCAGCACGCCGAGCGCCCGCCGCAGGGCGGCGACTGCCGAGGCGTCCCCGTCGTACGCGCGGGCCTTGACCAGCTCCACGTAGTCGTCGCAGAACGACCAGAAGAAGCGTTCGGTCCGTTCCAGCGCCCTGGTGTAGTCGTACGACTCGAACGCCTCGGCGGCCTCGGCGACGACCGCCCCCAGCGCGGCGAGCATGGACAGGTCGACCGGCTCGGTGACCTCGCCGCCGCCCTCGGACCGGAAGCCGAGCACGAACTTCGACGCGTTGAGGATCTTGATGGCCAGCCGGCGGCCGATCTTGATCTGCCCGGTGTCGAACGCCGTGTCGGTGCCGGGGCGCCCGTTCGCCGCCCAGTAGCGGACCGCGTCGGAGCCGTACTCCTCCAGCAGGCCCATGGGCGTGACCACGTTGCCCTTGGACTTCGACATCTTCTTGCGGTCGGGGTCGAGGATCCACCCGGAGATCGCCGCGTGCCGCCAGGGCAGCCCGCCGTGCTCCAGGTGCGACCGCACGATGGTGGAGAACAGCCAGGTGCGGATGATCTCGTGGGCCTGGGGCCGCAGGTCCATCGGGAACACGCGGCGGAACAGGTCGTCGTCGCGCTCCCACCCGGCCGCGATCTGCGGGCTCAGCGAGGAGGTCGCCCAGGTGTCCATGACGTCGGGGTCGGCGGTGAAGCCGAGCGGCTTGCCCCGCTGGTCCTCCGAGAAGCCGGGCGGGACGTCGCTGGACGGGTCCACCGGCAGCGCCGACTCCGGCGGGACGACCGGCGCCTCGTAGATCGGCTCGCCGTCGGCGTCGAGCGGATACCAGACCGGGATCGGCACGCCGAAGAACCGCTGACGGGAGATCAGCCAGTCGCCCGCCAGGCCCTCCACCCAGTTGTCGTACCTGACCCGCATGTGCGGCGGGTGCCACTCCAGCTCCCGGCCGCGCTCCAGGAGCTCGGCGCGCAGCTTGGCGTCCCTGCCGCCGTTGCGGATGTACCACTGCCGGGTGGTGACGATCTCGAGAGGCCGGTCGCCCTTCTCGTAGAACTTCACCGGCCGCTGGATCTTGCGCGGCTCGCCGTCCAGGTGGCCGGACTCGCGCAGCATCTCCACGATGCGCTCGCGCGCGCTGTGCACGGTCTTGCCGGCCAGCTCGGCGTACGGCTCGGCCGGGACGCCCTGCGGCGGCTCGGGGAGCAGGCGGCCGTCCCAGCCGATGACCGGCCGGGTGGGCAGGTCGAGCTCGCGCCACCAGGTCACGTCGGTGACGTCGCCGAACGTGCAGATCATCGCGATGCCCGAGCCCTTGTCGGGCTCGGCGAGGTGGTGGGCCACGACCGGCACCTCGACCCCGAAGACCGGGGTGCGGACGGTGGTGCCGAACAACGGCCGGTAACGCTCGTCGTCGGGGTGGGCGACCAGCGCCACGCAGGCCGGGATCAGTTCGGGCCGGGTCGTCTCGATCCACACCATGCCGTCGGCGCCGTCGCCGTCCGGACGCTCGAACCCGATGCGGTGGAAGGCGCCGGGCCACTCCCGGTCCTCCAGCTCGGCCTGGGCCACCGCCGTGCGGAACGTCACGTCCCACAGAGTCGGGGCCTCGGCGACGTACGCCTCGCCGCGGGCGAGGTTGCGCAGGAACGCGCGCTGGGATGCCGCCCGGGCATCGGCGTCGATGGTCGCATAGGTCATCGACCAGTCCACCGACAGGCCGAGGCGGCGCCACAGCTCCTCGAACGCCTTCTCGTCCTCGGCGGTCAGCCGCTCGCACAGCTCGATGAAGTTGCGGCGCGAGATCGGCACCTGCCGCTTGGCGTCCGGCTTCTCCGGCGGCGTGAAGCCCGGGTCGTACGGCATGGAGGGATCGCAGCGCACGCCGAAGTGGTTCTGCACGCGGCGCTCGGTGGGCAGGCCGTTATCGTCCCACCCCATCGGGTAGAAGACCTCGCGCCCCCGCATCCGCTGGTAGCGGGCGATCGTGTCCGTGTGCGTGTAGGAGAAGACGTGCCCCACGTGAAGGGACCCGGACACGGTGGGCGGCGGGGTGTCGATGGAGTAGACCTCGTCCCTGCTCCGGGATCGGTCGAACCGGTAGGTGCCCTCGGCCTCCCAGCGCGCTACCCATACCGCCTCCAAGCCGTCGAGTGTTGGTTTCTCGGGCATGGCTGCGGGGAGTCGCTGTTCGGTCATGCCACCACATGGTATGGCGTGGACCGTCACCCCGCGGGGAGACACTAAGGTCGTTATCGAGGAGGAATCATGGCGGACATGGCTCGGGAGGCCAAGCGCGAACTCGGCGCGACGGACAAGCCCGACATGCAGTGGCGGATCGTCGGCGGCCTGCTCGGCCTGGCGGTGGGCTTCTGCTCGCGCAAGGTGCTGTCGTTCGCGTGGGAGAAGGCGACCGGCAAGAAGCCGCCGGCGAGCGCCGACTCCCCCGACATCGGGCTCGGCGAGGCGATCGCGTACGCCGTGGTGATGGGCCTGGGCATGGAGATCACGCGGATCGTCGTCACGCGGTCGGCGGCGAAGAAGTGGCGCTCCTGGAAGGACGCCGCCCGGGACCTCACTCCCTAGGAGCGGCCGGCTCCCCGGACTCCAGGGCCGTGAGGAAGTCGCTGGCCCACCTGTCCACGTTGTAGGTCGCGACCCTGCGCCTGAGCGAGCGCATCCGGCGCGCCAGCTCGTGCGGGGTCGCCCGCATCGCCGCCAGCATCGTCCGCTTCATGCCGGCGATGTCGTACGGGTTGACCATGTAGGCCTGGCGCAGCTCGTCGGCCGCCCCGGCGAACTCGCTCAGCACGAGCGCCCCGCGCAGGTCGTGGCGGCAGGCGACGTACTCCTTGGCGACGAGGTTCATGCCGTCGCGCAGCGGGGTGACGACCATGACGTCGGCCGCGCAGTAGAGCGCCGCGAGTTCCTCCTTGTTGTACGATTGGTGGAGGTAGGAGATCGGCATGCGGCCGAGCACGCCGTGCTCGCCGTTGATGCGGCCCACCCGCAGCTCGATGTCGTTGCGCAGCCGGATGTACTCGGCGACCCGCTCGCGGGTGGGCGTGGCGACCTGCACGAAGACCGCCTCGTCCGGCTTGATCGAGCCGTCGTCGAGCAGCTCGCCGAACGCCTTGAGCCGCTGGCCGATGCCCTTGGTGTAGTCGAGCCGGTCGACGCCGAGCAGCACGTGCTCGGGATCGCCCAGCTCGGCGCGGATCTCCTTGGCCCGCTGCTGGACGCGCGGCTCCCGGACGAGCTGGTCCAGCTCGCCGAAGTCGACCGAGATCGGGAACGACTCGGCACGGACCGTCCGGTCCTCGAGCTGGATCGCGTTGCGGAGGTACTGCACGCCGAGCAGCCGGCGGCACAGGCGCAGGAAGTTGGCGGCGCCGCCCGGCCGCTGGAAGCCCACGAGATCGGCCCCGAGCAGTCCTTCGAGGATCTCGTTGCGCCAGGGCAGCTGGTAGAACAGCTCGCCCGGCGGGAACGGGATGTGCAGGAAGAACCCGATCTTCAGGTCGGGCCGCAGCTTCCGCAGCATCGCGGGCACGAGCTGGAGCTGGTAGTCCTGAACCCACACGACCGCGCCGGGCGCGGCGGCGTCCGCGGCCGCGCGGGCGAACCGGTCGTTGACCGCCCGGTAGGCGTCCCAGAGCACACGCGAGTAGACGGGCGTGGCGACCACGTCGTGGTAGAGCGGCCACAGTGTGGCGTTGGAGAAGCCTTCGTAGTACAGCTCGACCTCGAGCTGCGACAGCGGGATGGGGATCAGGTGCATCCCGTCGTGGTCGAAAGGCTTCAGCTCCTCTCCCGCCGCCCCGGTCCAGCCGAGCCAGGCCCCGTCACGGCGTTGCATGACGGGCGCGATGGCGGTCACGAGCCCGCCCGGGCTGCGCCGCCACTCGTTCTCGCCCACGCGATCGACCGGCAGCCGGTTCGCGACGATCAGAAATGAGCTGGTGCCACGCATGAATCCCCTCCAGGTGGTCGCCTGTGACCACCATACGGAAAGTCACCAGTGACCCCCATACCCGTAAGAACGTGCACAATCCACGCCTGTGACTGTGAGAATGATCTCACGCAGCTCATACGGGGTCGGCAAGAGGTTTAGACCAATCGGTGACACTTCTCTATCTGGAAGATCAGGACGGCCGGAGAGTGCCGATTGGGACGGGCACCGGGGCCGCCGCGCGTCACCAGGGGGTCGGAGACCTAACGGGAAAGGACCCGGACCGCGGGACGGGGACCGGCACGGAAGGGGAGATCGGCCCGGAGGGAGGAGGTCAGCCGGGCGGCAGGGGGTCAGCCTGGCGGCAGGGCCCGCTGGCGGCGCAGATCCGCCCGCACGGCGGCGGCGAGTTTCCTGGTGGCGACCCGGTTCAGCGCGCCGCCGGCCACGGCGCCGGTGAGGAAGGGGCCGAGCGTGGTGAGGTGACGGCCGAGCGTGCGCATCAGGCGGTTGCGCAGGGCGGTCTTGGCGGCGGCCCCGAGTGCGAGCGTGGCCGAGCCGGGGGCGAGGGGGTTGACGCCCCGCT
Source organism: Microbispora sp. H10830 (assembly GCF_014161375.1). Taxonomy (NCBI): domain Bacteria; kingdom Bacillati; phylum Actinomycetota; class Actinomycetes; order Streptosporangiales; family Streptosporangiaceae; genus Microbispora; species Microbispora sp. H10830. The sequence goes on from NZ_JABBWX010000011.1 coordinate 70,231, forward strand.
GCTTCGACCAGGCGAGCGCGAACGCGGCCGCCCTCTGGGTGCCGTTGCCGGGGACCTTCACGCCGTACACCTCGTGCAGTTCGGCGAGGAGCTTCACTTCGATGGCCGCGACGACCAGCGTCTCGGCCACGATCTGGGCGGGTGCGGAAAGCAGGAGCGGCGGGGCGGCGAACTCGGCCGCGGCGAGCGCTCCGCCGACCGCGCCGACCGCCGTCGTCGCCTTCGCGGCGGTGCGGACGAGATCGTCGGCGAGTTGCTCGCCGGTGAGCCCGTAGTGGTGTTCCCGCAGCGTCTCGTAGTCCCTGACCGGTAACCGCGGGGCGATGTTCATGAAGACGTCGGCCAGCCACCGGCCCCGGCCGACTCCCCGTCCACGTGCCTTCCTGGCGGACCTTGCCAAGGCCCCGCTGAGGCGGCCGAGCAGCCGACGCCGCTCGGCCCCGTCCGTCTCCTCAGGGGCGACGAGTTTGCCGACCAGGTCGGCCACCTCGTTGTTTGATTCATCCGCTGATGAAGTCACGGACCCTCCCAAGGGTCTCCTAGGCGGCGCACTCGCGGCAGACCTGCTGGCCGTTCCTCTCCGAGGCCAGCTGGCTGCGGTGGTGCACCAGGAAGCACCGCGAGCAGGTGAATTCATCGGCCTGCCGAGGAATCACCCGCAGCGAGAGCTCCTCGTTCGACAGATCCGCCCCCGGCAGCTCCAACGACTCGGCCAGATCGGTCTCGTCGATGTCGATGCTGCCCGACGACTTGTCGCTCCTGCGCGCCTGGAGTTCCTGGAGGCTGTCCTCGTTCAGATCGTCGTCGGTCTTACGCGGGCTGTCGTAGTCGGTAGCCATCTGCTACTCCATCCCCCTCATCTATCTGCCTGCGCCTGTGTCGCGCGTGGATAACGCTCGGAAGGCCGGTGTTGTGCCCGCGGGGGCCGGTAAATTGTGCATTCGGTACCCGCTTGAACGAACACTGAACCTTCCGACACGCGAGGGGCATCCCACCGGGGGCTGCGGTTAGCCAAATATGGCGAAAACCACAGTATCGGCGGTATCCCCACCGCGTTCGACGGCACATCCAACCACATGTGCGGCGTGCACGCTCCATCAGCGCGCCGACTGCGGCGTCCCCGGAGATGCCCCGGCTCCGGAGAGACGCACCGTCACCACGAGACCGCCCCCGTCGCGGGGGACGGCGGCGACCGTTCCGCCGTGCGCGCGGACGATCGCGCGCACGATGGACAGGCCGAGACCCGCGCCCTTGGCGGACTGAACCCGGTCGGCATTCAAGCGCCGGAACGGCTCGAACAGGCTCTCCACCTCGTACGCGGGAACGTGCGGTCCCGTGTTCGCGACCTGAACAACCGCACCCCCGTCGACAATTCCCGACCGGACCCACACTTTTCCGGACTCGCCGAGATTGTGCTTGATGCCGTTCTCTACGAGGTTGGAGACACAGCGTTCTATGAGGACGGGGTCGCCCGTCGTGGCCGCCGGGTGGAGGTCGTGCTCGACCGTCACGCCCTCTTCCCCGGCGAAGGGGGCCAGTTGCTCCACCGCCGTCCTGGCGACCTCCTGGACGTCCACGGGCTTTCGCACCGACAGCTCGCGCTCGCTGCGGGCGAGCAGCAGCAGGCCCTCGATCAGCCGCTCGTTGCGTGCGGTGGTGCCGAGGAGCGTGCGCCCCAGCACCTTGAGGTCGTCCGACGCCTCGGGGTCGGACAGGGCGACCTCCAGCACCGTACGGTTGATCGCCAGCGGCGTCCGCAGCTCGTGCGAGGCGTTGTCCACGAACCTCCGCTGCGCGTCGAAGGCGGTGTTGAGCCGGGTGAGCATCGCGTCGAAGGTGTCGGCCAGCTCCTTCAGCTCGTCGTCGGGGCCCTGGAGGTCGATGCGCTCGTGGGCGAGCGAGGTCTCCGACAGCTTCCGCGCGGTCGCCGTCATCTTGATGACGGGCCGCAACGCCCGGTCCGCCACGACGTATCCCAGCATCAGCGCCAGGATCCCCACGCCCAGCAGCGCCAGCAGCGCCCGCTTCAGCAGCTCGGCCCGCGCCACCGCGGTGACCTCCGCCTGCGACTGGGCGAACTGGTGGTTGGCCTCGTCGATCCACTCCTGCGGCACGCTCCCCCGCGGGAAGATGATCTGCGGCACACTCTGCCAGCCGATGTCGATCGCCTGGCCGATCAGCACGTACATGACCATCACCAGCAGCGCGCCGGCGACGAAGACCAGCGCGGCGTACGTGAGGGTCAGGCGCCAGCGGATGCTGATGCGGTTCTGCAGCGACCTGATCTCGTTGAGCAGGTTGCCCCGCTGCACGGGGTGGGCGACCAGGGGCGGCGGGCCGTCCCAGGCGGGCGGGCCGCTGGGCGGCGGCGGCACCTGGCTGCGGTAGGGACCGGTGCCCATCGGGTTCGACATCCGCCGGGTGCGACCCGCCGGGGCCTGCCCGCCGGCCGGAGCCACCACGTCCGGCGAAATCGTGGCGGCGTCCGATTCGCCGGGCGGCGGGAGAATCCGGGGCGTCCTCCCCTCGGAGGCGTCACGCGGTTCGCTCACAGGGCCCCCTCCCCCGGGACGTAGTGGTCGCGCGGGTCGTCACAGCCGGTACCCGACACCGGGCACGGTCTCGATGACCGGCGGATCGCCCAGCTTCTTGCGCAGCGTCATCATGGTCACCCTGACCACGTTGGTGAACGGGTCGATGTTCTCGTCCCACGCCTTGTCGAGCAGGTCCTCCTGGCTGACGACGGCGCCCTCGGCCCGCATCAGCTCCTCCAGCACCGCGAACTCCTTCTTGGTGAGGTTGACCTCGACCCCGTCCCTCGTCACCTGGCGTTTGCCGGGGTCGAGCCGGATGCCGGCGCGTTCGAGCACGGGCGGCAGCGGCGGCGCGGACCTGCGGCCGAGCGCGCGCACCCGGGCCACGAGCTCCATGAACACGAACGGCTTGGCCAGATAGTCGTCGGCGCCCAGCTCCAGCCCCTCGACCTTGTCGTCCACGTCGCCCGCGGCCGTCAGCATGATGATCCTCGAGGCCGACCGCTGGGCGACCAGGCGGCGGGCCACCTCGTCGCCGTGCACCTTGGGCAGGTCGCGGTCGAGCACGATCACGTCGTAGTCGATGTAGCCGGTCTTCTCCAAGGCGGCGGCGCCGTCGTAGGCGACGTCCACGGCCATCGCCTCCCGGCGGAGGCCGGTGGCGATCGCGTCCGCGAGCACCCGCTCGTCCTCCACCACAAGCACGCGCATCAAGTCCTCCTAGCTGGTACGACGCCCCTCATTGTGGCCATATTCGACGTAAGCCGCCGGTAAGCGGTTCCGGCGCTCTACGTGACGTAGAGCACAGAAATTCACAGGTTTACGCCCGACCCGGACATGGGTAGGCCCGTGACACCCTCCATTGTCGTGTGCCGGGGAAGGGCGCGCCTCTCCGTAGGACCCGTGCCATAGCCCCCCGTGACACGTTTCGCCCCCTGAGAAAGAAGGTGAGATGGGCGAGTTCACGACCACGATCGAAACCAGGCTCGACCAGGCCTACAAGGGTCTTGAAGAGGCCACCACGAGCGGGGACGACTTCCTCGCCGACACCCTCACCGCCGAGATCGAGGACCTTCACCGCCTCGCCGAGGATCACGGCATCGACATCCAGCGCTGACCGGAACCGACACTGACGAGGGGGCCCGCCGTACGGCGGGCCCCCTCGCCTGTGCACAGGGTGAAGTCAGCGTGAAGTCAGCGCGAAGACCGCGCGAACGCGGCGCGAATTCACGGCGGCTCCGAGACCGACGTGCGGGTGATCGGCCGCCGCTCGCGCCCGGGTCGGAACCCGCGGACGGTCTCAGCTCCCGGATTCCCGGTCGCGTCCGTGGTCCTCACGTGCCTCGGGTCCTCACGTGCCTCGGGTCCTCACGTGCCTCGGGTCCTCACGTGCCTCGGGTCCTCACGTGCCTCGGGTCCTCACGTGCCTCGGGTCCTCACGTGCCTCGGGGGTCCTCACGTGCTGGAGGCCTCAGTCGCGCTCGGGGTCGAGGGGAACGAGCAGGTCGTGCAGTTCCTCGAAGAGCCCGGGGGCCGCGCACAGCGCCATGTCGGGACTGACCGGCCTGCCGTTCAGGCCGCCGAGGCGGGCTCCGGCCTCCACGGCGATCAGGCCGGCCGCCGCGTGGTCCCAGTAGTTGGCGCCGCGCTCGTAGTAGGCGTCGACGCGGCCCGCGGCGACCGAGCAGAGATCGACCGCGCAGGAGCCGCCGCGCCGGATGTCCCTGACCTGAGGCACCACCTGCGCCAGCACCTCGGCCTGCACCCGGCGCCGCCCCGCCGCGTAGCCGAACCCGGTGGCGACGAGCGCCTTGGCCAGCGGGACACCGGTGTTGCAGCGCAACCGCTCGCCCCTCAGCCAGGCGCCGCCGCCCTTGGACGCGGTGAACGACTCGCCGCGCGGCACGTTGTGCACCACTCCGGCGACGATCTCACCGTCCACCTCGACGCCGATGCTGACCGCCCAGTCCGGCAGGCCGTACAGGAAGTTGACCGTGCCGTCGATGGGGTCGACCACCCACCGGACGCCTCCCTCACCGGGGGTGTCGCCGCCCTCCTCGCCGAGGATCGCGTCGCGTGGCCTGGCCTCGGCGATCCTGCCGCGGATCAGTTCCTCCGCGGCCCGGTCGAGCGCGGTGACGACGTCGGTGGGGCTCGACTTGGTGGCGAGCACCTCGGGCCGCGCGGGCCGCTTGGCGAGGAGCATCTGGCCGGCCTCCTCCGCTATGCCGGTCGCCAGCTCCAGCAGCTCCTCCGCCCGCGCGCGGTCATGCCGGTACTCCCGCTCGTCCATCCTGGCCTGCCCCCTCCTCGTACGTGCTCACATCGAAGCGGCCGACGCCCGGCTCGGGCGTCGGCCGCATGGATGACATCCTCCCAAATCAGGGTGTACCGCCATTCAACGGTCAGCTCAGGGACGGCGGCCGAGTCCACCCCTCGTCCAGGACGTGCTGCGCGAGGAAGGCCAGAACGGTCTCGTACCAGGCGATCGCGTTGCCGGGCTTGAGCACCCAGTGGTTCTCGTCGGGGAAGTAGAGGAACTTCGACTCGACCCCCGTGCGCTGGAGGTCCCACCACAGCCGCAGGCCCTCGCCGATCGGCACGCGGTAGTCCTTGTCGCCGTGGATCACCAGCATGGGCGTCCTGATCTCGCCGAGCCACCGGTGGGGCGACAACCGGGCGTAGCGGGCGGACCCGAGGGCGCCGAACTCCCGCTGCCAGTAGTTCGCGCCGTCGGTGGTGCCCGCGAACTGGTCCAGGTTCCACAGTGAGGCGTGCGTCACGATCGCCCGGAACCTGTCGGTGTGCCCGGCGACCCAGTTGGCCATGTAGCCGCCGAACGAGCCGCCCATCGCCGCCGTCCGCTGCTCGTCGATCTCCGGCCGCTTGAGGCACTCGTCCGTGATCGCCATGAGGTCGGCGTGGGTCACCGGCCCCCAGTCGCCCCAGCCCCGCTTGATCATGTCCTGGCCGTACCCGGTGGACAGGCAGGGGTCGGGCAGCAGCACGGCGTAGCCGTGCCTGGCCATGAGCCAGGGGTTCCAGCGCCAGCTCCAGTCGTTCCAGCTCGACAGCGGACCGCCGTGGATCCACAGCAGGAACGGCGCGGGGTCCTCGGCGGTCGCCTCCGCGGGGACGACCAGCCAGCCGCGGATCTCGGTCCCGTCCTCGGCCGTCGCGGTCACCTCGGTCAGCGTGCCGGGCAGGTCCAGCGGCGGCACGGGCGAGGGCAGGGTCGTCACGGAGCCGTCGGCCGCGATCCGCACCGGCCGCGGCGGCGAGTCGATCGCGCCGCGCAGGGCGTAGACCGAGCCGTCGGGCGCCGGGCACAGCTCGGCGTAGGCGCCGTCGTCCGAGGTCAGCCGCGTGGGCTCGCCCTCGATGCCGCCCTCTGTGCCGCCCTCTGTGCCGGCCTCTGTGCCGACCCGGAAGACCGGCCTGCGGCCCCGGTGGTCGGCGGCGAAGAAGAGCTCCCGCGAGGAGGGCGCCCACGCGACCGACACGGGGAAGATCTCCCGGGCGACCGCGTGCCCTTCACCGGTGGCCAGGTCGATCACCCACAGGTCGAGGGCGACCTGCGTCTCCTCGGCGCCGTGCCGCTCCCGCACGCAGGCGACCCGCCGCCCGTCCGGCGACACCGTGACCGGCCCGGCGAAGTCGTGCCCCTCGGACGTCGCGAGCGTGCGCCGCGACCCGTCCGCGACGTCGATCGCGACCAGGTCCCAGCGGACGTCGCCGTTCGGGAGCGGCACCCGCCAGGTCGCGACCACGGTCCGCCCGTCCGGGGTGAGGTCGAACGACAGGTGCTCGTTCAGGGCGCCGCCGGGTGTGGGCGTGAGATCGCGCACGTCCTCCAGGCCCTCGCGTACGGCGCGGCCGGCGAACAGCCGTGTCTCGGCCGGGCCGAGGTCGTGGTCCCAGTAGCGCACCGGGTAGCCCTCGTGCAGGATCGCGCTGACCCCGGCCTCCTCGCGGGCCTTGCGCCGCTCCTCCTCGGTGGCGGCGTCGCCGGGCAGCACCTCGGAGGTGTAGACGACCGCGCCGCCCGCCGCGCGCACGCCGCCGATACCGCCGGGGCGGGTGGCGACGCGCACCGGCTCGCCGCGCTCGGGCAGCAGCCACAGTGCGGCCGTGTCGCCGCCGCTCTCCTTCGCCGTCTCGTCGGGCCGCCGTGAGACGAAGAACAGGGTCCCGTCGGGGGCGAACTCGGCCCCCGTCTCTCCCTTCGCCGACCGGGTCAGCCGGCGGGGCTCGCCTCCGGGGTCCTGGGGGATCTCCCACAGCGCGGCGCCGTACGACTTGCCGTCGGGGTTGAGCGACTGGACCACGGACACGAGCCGGGTCCCGTCGGGCGACAGCCGCAGGGCGTTCACGCGCGCAAGGGCCATGTATTCGCGGATGTCCGGAAATTGGCTCACCGCTCGAACCTACTCGCTGACGCACGCACCACCCAAGCGATACAGGCGCGGGCGGAACCGTCGTACCGTCCGCGTAAGGTGTGGCGCATGGGGAGCACCAACGGATACGACGCCCTGCTGGTCGTCTCCTTCGGAGGGCCGGAGAAACCCGAGGACGTCATGCCGTTCCTGGAGAACGTCGTGCGCGGCCGGGGCGTGCCGCGCGAGCGGCTGCTGGAGGTCGAGGCGCACTACCAGAGGTTCGGCGGGGTCAGCCCGATCAACCGGCAGTGCCGCGACCTGATCGCCGCGCTCGACGTGGACCTGCCCGTCTACTGGGGCAATCGCAACTGGCACCCGTTCCTCGAGGACACGGTCCTGCGGATGAAGGAGGACGGCGTCCGCAAGGCGGCGGCCTTCGTCACCGCGGCCTACAGCTCCTACTCCAGTTGCCGGCAGTACCTCGACGACATCGCCCGTGCCCGCGCCGCCGTCCCCGGCGCGCCCGAGATCGTCAAGCTCCGCCACTACTACGACCATCCCGGATTCGTCGCGGCGATGGCCGACCACACCCGCGAGGCCCTCGACCGGCTGCCCGCCGACGCCCGCGAACAGGCCCGCCTCGTGTTCACCGCGCACAGCATCCCCGTCTCCATGGCCCGCACGGCCGGGCCCGCGGGGGGCGCGTACGAGGCGCAGCTCAGGCGGGCCGCCGAACTGGTGACCGCGCACGTCGACGAGGGGCGGGCCTGGGACCTGGTCTGGCAGAGCCGCAGCGGCCCGCCGCAGGTGCCCTGGCTGGAGCCCGACGTCTGCGACCACCTGGAGGCGCTGCACGCCGAGGGCGTCCGGTCGGCCGTCCTCGTGCCCATCGGGTTCGTCTCCGACCACATGGAGGTCGTCTACGACCTCGACGTGGAGGCCGCGGCCACGGCCGAGAAGCTCGGCATGGCCCTCACCAGGGCCTCGACCGCGGGCACCCACCCGCGGTTCGTGTCGATGGTGGGCGAACTGCTCGCCGAGCCCGAGCCCGCGCCGTGCGCGGCGACCTGCTGCCCGGCGCCCGTCCGGCCCGCCCACCGGCCCGGCCGTTAGCGGCGCCGGAACGGGACGGCAGGACCCGCCGTCGCGGGTCCCTCCCTCGCCTCAGGAGGCGTACGTGCGGGCGTACGCCTCCGCGAGCGACAGGACCTTGTTCACGTAGTCCCAGGAGTGGTTGTAGAACCACACGGCCTTCCTGAGCTTGTCGCCGCCCGCGCCGGCCCCGTTGGCGCACAGGTATTTGGCGGCCGACGGCACCGCGTCGTAGGGACTCCAGATGTCCGCCTCGCCGTCACCGTCGCCGTCCACGCCGTACACCTTCCAGGTGGCGGGCATGAACTGCATCGGCCCGAGCGCCCCCGCGGACGAGGGGCCGTTGTTGCGGCCGTGGCTGCTCTCGACCTGGCCGATGGCCGCGAGGACGGTCCACGAGAGGCCGGGGCAGACGGTGGCGGACCGCTGGTAGAGGTCCAGGTAGCTCGTGGGCCGTCCCACCAGGGCCCGCCCCGGCGTGGCCGTGGCCCGCGGCCGGACGGCGGCCGCGCCGACCCTCTCGACCTGCGCGCCCTTGCCGAGCAGGCGCGCGACCGCCTTGTCGCTCACCTTGCCCGGGTCGCCGTGGACCAGCACCACGACGCCGCCGGGGAAGCCGAGCCTGCGGCCCAGGTCCTGGCTGACCAGGCCGTCGACGCCGGGCAGCCCGAGCGAGGCCGAGGCGGCGACGCGCAGCCGGGGGCCCCGGTCGATCTGGTACTCCGCGCCGAGCACCATGCCGAGACGTTTGACCGTGGCCGCGTCGGCGACCATCTCGCCCCGCGCGAGCGCGCTCCACACCTCCGGGTGATCGGCCACGTTCTTCGGCGTCCACGACCGGAACGTGGCCGGGTCGACCGCGAGCAGCCGCAGGGCCGTGCCGGACACGTGCACGGCGCCGCCGTCGGCGACCGCCACCTTCTGCACGTGCCGCAGCTTGGCGATCTTCAACAGAGTGCTCTGCGACACCCGCTTCGGGGAGATCGCCAGGAGGTGCGGCAGCGTGACCTGCACGCCGGGCCCGCCGACGACGGGCGCGCTCGACGGCAGCGTACGGTCGGGCATGAGGCTTCCCGCCGTCGCCCGCGCGGCCGGAAGGGGGTTGTCGGCCCGCGTACGGTCCGTCTCCGCCCGGCCGCCGCCGGCCGCCAGCGCGCCGTCACCGGGCCAGGTGACCAGGAAGGCGGTGCCCGCGGCGATGACGCTCAGGATCACGACCGCGAGGCCGGTCACGATCGGGCGGAGCCGCATGGAGGCGGAATGAGTGGACGACCTCACCTCAGCCCCTCCACCCCCGACGCGGAAAAATCACTTGCCTCATGATATGCGGGTGGGCGATGGTCAAAACGGAGACAAACGCCGTCCGCGTGTCCCGGGACCGTCCGGGGCCGCCGCCGCTGTCGAACGGCCGGCCCGGACGCACACGCACCACAGTGCCGAAGGGGAAACACACCATGGTCGGGCCGTATCGCGGGCTGTTCGGCACGCCCGGAGTCAAGGGCTTCGTCATCGCGGGGTTCGTCGGGCGGGCGCCCATGTCGATGCTCGGCATCGGCGTCATCCTGCTGATCACCGCCATCACCGGTTCGTACGCGAAGGCGGGGGCCGTGGCGGCGACCTTCTCGATCGCGGTCGCCGTGGCCGGGCCCCTCACCGGGCGGCTGGTGGACCGGTTCGGCCAGGCGCGGGTGCTGCTCCCGTTGGTGCTGCTGCACGGCTGCTCGCTCACCACCCTGATGCTGTGCGCGCACGCCGGGGCTCCCGAATGGACGCTGTACGCCGCCGGCGCGGCGGCCGGGGCCACCGGGATCTCGCTCGGCTCGATGGTCCGGGCCCGGTGGTCGCACGTGCTCGGCGACCCCGCCAAGCTGCACACCGCGTTCTCGTTCGAGTCCGTGGCCGACGAGGTGATCTTCGTCGGCGGCCCCGCCTTCGTGACCGCCCTCACGATCGCGATCAACCCCTACGCGGGCCTGATCGCCGCGATCGTGCTGACCGTGTCGGGCACGGTGGCGTTCGCCTCGCTCCGCGCCACCGAACCGCCTGCCGTGCGGCACCGGGGGGCGGCCGGGTCCCCGATCGCGATCCCGGGCGTGGCGCTGCTGTCGGCGGTGTTCCTGGCCATGGGCGCGGTGTTCGGCTCCGTCGACATCACCACCGTGGCCTTCGCGGAGGAGCACGGCAGCAAGGCCGCGGCCGGTCTGCTGCTCGCGTCGATCGCGTGCGGCAGCGCGGTCTCCGGCCTGTGGTACGGCTCGCGGCAGTGGAGGATCAGCCTGCGCGCCCGGTTCGTCCGCGGGCTGTCGCTGTTCGCCGCCGGGCTCACGCCGGTGCTGCTCATGCACGACGTGCGGGTCATGGCGCTGGCGCTCTTCGTCGCCGGCCTGTCCATCTCACCCACCATCATCACCGGGTTCTCGCTGGTGGAGCGCCTGGTCCCGGCGGCCCAGCTCAACGAGGGCATGGCGTGGATCACCACTTCGATCAACCTCGGTGTGGCGGTGGGCTCCTGGGCCGGCGGACGGCTGACCGACGTGTTCGGGGCGTCCAACGCGTACGGCTTCTCCTACGCCTGCGCGCTGCTCGCGGCCGTCGTGGGCCTCGCCGGCTCGGCGCTGGTCCGGGTGCGTCACCAGCACACGAACTGAGACCGAGGCCGGCCCCGTAGGCAGCGGGGCGATTCATGAGTAGTGTTCATGTTCACCCCGGGCCAGGCGCCGGGGCGAGGAGGAGCATGGACGCCTTCGTCAACTGGGCGCGCAACCAGTCGGTCACCCCCGCGGAGGTCCGCGCCCCCGCGTCGGCGGCCGAGGTCGCCGACGCCGTACGGGACGCCGCGAAGACGGGCCGGCGGGTGCGCATGACCGGCACGGGGCACTCGTTCACCGGGGTCGCGCTCACCGACGGCATCCTGCTGCGCCCCGGCGCGCTGACCGGCGTCCTCGACGCGGGCGACGGGTGGGTCAAGGTCGCCGCGGGCACCCCGCTCCACGCGCTCAACGAGGAACTCCACCGGCGTGGGATGGCGCTGGCCAACATGGGCGACATCACGGCCCAGACCGCCGCCGGGGCGATCCAGACCGGGACCCACGGCACCGGCAGGCACGTCGGCGGCCTCGCCGACCAGGTCGTCGAGCTGGAGATGGTGCTCGCCGACGGCTCCGTGACGACCGTGCGCGAGGGCGACCTGTTCGACGCGGCCCGGGTGGGCCTCGGCGCGCTCGGCATCCTGACCGCCGTCACGTTCCGGGTCGAACCCGCGTTCCTGCTGCGCAACCGCCGCGAGCCGATGGCGTTCAGCCGGATCCTCGACACGCTGGACGACCTGACGGAGGCCGACGACCACCTCGACTTCTTCTGGCTCCCGCACACCGACACCTGCCTGGTCAAGCGCAACGACCGCCACCCCGGCCCCGCCCGGCCGCCGGCCGCCTTCAAGCGCTGGCTCGACAACGTCTTCCTGGAGAACACGCTGTTCGGCGCGGCCTGCGCTCTCGGGGCCCGCCTCCCCGGCGCGGTGCCCGCGATCAACGGGATCTCCGCGCGCATGCTCGGCTCGTCGGAGTGCGTCGACACCTCTTACAAGATCTTCACCTCGGTGCGCGAGGTCCGCTTCCTGGAGATGGAGTACGCCGTCCCGCGCCACCACCTCGCCCAGGCCCTGCGGGAGACGCGGGACCTCGTGGAGCGGTCGGGCTGGCCGATCACCTTCCCGGTCGAGGTGCGGGTCACGCCGCCCTCGGACGCCTGGCTGTCCACCGCGTACGGCAGGCCCTCGGCGTACGTCGCCTGCCACGTCTACCGCCAGGCGCCCAACCCCGCGTACTTCGAGGGCGTGGAGGAAATCATGGTCAGGTTGGGGGGCCGGCCCCACTGGGGCAAGCTGCACACCCGCGACGCGGACTACCTGCGTGGCGTGTATCCGAGGTTCGGCGACTTCCTCGCGCTGCGCCGCGAGATGGACCCGGACGGGCTGTTCTCCAACGATTACCTCGACCGGGTGCTCGGCGCGTCGCGGGAAGGCTGACCCCATGGCCGCGTAAAGTCCCTCTCCACGGTCCGGCGTCTTCCGCGTGTCGCGTTGCCCGCGCCGGCCCTCGGGCAGGCACATTGCGGAGCACGGGCACACCAGAGCCCGGCGCGCCACTCGAACCCGAGGGAGCAAGAGGAATGAGACCCTCCCGCAGGTCCGGCCGCACGGCGTACGGCACGGTCACGCCGCCGTGCGCCACGCCCGCGCCGTACGGACGGGCGGTGGGCGCGCACCACCTGAGGAGACACGACCCTCGCTCTCGCCTTCTGGGCCGGATCGGCGGCGCGGCCGCCGCCTGCGCACTGCCGCTTCCGGACGACCGACAGGTTGCGGAAAGGTGAACACGAAAAATGTGACCGGGGTCACAACACCTGCCTCGCCCCCTGGCGAGGCGATGTTCGGACATGCCGGGTACGGTGCTGGAAGGCAACCGGTTCACGCGAGAGACTCAAGGGTCCGGGGGAAGACAGAGCACGACGACGAAGGGACTCGCATGCAGGAGCTCCGTCTCGTCGCGGTAAGTGAAGACGGAACGTACCTCGTCCTGGCGACGGCCGGGCGGGGCACGCGCTTCACGCTGCCCGTCGACGACCGGCTCCGCGCTGCGGTCCGCGGCAACTTCTCCCGTCTCGGCCAGTACGAGATCGAAGTGGAGAGCCCGTTGCGTCCCAAGGAGATCCAGGCGCGCATCCGTGCCGGCGAGACGGCCGAGGAGATCGCGGCCACCGCGGGCATTCCGGTGGAGAGAGTCCGCTGGTTCGAGGGACCGGTTCTCCAGGAGCGCGAGTACATGGCCCAGCAGGCCCAGCGCGTCTCGGTCCGGATGCCGGGCGAGACGACCCCCGGGCCCACGCTCGGCGAGCTGGTCGCCGAGCGGCTGACCCGGCGCGGCGTGCCCGCCGACGAGATCGACTGGGACTCCGCCAAGCGCGACGACAACCTGTGGCGGGTGCGGCTCGGCTTCGTCTGGAACGGTCACACCCGCCACGCCGAGTGGCTCTTCGACCCGCGCCGCCGCCACATCACCCCGAACGACGACGAGGCCATGCGCCTGTCGGCGGCCGAGTACGTCGAGCCCGAGCGGGACGACGCAACCGTGCGTCCCTTCGTGCCCCGTCTCGCGTCCAAGCTCGCCCCGGTGCCGCCGCTGCCCGAGGAGACCTCTCACCGTCGCGACGAGCCGGGTCTCAGCGTGCCCGCCGTACGCTCCGAGCCCGCCGCGCTCCCCGAGCCCGTGGCGCCGCCGCGGCTGAGCCCGCCGCTGCGCGCGGAGACCGGCCGGCCCGAGCCCTACTCGGACGAGCCGGCGGCGTACCGGCCCGAGCTGACCCCGGTGCCCTTCCGGCTGCCGCAGTCGCTCATCGCCACCCCCGATGCCGTGCTCCCCCCGCCCGCCGCCGAACCCAGGGTGGAGCCCACGCCGCAGACCGGATCCGCCGCGCAGGCCGCTCCTCCGCGTACGCCCGCCGGCCCCGCCCCGGCCACCGGCGGCGTTCCGTACGCTCCGGGCTCGGATGCCGCCGGAGACGGTGCGGTCCGCGTGGACGGTCAGGACGCCGCGGGACCGCGGGCCACGGGACCGCAGGCCGTGTCCCAGCCGCCCGTGGATGCCGTCACACCCACGCCCGCGGCGGACGCCGCCGCATCGGCCCCTGTGACCGGCGGGGACAGTGCAGCCGGCGAGACCGCGGTCACCGGGCCGGCGTCCCGCCCGCAGGAGCCCGCCGTCCAGAACGTGGCGCCCGACGTCTCCACCGGCGTGACGTCATCCGATGGAGCCGCGGACACACAGGAGGCCGTGCGTCCGGCGACGCCCGCGGAGCGGGCGGCCGCCGAGGACTCCACGACGCCCGCGACCACCACGGCGACCCCGGATTCCACTCCGGGCTCCACCGCACACTCCACCGCGCATTCCACTGCGCATTCCTCTCCGGGCTCCACTGCGGACTCCGGGGCGACGGACGTCGTGGCCGCTGCGGCGTCCTCTCAGGACGCCGAGGGCGGCGCCTCCGGCCCCGAGAGCGCGGAGGCCGTCGTGGAGACCACCGCAGCCGCTGAGACTTCGATTCCGGCCGAGCGATCGGCCGAGGCGTCCGCGTCGCAGTCGGCCCCCGACGCGGCCACGGACACGGACACGAACACGGCGGCGGCCACGGACACGACAGCGGCCACGGACACGGCGGCGGCTGCGGACACGGACACGGACACGGACACGACAGCGGGCCCGGCCGCGGGCGGCGCGACGGACGAGGCGTCGCCGGCGGCCGCTGTTCCCGTCGCCGTCCCCGCGCCCGCTCCACCGGCGGAGTCCGCGAAGGAACCCGCTGCGGGCGCCACCGCGGACGCCACAGCGGTGAGCGTGCCCGCGCCGAGCGCGCCCCCCGAGGGCACCGCGGCGCCCACCCCAGCACCCACCTCAGCACCCACTTCAGTGCCCACCCCGAAGCCCACCGCGGCGCCTTCCGCTCCGGCCGCACCGGCGACTCCCGCCGCTCCGGCGGCGGAGACCACCACGCCCGCGGCTCCGGCGGCACAGGCCACGCCAGAGGCCCCGGCGGCACAGGCCACGCCAGAGGCCCCGGCGGCACAGGCCACGCCGCCCGCGCAGTCGGCGGCCGAGGCCGCACCCGCGGCGCAGGCACCCGCGCGACAGGAAGCCGCGGCCCAGGCGCCCGCCGCCGCCCCGGCGCCCCGGACGGGGAACGCCGGGAAGAGCCAGCACCCCGGCGACGAGTCCAAGGACGGGGCGAAGGAGGCGCAGAAGGAGGCTCCGAAGGACGCCAAGCCCGAGACACCCGCCCCGCCCGTGCCGAAGCCGGCTCCCCCGCGGCCCCGCAAGTCGCGCGGACGCCGGGCGTCGGTGCCGACCTGGGACGAGATCATGTTCGGCGCGCGCAAGCAGGACTGACCGCACAGGACCCGGCGTCCTCCGGCGCCGGGAGCGGAGCCGTCCACGGAGTCGAAGCCGTCCACGGAGCCGGGCGTCGTCACGACCGGCGGGAGAAGGCCGGCCGGCGAGTTCGCGAACTCGCCGGCCGGCCTTCGCCGTCTGTCCGGGCCGTGCCCGCGAACTCCCCGTCGCCTCAGGACGCGTCCCGGGACGCTCGATTCGCGGCGTGACCAGACGCGCCTCTCCCGGCATCCCACCCGAGCAGGGCCGTATGGGACCGTACGGAACAGTTCCGCACGATCATGAACCTTGTCCTCGATCCCGTAGATCAAGGATCTTCCGTGATGCACCCCTCTCCCGGCACCCGGCCGGGGCTCGGGGCCTTCCCCACGGAGGTTCTCCTTGCATCGACGATCACGGTGGGAACACGTACGCGTGATCGCGGCGGCCGCTGTCGTGACCGCCGGCACGCTGGTCGCGCTCCCCCAGGCAGCGCACGCGGCGGTCACGGGGCCACCGCCGCAGGCGTCCGCCTTCGATCACGTGCTCTACTGGAACAGCGTCTTCCTCGACACCATCCGCACCCTTCCCCGCGACGGCGTCGACCCGCAATACAGCCACGACGGGGACCCGACCCGGCTCGCGCGGGCCGGCGCCATGCTGCACATCGCCCTCCACGACGCGAACTGGCCGGCCGCGCCGGTCACGTACCTGCCGAAGATCACCCAGCAGAACCCCAACGACTCGATAGAGGCCACGATGGACGCGGCGGCGCACCGCGTGCTCGAACACCTCTATCCGTACATCGACTTCGACGCCAACCTGGCCTACGCGCTCGCGCAGATCCCCTCGTCGGTGCCGTCCTCCTACGTCCAGGGCGGCCGGGCCGACGGCGAGAGGATCGGCGACCTGATGATCGCCGAAAGGTCGGGGGACGGGCCGGCGTTCGACCTCTCGTACACGGAGGGCACGGTCCCGGGCGCGTGGCGGCAGACGGGCTCCGGACCGGCGGTGGCGCCGAACTGGTGGAAGCTCAAGCCGTTCGCCATGACGTCCCCCACGCAGTTCCGGCCGCCGCCGCCCGGCGGCTTCACCTCCTACGACCAGCTCGTCCGCAGCTCCCAGTACGCGCAGCAGGTCAACGAGGTCAAGGCGTACGGCGGGGCGAAGAACCCCACCTCGCGGTCCGCCGACCAGACGCAGGCGGCGTTCTTCTGGGCCAACGACGGCAAGGGCACCTATCGGCCGGTGGGGCAGCTGTTCGCCATCACCCAGACGGTCGCCAGGCAGAAGGGGCTGAGGCAGAACGAGACGGCCGAGCTGTTCAACCTGGTGTCCATGGCACTGGCCGACGCGTCGATCGTCGCCTGGGGAGCGAAGTTCGACTCGCCGATCGACCTGTGGCGGCCGGAGAGCGCGATCAAGCTGGCCGACACGAGCCTCAACGCCGCCATCACACCCGATCCCTCCTGGGAGCCGCTGTCGGTGAACGCCGCCGGGCAGCACTTCTCGCCGCCCTTCCCCGCGTACATATCGGGGCACGCCACGTTCGCGGGGGCGTGGGCGGGCGTGATGCAGAGGTGGTTCGGGCACGACCTGACCTTCACCGCGCCCACCGACGATCCGAACGCCAACCCGAAGACCAGGACCTTCACGAGTTTCGAGCAGGCCGCAGAGGAGGACGCCCTCAGCCGGCTCTGGCTCGGCGTCCACTACCGCTGGGACGCCGACCGCGGCCTCGACGCGGGATTCAACCTGGGTGACTTCGTCTACGTGACCAAGCGCGACCAGGGATAGGAACACGAGCACGACCTCCAGGCCCTCCGGGCGGCGCAATCCGCTGACCCGGGGGGCTGCCTCGCGTCATCGATCTTTGTTAGTGTTTCGCCCGGATCGACGCCGAAGCGTGGCTTGGGAGGATCGTCGTGTCAGGGCCGTTCAGCGTGCCTCCCCAGCCCGACGGCGTGACCACCGCGGCCGAATTCGTCGCCGCGCTGGGCCGTCTTCGCCAGTGGTCCGGGCTGACCTACCGGCAGCTCACGGCCGCCGCGAAGGCGTCGGGAGACGTTCTGCCCACCAGCACGATCGCGGGGGCCCTCGGGCGCACGACCCTTCCCAGGGAGGAGTTCGTGGCGGCCTTCGTACGAGCCTGCGGGCTCGGCGAGGCCGAGACGGCGCGCTGGGTGGCACACAGGAAACGGCTGGCCGCCGGCATGACGCCTCCGGCCGATCCCCACGACGCGGCCGCCGATCCGGACCGATCGCCCGGACCGCCGGAGCAGCCCGGCCCGGACGGCGGGCCCGATCAGGCCGATCGCTTCGAGCCCGGCGGTCTCGGCGGGCGCGAACAGGCCGAACCCGCGGATCCCGCCGTGCCGGGCGACCTGGCAGGACCGGGCGGAGACGCCGTACGGCCGAACACCCGGGCGCTGTGGCGGTTCGTCGTGGCCGGGGCCGGCGTCCTGGTCCTGCTCCTCGCCACGGGCGCGGTCCTGGCGCAACTGCCTGCCTCCTGGGCCGGCGGCGACGCACGGCCCTCGACCTCCGCCGCCGCCGCGACGGCCGGGAGCGACCGCACCCCGCTCTCCGCCTCCCCCGCCGCTCCGACGGCCGGAAGCGGCCGCACCCCGCCCGACGGGTGGTATCACATCGTCCCGTCGCACGTCACCGATCGCGACCTGTGCGTCGGGGAGGGACGCGAGCGCAACAAGCGGACCGACCGGCCACTGGCCGTGCAGCGGCCCTGCCGGGGCGTCGTCCCCGACACCTATGTGCAGTCGGTCGGCGGCGGCGCCTACGAGATCCGGTGGCACCATCCCAAGGAGGGCGTCGGCTGCCTCACGGTCGACGAGGCGCTGAGCGGCCCGGGCGCGCTGGTCGCTCCCGAGAACTGCTCCGGGGCGGCGCACCAGCGCTTCCTGCTGCAGCCCGCGGGGGCGGGGTTCGCCCTGCGTCCCCTGCACACCGGGCTGTGCCTGGGAGCGCTGTACGGCGAGCCCGACGTGGCCCCCGGCGCCGAGCTCGCCCAGGAGTCCTGCACCGGGCGGCGCGACCAGGTGTTCCTCTTCCGCCCCGTGCCCGTCCCGGCCTGGACGCGCGCCCACCGCACCCGTCCGGCCCACGCCTGATCCCGGCCGGCGGTCCCCGGCGCCCCCGCCCGTACGGGCGTCCCCGCCGCGGCTTCCACGAGTCGCGGTGCAGGTCGGCCCACGTATCCCGGCCAGGCCGAGGGCACCGTGATGTCACCGTCGTGCGCCCGTCGCCCTCGTCCTCCTGCCCGCGCATGACCCCTTCGTCCGGGTTCCTCGCCGTACGGCGAGTGAGGCGCGCCCAGACCTCCTATGATCGTCAACGCATGGATTCATCACCTGGAGCACCGATCGCGCGGAAGGCGACGAATGACGGAGACAGGACGCGTTCCGGAGGGTGTTGATCCGAAAGTCCCGAGCGTGGCGCGCATCTACGACTACTTCCTCGGCGGCAAGGACAACTTCGCCTCCGACCGCGAGGCTGCCGACCAGGTCATCCGGCTCGGGCGCGAGCAGGGGTACGACATCCCCGCGCTGGCCCGCGCCAACCGCGCCTTCCTGGTGCGGGTGGTCAGGGAATTGGCCGAGGCCGGCGTGCGTCAGTTCCTCGACATCGGGACCGGGCTGCCCACGCAGCAGAACGTGCACCAGGTCGCCGCGATGTTCGGTCCCGGTTCCCGCACCGTCTACGTGGACAACGATCCGACGGTTCTCGTGCACGCACGCGCCATCCTCGCCGACACACCCGACACCGTCGTGGTGGAGGGGGATCTGCAGCGGCCCGGCGAGATCCTCGCCGACGAGCGGGTCCGCGCGCACCTGGACTTCAACCGGCCGGTGGCGATCCTCGCGCTGGCGGTCCTGCACTTCTTCACCGACGACGCGGAGGTGAGCCGGATCGTCTCGAATCTGCAGGACGGGCTGCCCTCCGGCGGCTACCTCGCCATCTCCCACACCTATGTCCGGCGCTCCGACCAGAACAAGGTGGAGCAGGCGCAGTCGGTCTACGGCAAGACCCCCGCCGGGGGCTTCGTGCACCGTGGCCCCGAGGAACTCGCCGCCATGCTGGACGGCATGGAGGTTCTGGAGCCCGGCGTCGTGCCCGTCGAGCTCTGGCGTCCCCGCCACGACCAGTACCCGGGCGACCCCAGCAACAGCGGTTACATCGGAGTCTTGGCCCGCCGCCCCTGAGGCCTCGCCGGCTCTCTCCGCCTTCTCGGCCGCGCCGTCAGCGATATGTCAGCGGCTGACGGCCGCCCTCAGGGCCGTGTCAGCGCCGCTCCGCAGAGTGGAGGCGCACACGATCGGAGGAGACGCCATGGGCTATGCGATCCAGGCCGAGGGCCTGGAGAAACGGTACGGCGAGACGAGAGCGCTTGACGGGGTGGACCTCGAGGTGCCGCAGGGCCGCCTCCTGGGCGTTCTGGGCCCCAACGGGGCGGGGAAGACCACGGCCGTGCGGATCCTGGCGACGCTCGTGCGGCCGGACGGGGGCGGGGCGCACGTGGCGGGGTTCGACGTGGTCCGGCAGGCGCACCAGGTGCGTTCACTCATCGGGCTGACCGGGCAGTACGCGGCCGTCGACGAGACCCTGACCGGAGTCGAGAACCTCGTGATGATCGGCCGCCTGCTGGGCCTGACGAGGCCGGACGCACGGCGCCGGGCCGACGGCCTGCTCGACCGCTTCCAGCTCACCGACGCGGGCGGAAGGGCGGCCAAGACCTACTCGGGCGGCATGCGCCGCAGGCTCGACCTCGCCGCGAGCCTCGTGGGCCGCCCCCAGGTGCTGTTCCTGGACGAGCCCACGACCGGCCTCGACCCGCGCAGCCGCACCGAGTTGTGGGGCGTCGTCCGCGGCCTCCAGGACGAGGGCGTGACCGTCCTGCTCACCACGCAGTACCTGGAGGAGGCCGACCAGCTCGCGGACGACATCGTGGTGTTCGACCACGGGAAGGTGATCGCGAGTGGCACGCCTGACGGCCTGAAGGCGGCGACCGGGGGCCAGGTCCTGGAGGTGCGGCCCATCGAGGCCGCCCACCTCGATCTCGTCCGCCGCGTGGTGGCCGACGTGCTCGACGTCACGCCGGAGGTCTCCCATGGCCAGGTCACGGCCCCGGTGCGCGACCCGGCGGCCGTCCCCGCGATCGTACGGCGCCTCGACGACCTCGACGTGGTCGCGGCGGAGCTGTCGCTGCGCCGGGCGAGCCTCGACGAGGTGTTCCTCGCGCTGACCGGGCACCGCGCCGAGGACGGGGAGCAGGACGCCGAGGCGGCGGCGTGAGGCCGCGACGGGAGCCACAGGACGCACGAAGCGACGAGGAGAGAAGATGACCACGATCACCCAGACCGCGCCCGCGGTCGCGGTGTCCTCTCGGCCGGGCGCGGGGGCGGCCCTGCGCCACACGATGACGCTCGCCTGGCGGAGCCTGGTGCAGATCAAGCACAACCCGATGGAGCTGCTCGACCTCAGCGTGCAGCCGATCATGTTCCTGCTGCTGTTCACCTACGTGTTCGGCGGCGCGATCGCGGGGTCCACGGGCGACTACCTGCAGTTCGCGCTGCCCGGCCTGGTCGCGCAGAACATGCTGTTCGCGAGCATGACCACGGCCGTCGGATTGAACGTCGACATCACCAAGGGCGTGTTCGACCGGCTGCGCAGCCTGCCGATCTCCCGCTCCGCCCCGCTGGCCGGGCGCATCGTCGCCGACACGCTGAAGCAGGTGTGGGCGTTCGCCCTGTTCCTCGGACTGGGCCTGGTGCTCGGGTTCCGCGTGCACACGGGGATCGCCGGGGTGCTCGGCGCGCTCGCGCTGCTGCTGGCGTTCGCGCTCGCGATGTCGTGGATGGCGGTGCTGGTCGGGGTCACGGCGGCGAGCATGGAGAAGGTACAGATCCTGATGTTCTCGCTGATGATGCCGATCACGTTCACCAGCAACGCCTTCGTCGCCACCGACACCATGCCGTCCTGGCTGCAGAAGTGGGTGGAGGTCAACCCGGTCAGCCACCTGGCGGACGCCGTGCGCGGACTGCTGGGCGGCGGGCCGGTCGCGTCGGACGCCACGATCTCGCTGCTGTGGGCCGCGGGCATCACCGTCGTCTTCGCCCCGTTCGCCGTCCGCGCCTTCCGCAACCGCGCCTGAAAGGCCCTCCGCTGGATGGGGTGCCTGGATGAACCCTCCAGGCCGGCGACGCGTCCCTTAGGTATGAAGCGATCGCGTTTGACCGTCATAGCGGTGCTTGCGTCGTTGTGCGCCTGCGGCCAGTCTGGTGCTGGTCCGGTGACCACTGTGGCCGGGACCGAGACGATCGTGTTGCCGCGGGCCGATCAGCCCAAAGCGCATCGGCCCACCCTGGAGCGGCTCAAGCGAGAGGCGGCGGCGTCGGGCCGGCCCCTGGAGGAGGTCGTCAAGCGGTACGCGACCCGGATGGCTGCCACCTCGTCGCCCAAGCCGACGGACTTCGAGGGATACGACCCCGCGGTGACCGACCCGGACGTGGCGATCGACGGCATTCCCTACGCCGAGCTGGTCGACCTCGGGGCCGTCGCCAAATCGGAGGGCATCTCCTACGAGGAGGCCATCGACCGCTTCGGCTCACAGTCGTCCGACAGCCGGGTGATCGACGAACTCAATGCGGAGTTCCCCGACGAGATCTCCGGCGTCAGATACGTCGACGACCAGCGGGGGCTGCGCGTCGGCTTCAAGGGCCCCATCCCGACTCGCGCGATCGAGCTGGCCAGGACCCTCCCCATGGAGGTCACCCTGATCGGCGGCAAGGGATTCTCGGCCGCGGAGCTCCGGCGGGCCCAGGACACGGTCGTCTCCTGGCTCCGATCCCGTCCTGAGGTGGCCACGATGATGGCGCACCCAGACGACGAGACCGGCCAGGTCGAGGTCACAGTGCAGCCGAAGGTGATGCCGGACGATGCGGAGGAGTTCAAGCGTGGGCTTCAGCTCCCGCGGCTGGACAATCCGCACATCACCGTCGAGGTCACACTCTCCGCCGAATCGATCGCCGTTCGCCCGCAGTGAGGGCCGCAGAAGCCCCCGGCGCGCACACGGCCGGGCACGAACGGCTTTCTACGCGTGGAAACATCCACCCGGCCCTGCTCGATCACCACCGTACGGCCGCGAAGGCCAGCACCTCGTCGCGCCTCATGGCGCGCCCACGCTCGCGGCACCGGGAGAACTCGGCGGACCCGAGCACGGCTCGCACGGCGTCGGCCACCCTCCGGTGGTCGATGCTCAGGTCGTGGACGAACCCGCGGACGGCCTCCGCCCCGCCGAGGATGACGGCGGCCCGCGCGTGGTCACCGTCGCGGGCGGCGAGCGCCGCGTGCCCGACGAGCACGTGCCCGATGACCGGGGCGTCGTTGCTCTCCACCGCGATGGTCAGCGCCTTGTCGTGCAGGGCGCGTGCCGCCGCGACGTCACC
Organism: Microbispora sp. H10830; assembly: GCF_014161375.1. Lineage (NCBI taxonomy): Bacteria > Bacillati > Actinomycetota > Actinomycetes > Streptosporangiales > Streptosporangiaceae > Microbispora > Microbispora sp. H10830. The sequence goes on from NZ_JABBWX010000011.1 coordinate 92,622, forward strand.
CTCCTGCTCGGCCAGCATGCCGAGCGAGGTCGTCAGCGTCGCCTGGAACTGCGGGATCGTCCACGTGGAGCTCAACAGCCGGGCGGCCTCGTCGTAGTGGCGCCGCGACGATTCGTGGTCGCCGTCGGCCCGGGCGAAGTCGCCCCGCACGTGCCACACCCCGGCCCGCCCTACGGGGTCGCCGGTGGCGTCGCACAGCCGCTCGGTCTCCCGCAGCGCCGCCTCCGCGGCCTCCCGGTCGCCCGCCGCGTTCAGCGTGACGGCCAGGCGGGTCCGCAGGTACGGCGTCTCCTCGACGGCCCCGACCTCCTCCAGGAGCGCGATCGCCTCCTCCATGACGGGTACCGCCGCCTGGAGATCGCCGCGCATCGCGTTCGTCTCCGCGAGGACGCTCAGGCAGTTCCCGACACCCCACCGGTCTCCGATGGCTCTGAACTGGTCGAGCGCGAGCAGCAGGTCGGCCTCGCCCTCCCCCGAACGCCCGGTGTTGAAGTGGAGGTTGGCGCGGAAGATGCGCCCGGATGCGGCCACCCAGGGGTCGGGATGCCGCAGCAGCGGCTCCAGCCGGGACTCCGCTTCCACGTGAAGGCCGGCGAACATCGACATGACCGGCACCGCGATCGCCACGAGCGGGTGCGGAGCGACGCGCTCCCGGCTCTCACGCGCGTAGCGGACCGTGACCGCCAGGCTCTCCCCGGCCTGCCCCAGATTTCCCTCGCCGCCCGCGCTCATGATGCCGTGCACCGCGTGGGCCAGCGCCAGCCGCGCGGGGTCCGCGTCGCCGCCCGCCAGGGTCAGCGCCTCCGCCGACCGCTGGGCGCCCTCCAGCCGGTGGCCGGACAGCCACCAGTACCACCCGAGTCCGCCGACCAGACGCAGCGCGAGGTCCGTCTCGGCCTCCTCGCATGCCCATCTGAGGGCCGCCGACAGGTTGTCGTGGTCCGCCGACAGCCGGGCCAGCCACTCGAGCTGCTCCGCCCGGCGCAGGTGCGGCTCTGCGGCCTCGGCGAGGCGGGCGAAGAACTCGGCGTGGGCGAGCCGCACCTGCCGCTCGTCGCCCGACTCGGCCAGGCGTTCCGCGGCGTACGCCTTGATCGTCTCCAGCATGCGGTAGCGGCCGCCGTCGAACACGACCAACGACTTGTCCACGAGCCTGCCGAGCACGTCGACGTCGCCTTCACAGACCTGCTCGGCGGCCTCCAGCGTGGCCCCGCCCGCGAACACCGCCAGGCGCGCCGCGAGCGCGCGCTCGCCGGCGTCGAGCAGGTCCCAGCTCCACTCCACGACCGCGCGGAGCGTCTGGTGGCGGGGCATCGCCGTACGGCTTCCGCCGGTGAGCAGCCGGAACCGGTCGCCGAGCCGCTCGGCGATCTGCCCGGCCGACAGCGCGCGGAGCCGGGCGGCCGCCAGCTCGATGGCGAGCGGCATGCCGTCGAGCTCGCGGCAGATGCGCTCGACCGCGTCGCGCTCGCCGTCCACCAGATAGCCGGGCCGTACGGCGGCCGCCCGCTCGGCGAACAACCGCACGGCGGGACCGGCGCCGAGCGGCCCGACCGGCCACAGCCGCTCTCCGGTGATGCCGAGCGGCTCCCTGCTGGTGGCGAGGATGCGCAGGCCGGGGCACTCGGCGAGGAGCCGGTCGGCGAGCGCGGCGGCCGGCTCGACCACGTGCTCGCAGTTGTCCAGCACGATCAGCGTGTCGCGCGCCGCCAGAGCGGAGACGAGCCGGGTCACCTGATCGGGCTCCCCGCCCGGCGCGGACGGCATGGCGGGCGCCGCGCGCACGGGCACCAGGCCGGTGTCGCGCAGGCCGAGCGCGGTCAGGGCGGCCTGCGGCACCTCCGCCGCCTCCCCGACGGGCGCGAGCTCGACCAGCCAGACGCCGTCGGGCACGCGCGCGGCGATCGCCTCGGCCGACTCCACCGCGAGCCTCGTCTTGCCCGCACCGCCCGGGCCGAGCAGTGTGACCAGGCGGTCGGCGGCGAGGAGCCCGCCGATCCTGCCGACGTCGTCGTCCCGGCCGACGAAGCTGGTCAGCCGGGCCCTCAGGTTGCCCCGGCGCGGAGCGCGCGGCGGCGGCCGGTCCAGCCGGGCGAGCCCCTGCTCGCTCCGGGCAGACCCGGTGGGCGTCATCGGCGGTGGCGGCCGGGTTCCCTCCTCGGAGAGCTCGCCCCTCAGCATCGTGAGATGGAGTTCGGCCAGCGCGGGCGAGGGGTCGGCCCCGAGCCGGTCGGCGAACAGGGACCGGGCCTCCTCGTAGGCGGCCAGCGCCTCGACCCGGCGGCCCGCCACGTAGAGAGCGCGCATCAGCTGCCCGTGCGGCCGTTCCCGCAGCGGATGGGCGGTGACGAGCAGCCGCAGCTCCGAGATCAGATCGGCGTGCCGGCCCAGGACCAGCTCCGCCTCGATCCTGTCCTCCGCGGCCGCGATCCTGAGCTCCTCCAGCCGGGCCACCTCGACCTCGGCGTTCGGCAGGTCGGTCAGCGGAGCACCGCGCCACAGGCCGAGCGCCTCACGCAGCAGGCCGGCGGCGCGGCCCGGATCGCCCGCGGCCAGCGCCGCGGCGCCCTCCCCCGCGAAGCGGGCGAACAGGTGGAGGTCCACCTGGTCGGGGGAGACGGCCAGGCGGTAGCCGGACGGCCCGCCGACCACGAGGCCGCGGCCGACCGTGGCCCGCAGCCGGGACACCAGCGCCTGCAGGGCGTTCCCCACGCCGCTGGGCGGGCGGTCGTCCCACACCCCCGCCACGAGCGCCTCGGTGGAGACGGTGCGGCCGGCGTCCAGCAGCAGGAGCGTCAGCAGGGCCCGCAACCGCTGCCCGCCGACCTCGACCGGCCGTCCGTCGCGCCGTACGTCGAGGGGGCCCAGAACGGCGAAGCTCATGCCCGCTCCCGGCGTGTCCCCCTGCATGCCTCGATTGTGGCGGATAAGGGCGCCCGGGGCCTCACACCCGCACATACCGGTTCTCCGCACGTACCGATCGATTCGGGAGAACACGGAGGTCAACGGCTCACGCGGGCCCGGTCATCGGTACGGATCACCGCGATCCGGTCGGGGCACCTGTCCAATCCGCGTAGCATCATCGGGCATGGGGTCGCCGAGAAAATCAGCGGTCACGCGAGCCGCCGTCACGGTGACGGCGCTCACGCTGGCCGCGACGGGCTGCGGAATCCTGGGCGGGGGATCGCCGAGGAACCTCGACGTCATCAGCGTGTCGAGCCCTCAGTTCCGCGACGGCGCCCCCCTGCCGGACGACTACTCCTGTAAGGGGGGGCAGGGCAACCCGCCTCTCCGCTGGTCGGGCACGTCGGGCGCCAAGTCGGTGGCCCTCGTGGTCGACGACAACAATCCCCGCAGCGGCCCGGAGGTGCACTGGGTGGTGTTCGACATCGACCCCGCGACGACCGAGCTGGGCATGGACGACGTCCCCCGGGGCGCCCGGCAGGGGATGACGTCGAGCGGGAAGGTGGGCTATGCGCCCCCATGCCAGGCCGACGGCAGCTACCGTTTCACTGTCTACGCGCTGAACACGAAGCTCGACCTGAAGCAGGGCGCCGACCTCGCGGAGACCCTGGAGGGCATCGCGAGTCACACCATCGCCCGTGGGCGCCTCACGGCGAACACGATCGAGTGACATGCTGGGCACCGGAGGTAGTCGTGCTACACCAATCTTCACCTAGGGTGTGACAACGGTCATTGTGGTCGAGCAGAATCGGATCCAATTGCTGAGCGCAGGTGGTCAAAGGGGGCAGGTCGCGTCGATGGCCGCGCGACCTCACCGGCGCCGCAGAAAGGCCATGGCCTTGAGGGTGGTGCTATGACTGCGGTCATTGTGGGTCTTGTCGCCGTCGTGCTTCTCGTGCTGCTGGTCGTGGCGCTGGGCATGCGGTCGATGAACCGCAGAGAGAGCGCTCTCTCCGCCGAGCGCATCAAGGCGATGGCCGAGAACAAGGGCCCCAAGCCCCGGCGGCCCGCCGAGGAGACGTTCTTCGAGAGCTTCCCCAAGGGGTTCGACGCCTTCGAGGAGCCGGAGAAGCAGCGTCCGGCGCCCCGCCCTGCCCCCCGCCCCGGCGGGCGGCAGGCGGCACGGCCCGCGCAGCGCGGCGGCAAACAGCCCGCCGCCGCCCGCGGCAAGCGCGGCGTGGACGAGTGGGGCGGGGCCGACGACTACGACGACGACTACTGGTCGCGCGTACGCGCCGACGACGGCGGCTTCGGGGGGACGATCGCCGCGAGGATGGCCACCCCCCGGCCGGTGGACGAGACCGCGGGCGCGGCCGGCGCCGCGGCCCAGGCGGCCGACCCCGACGCCGCGACCGTGCAGGCCCCCCTGCCCGCCCGCCCGGGCCGCGCCCGGCGCGCCGACGCCGACGAGCCCGTGCTTCCCGCCGCCCCCGTCTCCGCCTCGGCTCTCGCCGACCAGAAGACCGTCACCTTCTCCGCGCCGACGCCCGACCTGCTCGACGTCCCCGCCGCTCCGGCCGGCTCCCCCTCGACCGGTCCCTTCGACCCGAGCCGCACGACCGGCCCGTTCGACTCCCCCGCGGTGAGCGGCGCCCCCGCGTCCCCGGCCGACGACCCCTTCGCGGCCGCCGCCGGAACCCAGTCGGGCGCGTCCAACCGCAGGTCGAGCAGGTCCGGCCGCTCGTCGCGGGCCGCGGCCCGCCGCGCCGCCGCGTCGGCCGCCGCGAACGAGGCCGGGCAGGCCGGCGGTTCCTACGACAGCCAGCGCGCCACGGGCCCGTTCCCGTCGTCCGCGGGCACGGCCTCGTACGGGACGCAGCCGGGCGCCGACCCTCTGGGGATCGCGGCGAGCACCGGCCCGTTCGGGGCCCCCGCCTACGACACGCCCGCGGGCACCGGGCCGTTCGCCTCGCAGGGCGGCGCGGGCTCCCCCGACGGACGCTACGACACGGCGCCGTCCTCCCCCATCCCGGCCACCGGGTCCTTCGCCGCCGGCGCGTTCGATCCGGCCCGCACGAGCGGCGCGTTCGAGGCCGCGGCGCCCACCGCCTCGCCGGGCGACCCCCTCGCCGACCCCGCGTCCCGCTCGACCGGCGGATCCTTCGACGCGTGGGCGGCGAGCTACGACACGCCCCGATCCGACGCCTACGATTCGTCCCGAACCCCGACGGGCCCGTTCCGCGCGGCCGACGCCTCGCCGTCGTACCCGCCCAACCCGGCGGGCTCCGGCGCGGCGGTGACCGGCCCTGACGCCGGCGGCGCCACCGACCCCGGCTGGCCGGTCGCGGGCAGCTACCCGCCCGTCCCCGCCTCCGCCCCCACGACGGGCTCCTCCTCCTGGCCGGGCGCCCGCGACGTGCTCGACGACCCGGAACCGCCGCACGGCGCGTCCTCCTGGCCCAACGCGGAGACCTACCAGACCCCGGCCTACGACGGCTACTCGTCCACCTACCCGGCGGAGGGGGGCTACCCGGCCGCCTCGGCGCCGTCACCCGCCGCGCCCGCCACCCCGTCGTACGAGGTGAGCACGGGCTGGGCGACGATCGACGCCTCGGACACGGTGACCGGCTCGGCCCAGGGAACCGCCTCGCCGTACGAGTCGGCGGGCTACGACGCGCCGTCGGGGCAGAGCCAGTACGGCTACGACCGGCAGCAACAGCAGGGATACGGCGGTGCCCAGCCGTCGTGGCCCGAGCAGAACGCCGGTGGAAGCTGGCCCTCCTACGACGAGGTCCACGGCGACACCCCCACCTCGACGGGCGGGCGGCGGCGGGGCAGCCGCCACCGCGACCCGGAGAGCGACTATCCCGACTACTACCGGTGATTTTCCCGTTCCCTGCCTGGTGACGGCCTCCGCGGCTGACATATTGTCAGCCCATGACAATCAGTGACGACACGATCTCGCCACGTAACTGGAAGTCCGTGCTCCGGCACGATGCGCCGGCATCGCTGGTGGTCTTCCTGGTGGCGGTGCCGCTGTCGCTCGGCATAGCGGTCGCGTCCGGCGCACCGGTGGCGGCCGGGCTCGTCGCCGCCGTGGTCGGCGGCGTGGTGGCCGGCGCCCTCGGCGGGTCCGTCGTCCAGGTGAGCGGTCCGGCCGCGGGGCTGTCCCTGGTGGTCGCCGAGCTCGTCCACACCTACGGCTGGCGCGCCACGTGCGCCATCACCGTCATGGCCGGCCTGCTCCAGTTGGTCCTCGGCGGGCTCAAAGTGGCGCGGGCGGCGCTCGGGGTCTCCCCCGCGGTCGTCCACGGCATGCTCGCCGGGGTCGGCGTGGTGATCGCGCTGTCCCAGCTGCACATCGTGCTCGGCGGTTCGCCGCAGCGCTCCGCGCTGGAGAACGTCCTCGAACTCCCCGCCCAGATCCTCGACAACCACACGCACGCCGTCATGATCGGCGTGCTGACGATCGGGGTCCTGCTCGTGTGGGGCCGGATCCCCCGGCTGCGCGCCGTGCCCGCCCCGCTCGCCGCGCTGACGGTCGCCACGCTGACGGCCGCGGCGACGGGCTGGGACCTGACGAAGGTGGACCTGAAGGGCGGGTTCTCCTCGGTCCAGGGACCCCTGATGCCACAGGGCGACTGGCACGCGATCGCCGGGGCCGTTTTGCTCGTCGCCCTCCTCGCCGGAGTGGAGTCGCTGCTGACCTGCGTGGCGTCCAACCGCCTGCACGACGGTCCCCGCGCCGACCTCGACCGCGAGCTGACCGCGCAGGGCGTGGCGAACGCGGTGTCCGGCGCGCTGGGCGGCCTTCCCGTGGCGGGCGTCGTCGTACGTACGACCACCAACGCGCGGGCGGGCGCCCGCACCCGCTGGTCCACGGTGCTCCACGGGGTGTGGGTGCTGCTGTTCACCACGGCCTTCGCCTGGATGATCGCGCTGATCCCCCTGGAGGCGCTCGCGGCGCTGCTGCTGTTCATCGGCGTGCAGATGGTCAACCTCGGGCACGTCCGCAACCTGCGCAGCCACCGCGAGATGCCGGTCTACTTCGTGACGATGGCCGGAGTCGTGCTGATCGGCCTGGCCGAGGGCGTGGCGATCGGCCTCGGGCTGGCCGCCCTGCTCGCCCTGCGCCGCCTTGCCTGGGTCTCGGTCGACGCACGGCAGGTGGGCGAGCGGCGCTGGCAGGTCGTCGTCACCGGGTCGCTGACGTTCCTCGGCGTGCCCCGGCTGACCGAGGCGCTGCGCGGCATCCCCGCGGGGGCCGCGGTCGAGCTCGACCTGCACCTCGACTTCATGGACAACGCCGCCTTCGAGGCGCTGCACGCCTGGCGGCTTGAGCACGAACGCACCGGCGGTGTCATCGACGTGGACGAACCGCACGGCGAGTGGTACTCCGCCGCGATCAACGGCGTCCGCCTGTTCCCGGCCAGGATTCCGCCCCGGCACGACCGCTGGTGGCTGCCCTGGGCCTACCGGCGCCACTCCCGTCCCGTTCACGCCGGCACCGGGGACGCCGGGTCCTACGCGGTGATCGGCGCGGACGGCGGGAGCCACGACGACGTCCCCGTGCTCTGCGAGCCGCAGGGCGTGCCCGACCTGCTGGAAGGGACGCGGGAGTTCCAGCGCAGGACCGCGCCGATGGTCCGCCCGGTGCTCCACCGCATGGCCCGCAAGCAGTCGCCGTCGCACCTGTTCATCACCTGCGCGGACTCCCGCATCGTGCCGAACATCATCACCGCGAGTGGTCCCGGCGACCTGTTCACCCTGCGCAACATCGGCAACCTCGTGCCGCGCGCCGGCGCCGTCCCCGCCGACGACTCGGTCGCGGCCACGATCGAGTACGCCGTGAAGGTGCTCGACGTGCGCACGATCACGGTCTGCGGGCACTCGGGATGCGGTGCGATGGCCGCCCTGCTGGGCGAGGTTCCCGACCTGCCCGCGCTGCGCAACTGGCTGCGGCACGGGCGGCAGAGCCTGGCCAGGTTCGTGGCCGCCGAGCCGGGTGACGACGACGCCGGGCCGCTCGACCGGCTCTGCCGGACCAACGTGATCCAGCAGCTCGACAATCTGCGCACCCACCCCTTCGTGGACACCCTCCTACGGGCAGGGAAGCTGGAGCTCACGGGCCTGTACTTCGACATCGGCGCGGCGCGGGTGCACCTGCTGGATCAGGAGCGCTTCACGCCGGTCCCCGAGCTGCGCACCGGCTGAGCGCCGCACGGCCGAGCCGGAGGGAACGGCCGTGCGGTAGCGCCGGGGGCGTCCCGGCGCCCGCCTTCCGCTGTCAGCAGATCATGTCCGCCGACCGTGAAACGGGGCAGACGTGTGACGCGGGCGGGCCAAGGATGACCGTTATGAAGATTCTGGTCATCGGCGGTTCGGTGTTTCTCGGACGCGCCATAGTGGACGAGGCGCTGCGGCGCGGTCATGAGGTCACGACGTTCAACCGGGGCAGGAGCGGCAGGGACCTGCCCGGCGTGGAGGCGGTGCGCGGCGACCGCGAGAGCACCGACGACCTGCGGCGGCTCGCCGACGGCAAGCAGTGGGACGCGGTGATCGACGTGTGCGGGTTCGTCCCCCGCGTCGTCCTGGAGTCGGCACGCACGCTGTCGGGGCACGCTCCGCACTACACGTTCATCTCCAGCATCTCCGCCTATCGCGACTGGCCGGACAGGTCCGGCGTCGACGAGACCTTCCCCCTGTACGAGTGCCCGCCGGACGCGGACGCCGAGTTCGGCGACTACGGCGTGCTGAAGGCAGGTTGCGAGCGGGCGGTCGAGCAGCACTTCGACGGCGGTGCCCTGGTCATCCAGCCCGGCCTGATCCTCGGCCCGCACGAGAACGTGGGCCGGCTGCCCTGGTGGCTCACCCGCATCTCCAGGGGTGGGCGCGTGCTCGCCCCCGGCGACCCGGCGCGGCCGATCCAGCTCATCGACGCCCGCGACATCGCGGCGTTCACCCTCGATCAGGCGGCCAGGGGCACGACCGGCCGCTACATGACGGGCGGGGTGCAGGGCAACGCCACCTTCGGCGGCTGGCTGAACGACTGCGTGGAGGTCACCGGCTCCGACGCGGAGTTCGTCTGGGCCGACGACGCGTTCCTGGTCGACCAGGGCGTGGAGCAGTGGACCGAGCTTCCCCTGTGGTCCGCCACCGGGGAGAGCGAGGGCGTGTGGACGCACTCCTCGGCGAAGGCCATCGCCGCGGGTCTCACCTGCCGGCCGGTGCGGGAGACCGTCCGGGACACCTGGGAGTGGCTGAAGGACATTCCCGAGGAGCGGCGCAGCTTCGGCGGCCGGATGCACCACGGCATCGCCCCGGAGAAGGAGGCGGGCATCCTCGCCGCCTGGGACGCCCGCCCCTGACCGCGACCGGCCTGCCCGCCCGCGTGCCGGCGCGCGCGGGCGCGCGGGCCCCGGACGGCGCGGACTCGCCCGCCGGAGCCGAGCGAGCGGGCAGGAGCGGCGGCGGGCAGGGCGCGGCGGAACCGAGCGCGCCGGGCGGGGGGTGGACTCCCCTACCTGAGCTGTCCGCGGGGAGCCGTAGGCTGTCGGCCATGATCTGGGTGGTTGTGATCGTGGCCGTGCTGGTCGTTTTCGGGGCGCTCGGGGCGACCGGGCGCCTGCCGGGGACCTCGCGCCGGCGGTCCGCGCCGCGCCCCTCGTCGGGCGGCCGCCCGTCAGGCCACGCCGGCCGGACCGCGCGGCCGGGCACCAGGCCCGGTGGCGGCACCGCTCCCGGCACGAGGCGCGGCACCACCTCCGGGGCCGGGGCCCGAAGTGGAGGCCAGGGTGGAGGCCGGGGTGGAGGCCGGGGCGGAGGCCGGGCTGCGGGCCGAACGACGGGTGGCGAAGCGGGCGCGCGCGGCGGTGCGGCAACGCAGGCCGGTCCGCGTCCGGGTGAGATCTGGTGGGCCGACGTGCCCTACGAGGACGGGCCAGGCCACAAGGTGCGCCCCTGCGTGGTGCTCAGGACACACCGGGGCGGCGCCGAGGTCCTGAAGATCACAAGCCAGGACCGCAGCGACCGCTCCGACCACGTGGAGATCCCCACCCGCACCTGGGACCCGGACGCCGACCACAACAGCTTCCTCGACCTCACCGGCCCGGTCCGCGTGCCCGTCGCCGATTTCCAGGACAGGGCGGGCACGCTCGACACGCGCGTCTGGCGGCAGGTCTGCCGCCTCCACGAGATCACCCCGAACTGATCCGTACCCCTTCGAGACCGGGCCCGCCTCCGAGACCGGGCGTCGGCGTCACCGTGACGACGCGGGCCCTTCCGAGCCGTCACGCGGCGGCAGACCCGCGGCGATGCCGTCGAGCAGCCGGTCGAGGCCGTACGCGAAGCGGTCGTCGGTGCCCATGTACTCCCGCCCGCCCTCCTTCGTCATCCGCTCCAGCATGGGATAGTTCCCCGTCGCGATGAGCGACTGGATGTAGGACAGGTGCTGCGCCAGCCGCTGCGCCAGCGTGAGCCCCGACCGCCGGAGCGCCTCGGCCTCGGCCAGTTCGCTCTGGATATAGCCGTGCACGTACGCGAAGACCGCGCCCACGAGGGTCAGCATCTCGTCGACGCTCAGGCCGAGAGCGTCGAGCATGCCGAGGGCGGTCTCCGTCAGGCGCGCGCTGTTCGGGCCGGCCTGCGGCCGGCCGGCCGCGAGCGGCGCGAGCCACGGGTGACGCAGCATGGTGCGCCGGGCCTGCCAGGCGAGCAGGCGGAGTCCTTCGCCCCAGTCGTCCGGCGGCCGCCGGTCCTCCGGCAGGTACTCCCCCACCACGGTGTCGACCATGAGGTCGAACACCTCGTCCTTGCTCGTCACGTAGCGGTACAGGGACATCGTGCCCGCTCCGAGATCGGCCGCGAGCCGCCGCATGGAGATCGCCTCCAGCCCCTCGGCGTCGGCGATGCGGATCGCCGCCTGCGCGAGGGCGGCGCGGCTGAAGCTCGGCCGCGGCCCGCGGGCAGGGCGCTCGGGTCGCATCCACAGGTTCTCGTGGCCCGTCATCGTTGATCGTCCCAGGTCGTCGCGCTATTGCGTACACGGTACCGGGTATGTAGGCTCTCATCGAGAAAGTGAGTACGTCGTACTCAGTTTTTGGACGGCCGGACGAGGGGATTCCCCATGCCCGCAAGCCTCGCCGGGGACGACTTCACGGCTCCCGGTGTCGAGCTGTTCGACTTTCCGCCGCTGTGGCCGGGCGCGCCACACTGGCTGAACAAGCCCGTGCTGCTGGCCGCGGTCGGCGTGATCCTGCTGTGTGTGCTCGCGTGGGGGGCGTTCGCGCGGCCGTCGCTCGTCCCGCGCGGCCTGCAGCACCTCGGCGAGTACGGCTACCTGTTCGTCCGCGACCAGGTGGCCCGGCCGTTCCTCGGCGCGGACGCCGAGAGGTGGATGCCGTTCCTGCTCAGCCTCTTCTCCCTGATCCTGCTGTGGAACCTGTTCGGCGTGATCCCGGGAGTGCAGTTCCCGGTGAACTCCCACATCGAGTTCCCGGTGGTGTTCGCCGTGGTCGTATACGTGATCAAGCTCTATCTCGGCTTCCGGCACCACGGGGTGAGCGGATATCTCAAGAGCCTGATGTTCCCGCCCGGCCTGCCGAAACCGCTCGCCCTCGCGTTCTACGCACCCATCGAACTGCTGCACACGTTCGTCTTCGCGCCGTTCACGCATGCCGTACGGCTGTTCGCGAACATGTTCGCGGGGCACCTGCTGCTGGCGTTCTTCAGCGCGGTGGGATTCTGGTTCCTCGTCGAGCACCCCACGGTGCCCGGGTTCTCGGTGGGCCTCCTCGGCGTGGCCATGGCCGTCCTGATGACCGGACTGGAGATCTTCATCCAGTTCCTGCAGGCGTTCCTGTTCACCATGCTGGCGGCCATGTACATCGGCAACGCCCTGAACCCGGACCACTGAAGCGGGGGTTCGTACTCACCGGTAACTGAGTATCGGCGCTCATGTCCCGGCAGGCGTACGCCGCCGACGATGGCACCATGGCGAAACCGGTGAAACCCTCGACGACGACGGCCTTCTACGTCCAGGCCGTCATCTCGTTCGCGATCTCCCTCGTGGGCCTGGCGCTCGGCATCCTCTACCTCCCGGTGACGACCTGGGTGCGCTCCTTCCTCGCCCTCGGGCTGATGTACGTGGTGACCTCGACGTTCACGCTCGCCAAGTGCGTACGGGACCGGCAGGAGGAGGCGACCGTCGTCAGCCGGGTGGACCAGGCCCGGCTCGACAAGCTCCTCGCCGAGCACGACCCCTTCCGGGCCGAATGATCTTCGAGGGCTGCGGTGGGCCCTGGCGGGCCCCGGCTGGGATCCGTACGACAACGAGCGCAGGACCACCATGCCCAGCCGCGCCTCGTGCGCACTCCACACGGGTGCGGCGGACGGGAAAAGAGGCGGCCTCGGCCCGTCGCCGGACCGAGGCCGCCTGCGGCTGAAGGAACTCAGTCGTCCTTGCAGCCCTTGTCCTTGCCCGGCTTCGTGCAGTCAGAGCCCGGTCCGGCGCCGACGACGCTGAACTTCGCCGTGCCCACGTTGGACGTGTTGCCGGCCTTGTCGGTGGCCCGGTAGCTCACGGTGTGCGCCCCCGGCTGACCCACCGCCACCGGCTTGGAGTACAGCGCGAACGGCTGCCCGTCCAGGGAGTACTCCACCGTGGCCACGCCCGACTCCCCGTCGGTCGCCGAGATGGTGAGCGTGGCGGAGCCGACGTAGTTCCAGGCCCAGTCCATGCTGCCGCTGAGCTGGGCCGACACCTGCGGGGCCGTGGTGTCCTTCTGCTCCGGTGCGACGACCTTGAAGGTCACCGACCCGACCGGAGAGGTGTTGCCCGCCTTGTCGGTCGCCCGATACTGCACCGTGTGCGACCCGGTCTTGTTCACCGAGACCGGGGCCGTGTAGGCCGCGAACGCCGCGCCGTCCAGCGCGTACTCGACCTTGTCGACACCCGACTCGGTGTCGGTCGCCGAGACCGTCACGGTGGCCGAACCGACGTAGTTGCCGTCGGCGTCCTTCGTGCCCGACACGCCGGCCGATACCTGCGGGGCCGTGGTGTCCTTGGCCGGCGGAACCACGACCGTGAACGTCACCGACGCCACCGCCGAGGTGTTGCCCGCCTTGTCCGTGGCCCGGTAGCTCACCCGGTGCGCCCCCGGCTGGTCGACCGTCAGCGCCTTCGAGTAGAGCGCGAACGGCTGCGAGTCGAGAGAGTACTCGACCGTGTCGACCCCGGACTCGCTGTCGCTCGCCGAGATCGTGACGGTGGCCGACCCCACATAGTTGCCGTTGGTGTCCTTGTCACCGGCCACCTGCGCCGACACCTGAGGCGCGGTCGTGTCCTTCGCCGGCGGCGCGACCACCTTGAACGAC
>NZ_JABBWX010000011.1:105986-344710 GCF_014161375.1 Microbispora sp. H10830
GTTCACCGACACCGGAGCCGAGTACGTGGTGAACGCCCCGTTGTCCAGCGCGTACTCCACCCTGTCCACACCCGACTCGGTGTCACTCGCCGAGACCGTCACCGTCGCGGAACCGACGTAGTTGCCGTCCGCGTCCTTCTCGCCCGACACGTTGGCGGAGACCTGCGGCGCGGTCGTGTCGGTGGGGCCACCGGAGGTGACCACGAGCTCGCCGACCATCTGGTGACCGGGGATCGCGCAGAAGAAGCGGTACGTGCCGGGGGTGAGGTTCACCTGGACCTCGTGCCGGCCGCCGTCCGCGTCGTACGGGCTCGCGATGATGTTGACGGTGACGTCGTGGTTGTATCCGGGCGTCGTCGTGTCGAAGGTCAGCGTGTGCGTCATCCCGAACGTGCTGCCGGTCGCCATGCTGTTCTCGAAGACGATCGTCGTGGGTCCCGCGACCGCCGTGGTCGGCGCGTCCTTGTACGCGGTCATGCTGTTGTCGGCGGTCCAGGTGAGCACCTGCGCCGCCGCCTGGCTGACCTGTTGCCGCGCCTCGGGCTGCGGCGCGGCGGCCTCGGCCGGCGACAGCCACAGCGCCGGCAGCGCCACGCACAACAGCACCACGGCCACGGCGGCGCGTAGCGCCCCGCGTAGCCTTCCTGTCAATAACTGCATCTGAGGTCGCACCTCACAGAACGTGCATGTGGGCGGACGAACGGCGTCCGTCCGCCTGAGGTCATGGGGTGAGGGCCGGGCGGGGGGACTCCCCCCGCCCGGCTACCGGGTCAGAGCTCCCGCACGCGTACGTTGCGGAATTCCGCCAGGTCGGTGTTGCTGTGGTTCTGCAGCCCGATGAACCCGCTGACGAACTGACGCAGGTCCGTGGCGGGGTCGCCGCCGCGGGACGACGACTTGCCCGGGGTGTTGTCGAACTCGTTGATCACGACGCCATTGCGGATGATCGTGTAGTGCTGCCCGACCACCCGGACCTCGTAGTCGTTCCACTGGCCCTTCGGGGTCGCCCCCGCCTTGTCCATGGTGTTCGGCTGGAAGTTGTAGATCGAGCCCGTCTTCTGCGGCTCGCCCGTGTCGCCGTCGTAGATCTGGATCTCGTGGCCGCAGTAGACCGCGACCCACGCCTCCGACGTGCGGGCCGATCCGACCGTGCCGCAGCTCCCGGCCGGACGCTGGTCCAGCGGGGTCCGCGGGTCGGGGAACCGGACGAACACGCCGGTGTTGGCCCGAGCCGTGCCGGGCGCGACGTCACGGAACTGCAGCCGCACCGAGAAGTCGGCGTACGCCTTGGCGGAGTACCACAGCATGCCCATACCGCCCGAGGTGCGGAGGGTGCCGTCCTGCTGCAGGATGAACTGGCCGGTCGGAGCCTGCGACCACCCCTGCAGGGACTGCGCGGTCCCGTCGAAGACGGTCTCGTAGCCGTTCGTCTTGCCGATCTCGGACTGCGCCGCCGCCTTGCTCAGCGTGGTGGCCTCGCGGTTGTCGATGACGCCGGCCTTGCGGAACTCGTTCACCTGGTTGTTGACGTGGCTGACGAACTCGCCGTGGTTCGACCACGTGCGCTCGTCGTCGATCAGGTCGTTGATCGTGCAGCCGCCGGCGACGACGCGGTTGGCCACGCCGGTGTCGGTGTCGAGCAGCCGGACCGTCGGCCGGGCGTCGGGCGCCGGGCAGCCGATCTCGACGGTGACCTCGCCGGTCGCCACCTCACCGTCGGCGTAGGTGACCTTCAGCTTGGCCTTGTAGGTGCCGAAGTCCTTGTAGGTGTGCGTCGGGTCGGCCTCGGTCGACGGCTTGCTGCCGTCACCGAAGTCCCACTCCCACTTCACGCCGCCGGCCCTGGTGTGGGAGAACACCACCGTCTTCGGCGTGCTCTGCCGCTCCGGGCGCACCGTGGCCAGGCTCGGGTTCGGCGTCGCAGGACCACCCTGGTAGGTGATGCGGATCAGCTTCTGGTTGGGGTGCAGGCTGAAGAAGCCACCGGCGTAGTCCAGCATGTACAGCGCGCCGTCCTTGCCGAACTTGGCGTCCATCCACGACTGCAGCTGGGTGGCGCCGCCGCCGGGCTGGATGATGGAGCGCAGGTCCTCGGCGAAGACGGGCGGCTTCGCGTCCTTGACGCCCTTCGGGTCGACGGTGACGGCGACCCGGTTGTTCGCGTTGGACTCGTCACCGATGAACCACTTGTCGTCCCAGTACGCGGGCCACGCGACACCGCTGTCGGTGTCGACCTCGGAGCGGTGGTAGGTCGGCCCGGACATGACCGCCTGGCCGCCGCCGGAGAGGTAGGGCTGGGTGAAGGTCTCGTCGCCCAGCTTGTAGGTCGGCAGGCCGCTGCCGTCGGTCCGCTTCGGGTAGACCGGGCCGCCGCCCTGCGGCGAGTACCAGATCATGTTGTCGCGGGCCGGCGGGATGTCGACCAGGCCGGTGTTGCGCGGCGAGGTGTTCTTCAGGTTGTCGCAGTTGTACCAGTCGGCGGGCTGGTTGGCGTCGACGTTGCTGCGGTCGCGGTAGGGCTGCTTGTTGCCCATGCAGTAGGGCCAGCCCTGGTTGCCCGCGGACGTGAGGATCGTCGCGGTCTCGTACTTCGCCGGACCCCAGATCTCGCTCGGGCCGCCCGCGTCGGGACCGACCCATCCGGCGGTCAGCCAGTCGTTCACGTTGTCCCACTGGATCCGCGCGATGTTGCGAACACCCATCACGTAGATCTCCGGGCGGGTCTTGCCGCCGCCCTCTTCCTTACCCGTGAACAGGTTGCCCTTCGGGATCGTGTACGTCCCGTCGGCCTCCGGGTGGATACGGATGATCTTGCCGTTCAGGTCGTTGGTGTTGCCGGCGGTGCGGCGGGCGTCCTGGAACGAGGTGCCCTTGTAGTCCTGCGTCCAGTTGTTCCCGGAGTAACCGCTCGAGCCGCCGGAGGAGTTGCTGTCACCGGAACCGACGTAGAGGTTCCCCTCCTTGTCGAAGGCCATGCCGCCACCCGCGTGGCAGCAGCTGTGGATCTGGGTGTCCCACTGCAGCAGGTCCTTGCGGGTCTTCTGGTCGATCGTCTGGGTGGCGGAGTCGTAGGTGAACCGGGAGATCGTCCGCTTGCCGATCCGCTTGTCCCTGTCGATCGACTCGTGCGGCATCCAGTAGACGTACAGCCAGCCGTTCTCCTGGAACTTGGGGTCGGGCACGATGCCGAGGAGACCCTCCTCGTTCTTCACCAGCTCGTCGCCGCTGCCGCGGTTGCCCATGACGGCGAGGGTGGTGAGGAGCTTGACCTGCTTGGTCTTCGGGTCCCACTGGTGGATGGTGCCGCAGCCGAGGCCGACCTTCGGGTTGTTCCAGTCGGCGATCGGGCCGCTGGGGCAGGCCGCCTTGCCGACGTAGAAGACCTTGCCGTCGGGGGCGACGGTGAGGCCGTGCGGCTCGCCGATCTGGTCGAGCTGGCCCGACTGGTTCTGCGCGGTCAGCCGCTCGGTCTTGTAGTTGGACGCGATGGTCGCCTGGCAGTCGCCGCGGACCAGGCCGGCCGCCCACTTGATCGCGCCGCCGAGGTGGCTCTTGAACTGCTCGTCCTTGGTGTAGCTGTCCTCGGTGCCGCCCATGCCGGTGTAGAACGACCGGCCGCCGTCGTAGTCGCGGCACCACGAGATCGGGTGGAAGGCGCCGTTGCCGTTCAGGCCCGCCTTGTAGGTCCACTCCTCGACCTGCGCGACCGTCTGGACCTTGCCCAGCGGGCTCGGGCTCCAGTTCATCCACTTGTCGGACCGCGTCGTGTTGAACGGCAGGCCCTTGTTCGCCGGGTGCTGCCTGTCGGTGAAGTCCACCGTGGCCTTCTGCACCTGGCTGTCCGGCGGAGGCCCGGCGTCGGGACCGAACAGGCGCAGCTCGGCCAGCTGGATGAGGGGCTCACCGCTGTTCGCCGTGATGTTCAGCCGGTAGTACGCGTACGCCGTGCCGTTGGTGAACTTGTATTCCTTGGTCTGGAACCGCGAGGGGAAGGTCTCCCCGGTCCGCTTGTCCAGGTCCGTCCAGCTCTTCCCGTCCTGGGAGCCCTGCAGCGTCCAGTCCTTGGGGTCACGGCCGGGGAAGTCGTTGGCCGAGGTCAGCGCGTAGTGGGCGATCGCCTTCGGCTGCTCCAGCTTCAGCGAGACCCAGCCGGTCGGGTTGAACGTCAGCCACTTGCTGTTGTTGTTCCCGTCGACCAGCTTCTCTTTGGTCTCGTTCGGCGGGTTGTCCCCGTTCGCCGTGATCTCCACGACCTTCTCGGCCGGGGGCAGGCTGCCGGCGGGGCGGGTGCCGACCAGGTCGGTGAACCAGGACGAGTCGGGCTGCGCGCGTACGGCGTCGTGGACGCCGACGAACCCGCCGCCGTCCCGGATGTACGCCTGGAAGGCGGCCTCCTGGGCGGCGTTCAGCGTCACGCCCTTGGCGGACAGGAACACCACGCCGCGATAGCGCGCCAGGTTGCTGGAGGTGAACACCGCCGGGTCCTCGGACACCTCGACGGAGAAACCGTTGTCCTTGCCCAGGTCCTTGATCGAGTCGGCGGCCTTCTCGACCGGGTCGCTCTGTTCCTTGGCGGGGCCGTGGAACACCAGCACACCGACCGACTTGCCATCCGTATCAGGCTTATCGGGTTTGTCGGCGTCTGGTTCTGGAGGGTTGGGCTTGGCCTGGGCCTGCAGTTGCGCGGCGGGGAGGGCCGGTGCGGCCTGCGCCTGCGCGGCGGGGACCGTCGCCAGTCCCAGCGTCAGGGCGGCGCTCGACGCCGTGATCAGAGCGCGGCGCCAGGCGGGTGGCCGAGGGTGTACGAGCAGGTCTCTGCGACCCATCGTTCGCTCCTTCAGGTTCGGGGGGTTGGATCAGCACCTTGCGGAGGTCGTGCGGTCGGCCATGGCGGCGACCGGGCACGCAGATGCCGGGAGGCACGAGGGTTTGCCGGTCTCCTTCTCCTCTCGCTCGCCGGTTGATCCCTGATCCCGGCATCGCGGTGACGCGGTCAGGGCGGTTCGGGCCGTCGCGGACGTGCGGCATCGCCGTTCGTCGCGCTGTTCTGCGGGCGATCGCCGCGGAGCCCGTCGTCACGGGCGCTGGGGACGGATCGCGTGCGGCGGTAGGCGGCCGTCCCGTCGGGACGGCGACCGAAATGAAGGGGTCTTCCCGGTCTCAGACCGGGGCGCCGCCGAGCCGGCGACGCCCGGCGGCAGCGCCGCCGGAGCGTGGTCCGGCATGTCCGAGCCGCAGGTCCGCCGGGATATGAGAGGGCGGGCCGTGCAGGGCGGATGTCGGCCGTGGGGGGTGTCGCCGAAGCACCGCTGAGCCTTTCCGAGAGTCGCGGATGGTTGCGTATGCGGGTGGACGAGGGCCAGGTGATGCCCAGGAGACGGTGCGGACTGCGACAGTTCCGGTTGCGTCAAGTGGGCGGTTTGGGCTCAACGTAGCAGCCTCACCGCACTTCATCCAGTCCTGTGACAAAGTTCTCTTGCTTACACACTGACTTCTTGACTTTTTGGCAGAACTATCGCCTACTTCCATCAAAAGCCTTATCAACGGCGTCGAAAGCCTCACGGCAGTGAGGCGTCATGACCGGATTGGGGAACCATGACCGAGGTAGGCAGGGGTACGACGCGAGGCATGTTCTCCCGGCGCGCCTTCACCACGGCCGCGACGGCCGCCGCGTTCGCACCGCTGGTCGGGGCGGGCGAGGCCAACGCGGCGCCGTCCGACAAGGTCACGGGCAAGCCCGGGAGAGACGACGTCCGCCGCATGACCCTCTACGCGGAGAAGTTGCCGAACAATCTGCTGGGATACGGCCTGGAGCCCGGCAAGGCCACGATCCCCGGCCCGCTCATCGAGATGGTCGAAGGCGAGACCCTCGAGATCGAGCTGGTCAACAACACCGACGTCACCGCCAGCCTGCACGTGCACGGTGTGGACTACGAGTTCACCAGCGACGGCACGAGGATGAGCGACAGCGTGGTGGAGCCGGGAGGCCGGCGCACCTACGTCTGGCGCACCCACGCGCCGGGCCGCCGCCCCGGCGGCACCATCGAGCCCGGCAGCGCCGGCTACTGGCACTACCACGACCACGTCGTCGGGACCGACCACGGCACCGGCGGCATCAGCAGAGGGCTCTACGGCGCGCTGGTGGTCCGCCGGAAGGGCGACATCCTCCCGGACAAGCAGGCCGTCGTCTTCTTCAACGACATGACGGTCAACAACGCCAAGGCCGGTGAGGCCCCGCACTTCATGGCGAAGATCGGCGAGCGCGTGGAGTTCATCGTGGTCACCCACGGGAACTTCTTCCACACCTGGCACCTGCACGGGCACCGCTGGGCGGACAACCGCACCGGTCTGCTGGACAACCCGCAGGACCAGACCCGGATCATCGACACCAAGATCACCGGGCCGGCCGAGTCGTTCGGCTTCCAGGTGATCGCCGGAGAGCGCGTCGGTCCCGGGGCCTGGATGTACCACTGCCACGTCCAGAGCCACTCGGACATGGGGATGGCCGGAGTGTTCATGGTGGCCGACGAGAACGGGAACGTACCCGGCCACGACATGGGCGGCATGAGCTCCGGCAGCGGCTCGGACATGAGCTCCATGTCGCACGACTGATCCCGCCCCGCTCCCCCGCGTACGCCGGGCGGGCCACCCGCGATCAGAGTCAGTAGGGTGCGCCCATGACCAGCGACACGCGCGGGCGCGGGCGGGCGGCGGTCACCGCCGAGTCCGAATCGCAGGCGGCTCTCGACTACTACCTGATCACCTCGGCTGCGGGCACGGACGACGCCCCGGCCGAGGGAATCGTCGTCGAGGAGTTCGCGCTCACCGGCGACTTCAGGACCGTCGGCCTGGACACCGCCGGATGGACCGCGGCCGACGGCGTCTGGTGGAGTTCCGCGGCCTTCGGGCGTGCGATGCGCGAGGACCCCGGACTGCGCTCCCGGGCCCGCGCGGTGAGCCGCCTCGATGCCGAGGCCGCGTACCGCGGTCTCGGCGGGGGCGAACTGCCCGGCGAGACGCGGCTGCGGGCGCTGTTCCACGACCACCAGCCTCTGCCGGACTCGCCTCCCCTGCGTCTCAGCCCGCCCCGGGTCCCCGGCGGGTTCCACGACACGCGGGTCTACCGCGTCCTGTTCGCCGGTGAGCCGCACCTTTCCCGCCTCGCGGACGTGGTGACGCTCGCCGGGGAGACCGGCGACCCGCGGACCCGGGTCATCGGCTCGGGTGAACTGCGAACGGACCCGGACGTCTTCACCTGGGAGGTGCGCCGGATCGGGCCCGGTGTCGCCTGCTGCCTCGACCTCACCGCCCACCTGGGGACCGCGTCCGGCCAGGCCCTCGGGCCGCTGCTGCGACGGTTGACGACGGCGATGCGCCACGCGGGACCGGTCCCCGTGACCGTCGAGCGATTCTCCTGACCCGGCTCCGGCTCTTCGCGTGCGCGCGATTCAGCGGCGCGCGGCCACTGCGCCCGCACCGGCGTCGGCGGAGTCGGTGGAGAAGGCGAGGTCCCGTCCCGCCTCCAGTTCCGCGAGCCGATCGGTGAGTGCTGTGCGGATGTGGGTGTAGGAGTCGCTGCCCAGGGCGACCCGTACGGGCGCGGGGTCCAGGTCCGCACAGCCGACAATCGCCGCGGCCGTCTTCGCGAGGTCGCCGACGGACGGCAGCGCCGGGTTGCGGATGCCTCGGGTAAGCGCGGCCGGGCTGTCGTCGTAGGCGCTCATCGGCGTGGCGAGCCTCGCGCCTCCGTCACGGAATCGCGTGCGGACGCTGCCCGGCTCGACGATGGTCACGCCGATGCCGAACGGGGCGGCGTCCTTGGCCGTCGACTCCATGAACCCCTCGATGCCCCACTTGCTCGCGTGATACAGGGACGCGCCCGCGTTGGCGGCCTGACCGCCGTACGTGGAGAGCTGGATGAGGCGGCCGCCGCCCTGGCGGCGTAGGTGAGGCAGCGCGGCGCGGACCACCCGGATCGAGCCGAGCAGGTTCGTGTCGATCTGGTGGACGATCTGCTCGTCGGTGAGTTCCTCGGCCGCGCCGAACAGGCCGTACCCGGCGTTGTTGACGACCACGTCGATCCTGCCGAGGTCGGCGAACGCCCGGTCCACGACCTGCCCGATCGCACGGCCGTCGGTCAGGTCGAGGCGGGCGAGCCACAGCCGGTCGCCGTACTCCGCCTTCAGGTCGTCCATCGCCTCCATCCGCCGGACCGTCCCGGCGACGCGGTCGCCGCGCCGGAGGAGCCGTTCCGTCATCTCCCGGCCGAAGCCGCTGCTCACTCCGGTGATCAGCCATGTACGCGCTTCCATCAGCGTGCCCCTTCTGTTGTAGCTAACTCGTTAGTTAGCTTATGCCTTCACCTAACCGGTTAGTCAATCGCTAGGATGGCGCCGTGGCGACAGGTAACGCCGAGGCGACCAAGGCACGCATCCTCGAAGCGGCACGGGACGAGTTCTCCGCCCACGGCATCGCCGGGGCGCGCGTCGACCGCATCGCCAAGGCGGCCGGCTGCAACAAGAACCTGCTCTACATCTACTTCCAGAGCAAGGAGACCCTGTTCGCCACCGTCTTGGAGCAGAACCTGCGACGGGTCTACGACGAGTTGCGGTTCACCCCCGACGACCTGCCCGGATACGCGGCGCGGGTGTTCGACTTCGCGATGGCCCAGCCCGGCCTGATGCGGCTCATGGCATGGGCGGGCCTGGAACAGGAGACCGGCGAGGTCGCCCTGCGCAACGCGGCGCAGAGTGCGAAGGTGTCGGCCATGGAGGCGGCGCGGGACGCGGACGCCCCGGAGGCGCGCTTCCCGCCGGAATTCCTGCTGACGGCCATCCTGGCGCTCGCCACCGCCTGGTCGGCGGCGAGCCCCTTCGGCCCGCGACTCAGCCCCGGACTCGCCGCCGACCCCGCCACGCTGCGCGCCCAGATCGCCGACGCGGTGGCGGCGATCGCCGGCGCACGGACCGGCTCCTGACCGAAGGCGAGAGCAGCGGGCGCACGACTCCACTTCACGATCGGCCGGCGACTCTCTGTAACGCCGGGGCGCGTCGCCACGACATCCGGATGAGCGTCCACATCGGGTACCTCCCGACAAGCGGCCACGGGGACGGACACATGGAACTGCGCCATTTCCGGTACTTCGTGGCGGTCGCCGAGTACGGCGGCTTCACCCGGGCCGCCGCCCGCCTGCACGTGTCGCAGCCGACGCTCAGCCAGCAGATCCGGGACCTGGAACGCCAGGTGGGCACCCCGCTGCTGGTCCGCGACCCGTCCGGGACCCGGCTCACCCCGGCCGGGGCCGCCTTCTACGAGCGGATTCGCGGCGTGCTGCACGCCGTGGACGAGGCGGCCTCGACCGCCCGGTACGTGGCCGGCCTGCGGGAGGGCACGCTGCGGGTGGGCGTGGCGCTGCCGATGCCGCGCGAGATTCACCTCACCGTGCTCACCGCGTTCGCCGAGGCCTACCCGGAGGTGCAGGTGAGTCCCCGGCAGCTCGGCCTGGTCGACTTCGACCGGCCGCTGATCCGCGGCGAGATCGACGTGGCGCTGATGTTCATGCCCGTGGACCCGGAACGCCTCGCCTGGGAGCCGGTGCTCCACGAACCGCGGGGGCTCGCCGTGTCCACTGGACACGACCTGTGGGACGTGGACGCCGTCCACTTCACAGACGTGCTCGGCCAGGCCTTCGCCCCGGTGCACGCCGAGGTCCCGGTCCGCGCGGTGCGCTGGTGGACCATGGACGAGCAGCGCAACGACGAGCCGCCCCGATACCGCGGCGCGCCCGGCGCCACCCCCGAGGAAGTGCTGCTCAGCGTGCGCCTGAACCGGGTGGTGTGCCCGGCTCCGTACAACTACAGGGACACCGCGCTGCCGACGGGCCTGCGGATGATCGAGCTCACCGGCCTGCCGCCGGCGACGGTCGTCGCGGCCCGCCGGCGCGAGGACCGGGGCGGGCTCGCCGAGGCGTTCTGCTCGCTCGCGGCCCGGACCGTCCGCGGGCTGGCCCGTTCCGCCCCGGGTAAGGTGCCCGCCTCCTCCGACCTGGGTGACCTGCGGGCATAGCCGTCGCCTATGCCCCCATAGGCAGCCCGTCTTCGACTCCGCCACCACCCCGGCCGATCCTGTCCCTGAGCCGGGGCTCGGAAGGCCCGTCGATCACGCTCGTCTGGGGGAGTGCAATGGACGCGCTCGCGCTGGCCGCGGCCTCCGCGTTGGTAGGTGTGCTGGCGACCGAGGGGTGGCAGGACGGCCGCAGGGCCGTCGTCGCGCTGTGGCGGCGCGCCCGCCCGGAGCAGGCGCCGGCGGTCGAGGCCGACCTCGCGGAGGCCCGTACGGAACTGCTGGCCGCCCGGGAGGCGGGCGACGAGCAGGCCGAACAGGCCCTGGTGGTGGAGTGGCGGCAACGCCTGCGCCGGCTGGCGGCCGCCGACCCCGAGGCCGCCCGGGAACTGCGCCGGATCGTGGACGAGGAGCTCACCCCGCTGCTGCCCCCGGCCGGCCGGCAGACCACCGTCAACCAGAACGCCACGGTCTCCGGGTTCGGCCGGGTGAACCAGGCGGGCCGCGACATCCGGATCGGCCGGGGGTGAGCCAGGAGACGGACACCGGCCCTGACGAGGTACGGCAGGAGGCGCGCGTTTTCGGCCTGGGCTGGATCCTCCAGGCCGGCCGCGACCTGATCATCCATCTGGCCGTCGACTTCAAACCCCTGGTCCTCGCCGTCGCCGCGGCCGCCCTCATCGCCGGCGGCGGCTGGGCGACGGTGAACTGGCTGATCCCGGCCCTGTCCCCCGCGTACAAGACCCAGTTCCTCATCGACGCCAGCGCGGACGCCACCGACGTCGCAGGGGCGCTGGAGACCGCCGTGGGCAACTCCGGAGACGACGACGCGCTGGGCCTGCGCAGCTTCGGCGGCGAGTGCGGCCGGGACGGCAACACCACCCGGCTGGTGGACTTCGGCACCGGCAACCGGAGCCGGATCTCCGACGCGGCGCGACGGGTGCCCGCGGGCGGCAGGCCGACGCTGGTGAAGGGCATCGTCGAGGCGGCCGGCGACTTCTCCGGGTTCTGGCCCCTGCGCGCCACCCAGGTCAACCGGGTCGTCGTCGTCACCCGGCACGGCGCGGACGCCTGCGACGCCCAGTACGCCGAGGACGAGATCCGGCAGCGGATCGCCTCGGCCGGCCTGAAGATCCAGTTTCGGCTGGTCGGCTATCGGGTGCCGGACGACCAGCGGGACCGGCTCAGCCGGATCGCCTCGGCCGTCGGCGCGCCGGAGCCTGTCTTCACCGAGACCCCGGAGCAGCTGCGGGTGGCCCTCGACTGGCTCACCAACACCGAACCGGTGCGGACGAACGCCTACGAGGTGATCCGTATCCTCGACCCCACCGCGAAGCGGGTCGACGCCGCGGTGGCCGCGATCGGCGCCGGCCGGCTCGACGTGGCCGAGCGCGAGCTCGACCGGGCCGGGACGGGCGACGCCGACGCGCAGCTCAAGGTGCTCGCCGACCGGGCGAGGACCCCTGCCACCCGGGACATCCAGCGCAGAGCCATCGGCCTGCGTGACCTGCAGAAGGAACTGGTCCCCGCCGCCCGGGACCTGCTCGACGCCGCCCGGTCGAGGACCGTCGCGCCCACGGACTACACCGCGATCGCCGACCGCTACAACCACGAGGTGGACGCCATGAACAGAGCACTCGCCGCGCTCCGGCTCACTCTGCCGAAGGCCCCGCGATGACCGGGCCGCGCAGGAGGGGCCGTCGCGTGGTGGCGGTGCTCCTCGCCGTCGCCGCTGTGGTCGCGGGCGCGGGCGCCTACGTCTGGTTCGTGCTGGTTCCCGACTACCGCACCGCGTTCCTGGTGGACGCCTCCGCCGGGCCGGCCGGCCGGTTCGGCGCGATCGCCGCCGCCGTAGGCTCCGCGGCCCGCAACTCCGGAGACGGCGACGCGCTCTCGGTGCGCCGGTTCGGCGGCACCTGCGGCGCCACCGGCACCACCGCCGAGGTCGTGCCCACCGGCCGGGGCCAGGGCGACAGGATCGCCACCGCGGCGCGCACCCTCACCCCGTCCGGCGCGGCGACCCTGGGGGACGGCGTCCTCGCGGCCATCGACGACTTCTCCGGCCTCTATCCGTTCCGTGGCAAGAAGAGCAACCGGATCGTCGTGGTGACCGGCCATGGCGAGGACGCATGCACCGAGGACCAGGTCGCACTGCGGAAAGCCATCCGGGACAGGATCGCCGCCGCCGGGCTGACCCTGGAGTTCCGGTTCGTCGGCTACCAGGTGCCCAAGAGCCGGCAGGACGGTCTGAGGCAGCTGGCCGCCGCCACCGGAGCACCCAAACCTCAGTTCGCCAGGTCCGCCGAGGATCTCACCACGGTGCTGCACAAGCTGACCATCCCCGGCCCGGACGGTGCCAGCCACGTGACGGTCCCGGGTGACACCCCGGCCCCCGAGCCGAGCACGGAGAGGAAGCAGTACGACTTCTCCGTCGTGATGCTCACCGGGTGGGGTGTGAAGGTGTCGGGCGCTCCGGTGAGCTGCGCCGCGGAGACCAACGAGACCTCCACGGACGGACGGCAGTGCCGCTTCAAGCTGGCCGAGGGGCAGCGGATCCGGCTCACCGCCGAGCTCCACGGCCCGGATCCCAACCCGATGCGGGCCCAGAACAATCCCAACTACCGGCCGATGAACACCCCCTACTGGTACGGCTGCGACGAGGGACCGAAGTCGCGGACCTGCACCGTGACCATGGACGCCGAGCGCGTGTCCCGGCCGGTCGACACCTCCGCGAAGACCCCCACCACGTCCCGGGTGGCCTGCGTGGCCACCGAGGATCCGGCGGGGGGCGGGGTCGGCATGGTCACCTGCGCGATGCTCACCGGCGCGTCGTCGCCCCCGATGCCGGAAATCACCTATGCGGACGGCTCGGTGGACTCTCCGCAGGGCTGAGGCCCCTCAGCCGGGCTGTGAAGCCCGGCTGAGCCCCCCGTATGACGCGTCGTGCTCCAGACCGCCCTGGGCGACCGGTCAGGCCAGCGGGAGCCGGACGACGAAGACCGCACCACCTGCCGGCGACCGCTCCACGTGTACCTCGCCCTCGTGGCCGTACGCGATGTTCCGCACGATGGCCAGGCCGAGGCCGGTCCCGCCGCGGTCGCGGGAGCGGGCGGCGTCGAGGCGGGTGAAGCGATCGAAGATCCGTTCCCGATCCTCCTCCCCGATTCCGTCGCCGTCGTCGGCCACCACGAGCTCCGCCAGATCGGCCGTACGCCGGACCTGGACGAACACGACCGTCTTGGCGTGCCGCTGCGCGTTGTCGAGCAGTTCGGACAGCATTCGCCTGAGCCGCGCGTCCAGACCGCGCACCAGAACTCCGGGGACGACCTGCACCTTCACGTCGAGCCTGTCGGAGCGCCGGGCCAGTTCGCTCTGCACGAGATCCCCGAGGTCCAGCAGGGACGGCTCGGCCGGCTGGGCGGCGGCCTGAAGCTGAGCCAGCAGGTAGAGGTCGTCGACCAGCGCCTGCAGCCGTTCCACGTCGTTGAGCGCCCGTTCGAGCAGGTCGTCCACGTCGATCTCGCTGGGATGCAGCCGGGCCTCCTCCAGCTGTGCCCGCAGCCCCGCGATCGGGGTGCGCAGTTCGTGCGACACGTCGGCCTCGAACCGCCGCTGCCAGTCGATGGCCCGATACAGCTTGCCGCACATGCTGTCGATGCCGTGCTTGATGCTGCGCTCCAGCTCATCGAGTTCGCCGAGACATTCACGGAGGTGGCGGAGCGATGTCACGTCTCCCAGATTCCCTGACCCATCCACGACGATTCCCATGGACAGCTAAAATCAGCATCTACGACTTGTTTCCGACCAGAAATAGGGTCCGTACGGCAGGGCCCGGACATGCCGGAAGACGTCAGTAAACGGAATGCGGATGTGGTTCTGCGATACCTGCGGGTCTTCGAGCCGCGGCACATCGCCGAGATCCAAGAACCGCGTCGCCGTCCCTCCCATCGTCCGCCGAATCCATGTGCGGTCCGGACCTCCTCCGAAAACAGGATTGACCAGTCGGGACTGGTGACGAAGGATTATTGATATGACGCTTCCCCAGCGCCAAACCCGGCGCTCTCCGCACGCGCTGGTGAAGCTGGTCGTGGTGACTCTCCTGCTGGGCGCCACGATCGGGACAGGCGTTTTCTTCGCACTGGCGCTGATGTGGCATTCCCTGTGGGGCGAGGGGCCGATGTTCTTCCCGGGCGAGCCGTAGACGGTCAGATCGTCTCACGGGGACGACGTTCGAACTCCCCAACGTCCTGCTCGAGAACGGGAGCCAGTCGCGGGGTGAAGGCTCCTCGACGAATTTCGGCCGTGTCACTATCGATAGGCCCTCCCCTCCGGCTCTTCACAATGCAAAGTGTCTTCGGTGACGCTGAAGCGCCGATTGTCGTCGAACTCGCGTAAGAGCCAGATCTACAAGGCGTTCCGGGATGTCGGGAGCGTGATGCGGAACGTGGCGCTGCTGCGATTCCTCGCCGACTCGGGGCTGCGGGCACGGGTGACCGCGGCCACCAACAAGGCCGAGGCCTACAACGGATTCTCCGCCTGACCCCGGTTCGGCAACCAGGGCGTGATCGCCGGACGTGTTCGACCCCGCGCTGGACGAGGTCGGCGCGATGCCGGCGAGGTTGATCGCGAACACGGTGGCGGCGATGCTGTGGTCGTGGAGTACGTGTCCAGAGTGCCGCGACCGCCGCTGGACGAGCTGATCGACGACCTTTACTACCTGGAGGGTGCGCCGCCGTACCCCCGGCTGACGCTGCCGCCGATGCCGTCGGCGTTGCTCATCGTCAACCTCGGGGCGCCGTTCCGCATCCGCGCCGGCACCGACATCGAGACGGCCGAGTACGCCGACGGCTGCGTGGTCACCATGCCCACCCGCGCCTTGGAGTTCGGCTACCCACCCCGGACCCGGTCCGTCGGCGTGCACGTCAAACCGTGGGGGCTGGCGCCGTTCCTGCCGATGCCCGCGGCCGAGCTGTGTGACCGGCCGGTGACAGTAGAGCAGGTTTGGGGCCGGCCCGCCATTGCTGAGCTGCGAGACCGGCTGGCCACGGCGGACGGACCGCACGAGATGCTGACGCTGCTCGAGCAGGAGCTGATGCGACGGCTGTGCGAGACCGCCGGCCTGGGGCTGGTCCGCCATACGAGCAGCGTCATCGCGGCGACCAGCGGGGCGGCGGCGATCGGCGACCTGAGCGTGGCAGCCGGTGTCAGCGGCACTCATCTGGCACAGCGGTTCAAGGAGCTGATCGGCGTCACGCCGAAGCGGCTGGCCCGCACCTACCGCTTCACCGCCACCGTGTTCGCGATCAACCCCGCCGGACCGATCGACTGGGGCGACCTCGCCAGTGGCGCAGGCTACTTCGACCAGGCCCACTTCGGCCACGAGTTCCGGGCGTTCACCGGGCTCACGCCGACCCGGTACGTCGAAGTCCGGCGGCGGTTCCTGCGCGAACATCCCGGCCACGTGATGGACGGCTGGCCGCTGCCGGCCGATTGATTTCTTACAAGAGCGACAGCTCACGACACGCTAATTTGGGGCACCCCAAAGCAGAGGAGAGCCCCGTGGGCAAGGTGGTCATGTACAGCTCGGTGTCGGTGGACGGCTTCGTCGCGGACGAGAATGACCAGCCCGGACCGCTGTTCGACTGGTTGTCCAGCGGTGACGTCCCGTTGGACGAGAGCGGCGAGCTGAAGGTGTCGCAGACGTCCTACGACTACACCCGGACGTACTGGGACCAGATCGGAGTCACGATCGTCGGCCGCCACGTCTTCGACCTGACGGACGGCTGGGACGGAAAGCCACCGAGCGGGATCGACCACGTGGTCGTCGTGACGCACCGGCCGCAGCCCGAGGGCTGGGACCCCGAGGCGCCGTTTCACTTCGTCGACGGCGTCGAGGCAGCCATGGCCAAGGCGCAGGAGCTTGCGGGTGACCGCTTGATCGAGGTCGCCGCCGGCGACGTCGGTGGCCAGGTGCTTGCCGCGGGTCTGGTCGACGAGGTGCGCATGGACGTCGTACCCGTCGTGTTCGGGTCCGGCAAGCGCTACTTCGGGTCGGTCCACGCGCAGCACCTGTTGGAGGATCCTGACGTGGTGATTCAGGGCAACCGGGTGCTTCACCTGCGCTATCGGGTGCGCCGTTGACCGATCTGAGCGGGTACGCGAAGAAGTCCAGTGCGAACGGTGACACAAGATCGGGCCTCCGGCTGCATTCGCGCATCGCTGTCCCTGGTCGGGCAGCCGACGCCGATCCGCCCCAGCACCTCACCTGCGGCAGGTTCAATGGGGACGCCGGCGCTGAGCGACTCGATCAGCTTGACCATCAGCTCGCGGCCCGCGGCTCGGCGGCGCGGCTGGTGTCCTGGCGCCGCACATGCCCACACCCGGTGCTCCGCTACCGGCGGATCGTCACCAGCAGGGATTCATGACGCCACGCCTCTGCCAGCGGAAACTCTTACACCACTCCCGTGGACGCAACCACACACAGCATCCGCTGGCCTGATCCCACGCGTCCGCCCCGGCACCGTTCACAGGACGGTGGGCCGGTGACGGAAGGTCAAGCCCGGCGTTGCGGCGAATGGGTCACGCGCCGCGCAGGAGGTTGACGATGCGATCCACACCTCGACCTGGCGCAGCGCTCCGGCAGTCGGCTCGTCCCCTGCATGAGCAGCCTCACAGGTGGGCCAGCAGCAGGTCCAGCGGTCGCGGCACACGTTCGGGCTCCAGTGCCGCGACGAGCGGGCCCGCGTAGCGGATCTTCCGGCCGCTGCCTGCTCCCATGAACCGGCGCAGCTGGTCGTGGGTGCTGCGCTCGCGCCATGTGGGTTGCTTCTGCAGTGTGCGAAACGAGCTGAGCTCGCCCTGGGCATCGACGACGCATTCGACCGTGGCGGTGCCCAGGGCGCGGATCAGCTCGTCTTCCAGATCGGCCACGCACACGAAGAATCCGAGCGCCTCCAGATCGCTTCTGGTGAGGTCGGATCCGAAGCCGGCGCGCTCGAGACCCCTCCGGAAGGCGCCTTCCTCGCCGGCGTCGCACAGACCCGTCAGCCGGAGATCGCGACCGGGAGGGCCGAACTTGCCGATGTACGCCCCGATGTTCGTGGCGCCGCCCATCGCCACAACGGAGATGCCTTCGGCCGCGAGGTTCCGGCCCCGGCGCTCGGCCAACGCCTTGATGGCCGACTTGTCACTGATTCCCTCGACAAGGACCACGGTGTGCGTTTGGTTCACGCGCTCAGCCTTGCACCGAATCCGGCGACGTTTGTACCCATTTTCCTGTGTTGCAGGGGCTTACGATCGGCGGGAGCAACGGTCCGGATCTGGACGCCGCGTCAGCGCTATCGCGGGGTCAGCACACAGAACTCGTGGCCGTCGGGATCGGCCATGACCACCCAACTGACCTCGCCCTGACCGATGTCGATGCGCGTCGCCCCGAGGGAGATGAGACGGTCGACCTCCGCCTGCTGATCGCCGTCGGCGGGTGGAGCGAGGTCGAAATGCAGCCGCTCCTTCCCGGTCTTCGGCATGAGCGGCGGACCGCCCCAGGTGATCTTCGGACCGCCGTGCGGCGAGCGAATGGCGGTCTCCTGGTCCTGATCCCAGACCAACGGCCAGCCCAGTGCTTTGCTCCAGAAGTACCCGACCTCCTGCGAACCGTCGGATGCCAGCGCTCCGATGAAGCCGCAGTCGGCGAGGAATTGATTGTCCGGCCCGATGACGCAGAACTCGTTGCCTTCGGGGTCCGCGAGCACGACATGATCCTCGTCCGGACGTTGACCGATGTCGATGTGCCGGGCGCCGAGCCCGAGCGCCCTCGCCACCGTCTGCTGCTGGTCCTCAAGGGACGTGCTCGTCAGATCGAAGTGCATCTGATTCTGGCCGGTCTTCTGCTCCTGACTAGGAAGAAATCGGATCCGGAACCCGGTGTCATCGCTCGGCAGGAGCGTGATGCCGTCCTGGGGGTCCTCGGTCATCTCCCAGCCCAGGACGCCGGCCCAGAAGCGCGCGAGACGGAGCGGGTCGTGCGCATCGAAGCAGAGCGCGACCAGGTGACATGTCATTCCGCTCCGCACCTCCATTCGCTGATACAAAGCCGCAGACAGGGCACGTCCTCCGCGCCCATGGGGGGAATCAACGCTAGGCACTCGGGGACCCGTCACGCCAACCAATTTCGGCAGGCTTGCCGGCAAGCGTGGAAGGGCCGACGCCCACGGCATCCACATGACGGGCCGGCTGGGCTACCACGGCCAGTCTCCGAGCGGGCTCGCGCGGGTGCCGGAAGCCTGAGCACAAGGCTTGGAGGGACGGAAGGTGGACGAGTCGGAGCGTCCCCATACGGCGTCGGCCCCCGTCCCGATCTCTCGGTCTCGTTCGCCGGCACTCCGCCGCACCGCCCGCGCCGCCAGCGGAAGTGTTTCCCAGATCGACGACAGGTTGTGCGCCGTTGTCGCCGGTAGGGAGCGTGCCGAATTCGAACCCCGGCCTACAGGCCGGACCGCAGCGAACGCAGTCAGCCGAAACAGCCTGGTTCAGGTCCCAAGACCCGGGCGACGGGTCGTGCTCGGGAGGCGGGTGAGATTCCGGCTGAATGATCTGTTGCGCTCTGACGCCTGATGTTCTCGGAAGTACAGGGCTTCAGAACGCTGCGATCGGATCGGCGGCGCGTTCGCGGCGGGACAGGGTGCGGATCACCGGGAGGAATCCGTGACGGGCCACGGCGATGCGGGTCAGGCAGGTGGTGACCGCCTCGATGGCCTCGGCGGGCACCGGCGGTGTGGACACCTCCAGGCTGCGGGACAGCTCCTTCAGGCAGACGACCTTTACGAGCTGGGGCTGCAGTTCATGGGGGACACGATCGAGGTCATCACCAGCGGTGAGTACGAGTACGCGGTCAGTATGTACAACCTGTGGGGTGATCTCACGGACTGGGTGGAGCTCAAGCCGGCCGAGGAAGACCTTGCCAAGGCCGAGATGGTCCGGGCCGCCCGGGAATGGCTGGCCCTGAACCCTCGGGACAGCGACGCTGTACGCAGGTACTTCGATCACTGGCTACATGACGTCTTCCACCACGATCGGGACGTAGCGTGATGCATCCGGCGAAGGCCGCGCTGGTCCAGCACTGTGCCCACTGCATCAGGGTTGCGGACCGTAAATATGACTGCGGAGCATTTGTTCCGCTTCGAGGATATGGTCGACCACCTCCCAGTACTCCTTCAGCATCGGGTGTGAAAGAGCTTCATTTCGCGACAGTTTGCGCCCATAGAGAGGTTCGTCAGGAGCCACGGCGGCTGCGTTGACGAGAGTGCAGGCCGGGAGCGGGCTGTTTTCGACCGGCCCGACTCTGCAACCGAAGGTGACCCGCCGGTCACAGGGCACTTCCAGGTGCTCGGCGCCCCACTGATCATCGAAGATTACGTCTATCCACGCTTCATGGATGCCGTGATGGTGGTAGCAGGTCGCGAAGAAGACCGCGTACTTGCCGACTCCCTGCTTGTGTACGAAACCGCGGGACTGCCGGCGCTGCTCGCCGCAGCATTCGCACGTCGAATCCTGGATCGTGTAGCCGCGATCGATTTGGAGCATCAGCACATTATGCCCGTGGCTACAAGCCCGGCGCGCACAGTGGAGAGCCACGTGAAGCTCCCTGATGTACGCTCACGATCTCGGCTCAATTGCGACCCTGATGTCCATGGGGACTTGGGGGGATTCCATTGGTCCGCAGCATCAAGCTCCTGCCCTGCACCTTCAGTTCCGCACCGTGACAAGGGAGAAGGAGCGAGACGACCCCGACGACTTCTCGGGGATCAGCCTCGGCGGCGCGGCCTTCATGTTGACCGTCATGGCCCTGAGACACCCTTGGCAGTCGCTCAAGGAACTGCTCACGGTGGTCCGTCGACTGGGCCGCCGGGCGCTCAGGCTCGCGATGGTCCCTGCCGCATTGGTGGCCGCAATCGTGTTGTCGCGCCGAAGGGATCGACGCCCCACCTTCGAGGACTACCTGCATGGCCGCGACGAGGAATGAGACCACTTGTGACTTGGAGATCCGGATACGACAACCGGTGAACGCGCTCGGCGACCGAGAACCCACTTCAATCCGTCTAAAGGATCGGCTTGCTGGCAGGAATGATCCGGGAGCCGGCCCAGATCAGGGATGTGAAGGTGGACGAGCCGGCCTGTAGGCCGGGTTCTGTGATCAGCCGTGAGGGCTGACCGGCGGCCATCCATCTAGGACCGCCGTTGCCGGCGGCCTCAAGCGGTCTACCCGCGCGGCTCGGGCGGGCAGCCCTCGAACGTCGCGCGCGGGACGTTCCGGAGAACGTCCCTTCTTGACCTTGCTCCGGGTGGGGTTTACCGAGCCGCCCACGTCACCGTGGGCGCTGGTGGTCTCTTACACCACCGTTTCACCCTTACCCCCGCGAAGGGGGCGGTCTGTTTTCTGTGGCACTGTCCCGCGGGTCACCCCGGGTCGGCGTTACCGACCACCCTGCCCTGTGGAGCCCGGACCTTCCTCGGCAGGGCCGTGAGGCCCTGACGCGGCCGCCCGGCCGGCTCGTCCACCGTGAAGGTAAGCCTAGCGGCTTCCGCATCATTCCCCGGACCGGCTGGGGATCATGTGAAGACTCTCTGAGTTCTCCCGCCGGGCGGGAGCGTGGGACGACACCGGCGCAGGTCGGGGGCCGACCGCTCACAGGAACCGCACAGATCCTCTCAGAGGTCGCGCAGACCGGTGGGCGAGGCTGCGTCCCATGATTGAGTTGCGGCAGCTGACCAAGAGGTACGGCGAGGTCGCCGTCGTGGACGGCCTCAGCTTCGACGTACGGCCGGGCGTCGTCACCGGCTTCCTCGGGCCGAACGGCGCGGGCAAGACGAGCACGATGCGGATGATCCTCGGGCTCGACAGGCCGACGAGCGGAAGCGCGACGATCGGCGGGAGGCGCTACGCCGACCTGCCCGTACCCCTGCGGGAGGTGGGGGCGCTGCTCGACGCGCAGGCCGTGCACCCGCGCAGGACCGCGTTCGACCACCTGCTCTCTCTGGCGTACGGCAACGGCATCGGACGGCGCCGGGTCGAGGAGGTGCTCGGGCTCGTGGGCCTGGCCGACGTGGCGGGCCGGCGTCCCGGCGGGTTCTCACTGGGGATGAAACAGCGGCTCGGCATCGCGGTGGCGCTGCTCGGTGATCCCCCGGTGGTCCTCCTCGACGAACCCGTCAACGGACTGGACCCCGAGGGCATCCGCTGGATCCGCACGCTGACGCGGAGCCTGGCCGCCGAGGGCAGAACCGTCCTGCTGTCCAGCCACCTGATGAGCGAGATGGCCCTCACCGCCGACCACCTCGTCGTCATCGGCCGGGGGCGGTTGATCGCCGACACCGGGCTGGAGGCGTTCGTCCAGTCGGCCGCGCGGCAGGGGGTGCTCGTGCGCACCCCCGACGCGCGGCGGCTCGCCCCACTGCTCCGGGAGTCCGGCGCCACCGTGCGGCCGGGCGTCGACGGCGGCCTGATGGTGACCGGAATGTCCGGCGCCGAGGTCGGTGGTCTCGCCGGTGCGCACGGAATCGTCCTGCACGAACTCACGCCCTGGCGGGCCTCCCTCGAGGACGCCTATCTGGAGCTGACCGGCGACAGCGTCGAGTTCGCCACGAGTGCCGCCTGGGTCGCCTCATGACCGCGTACGGCGTGCTGCGCTCGGAGTGGGTGAAGTTCCGCAGCGTCCGGGCCATGCTCGGCTGCCTGGCCGGGGCTGTGGTGGCGGCCGGGTCGTACGGCTATCTGTTCGGCACGGCGGCCGCACGCGAGTACCTCGGCGCGTCGGCCGCGGACCGGGCGGCCTTCGACCCCACCGAGACGGCCTTCCGCGCTCTCGTGCTGGTGGGGGTGCTCGTCAGCGCGGTCGGCGTACTGGCCGTGACCACCGAGTACGCCGCGGGAACGATGCCGGTCAGCATCACCGCCGTGCCGAGACGCGGACTCCTCCTCCTCGGCAAGGGGGCCGTCGTCGCGCTGACCACGCTCCTCGTCGGGCCGCCGCTGGCGCTCCTGTCGTTCACGCTCAGCCAGGCGGCGCTGGCGGCGCAGGGCGTGCCGAGCGTGGGACCGGGTGATCCCGGCGTGCCCGCAGCGCTGCTGGGCGCGGGCCTGTTCACCGGCCTTATCGGGCTGTACGGAATGGCGCTCGGGTTCCTGCTGCGCAGGTCGGCGGGGGCCATCTCGCTCGGGACGTTCCTTCTGATCCTGCCCGGCATGGCGAGTCTGTTCCCGAAGCCGGTGGCCAGGTGGATCGTCACCTGGTGGCCGAGCGCGGCGGGCGCGCGGATCTTCGCGGTGCATCCCGGCACCGAACTGCTCGCGCCGCTCGCGGGCGCGGGTGTGCTGACCGCCACCGTGCTCGTCCTGCTCTGCGCCGCCGTCGCCGTCTTCCGCAGGCGGGACGCGTGACGCGCCGGCCTGTACGGCGGGCTTAGCACCGCGTACCTATTCTTCCGGTGATCGGCGGAGGGAGGCCGGAGTGGACGGGCGGCACCTGCTGGTGGTCGACGACGAACCCGTGGTGCGGGAACTGCTGGCGGCCACCCTGCGCTTCGCGGGCTACGAGGTGACCTCGGCCGCGTCGGGGTCTCAGGCCCTGGAGACCGCGCAAACCACGCCGCCGGACCTCGTGCTCCTCGACGTCATGCTGCCCGACATGGATGGTTTCGAGGTTATCCGCCGTCTCCGGGAGCTTCCCCGCCCGCTGTTCGGCGGCCGTCCCGGTCAGGTGCCGGTGCTGTTCCTGACCGCGCGCGACACGACGCAGGACAAGATCAACGGTCTGCGTCTGGGCGGCGACGACTACGTCACCAAGCCGTTCGACCTGGAGGAACTGCTCGCCCGGATCGAGGCCGTGCTCAGGCGGGCCGGGGCCGCTCCCGAGGACCGCACGCTGCGGGTGGCCGACCTCGAACTCGACCCGGAAGGCCATCAGGTGATTCGGGCGGGCACCCCCGTGCGGCTGTCGCCGACCGAGTTCCGGCTGCTCCACTACCTGGTGCTCAACGCCGGGAGGGTGGTGTCCAAGGCCCAGATCCTGGAGCACGTCTGGCGGTACGACTTCGCCGGCGACTCCAGCATCGTGGACACGTACGTGAGCTATGTACGCCGCAAGATCGACAGGGCCGGGCCCAAGCTGATCCACACCATGCACGGCGTGGGTTACGTCCTGCGCGGGCCACGGCCGTGACCACGACGCCGTCCGGGTCCTGGAAGCGGCCGGAGTCATGGAAGCGTCCTGGATCACGGCCGAAGGGCCTGTCGCTGCGCGGGCGGCTCCTGCTGACCACCATGGCCCTGCTCGCGGCGGGCCTGACCGTAAGCGGCGCGGTCGCGGTCGCCACGCTGCGGGCCCACCTCATCGGACGCGTGGACCAGCAGCTCGCACCGATGGCGGCGGTGCTGTCGCGGATCCCGGCCCGGCTGATCGCCGTACCGTCCGAGCGGCAGAGCCCGCAACCGCTGAGCCCGCAACCACTGAGCGCGCAACCATTGACCACGGTGCCCGGCATGGACCTGATCGACCAGGTGTACGTGGCCTATCTGAGCGCGGACGGCGGCGTCGAACAGGAGAGCGTCCGGTGGCTGCGGGACGGGCCGCGGGATCGGGGCCCGGCGCTGCCCCGGCTCGACACCGCCGCGGTCGAGCGGCTGGGCGGGCGGCCGTTCGACGCGACCGGCTCCGACGGCGGATGGCGAGTCGTCGCCGTCCCCCGGCCCGCCCCCACGACGCAGCCCGCCCCCGCGACGGCACTCACGGCCACGCCCGCGACAAGCCGGGGCAGCGTCGTCGTGGCGGCGTCGCTCGGCGGGGTCAGGTCGACCGTCGGCCGCCTGACGATGGTCTGCGCGGCGACCGCGGCGGCGCTCATGACGTCGCTCGCCGTCATCGGGTGGTTCGCCGTCCGGCGGGGGTTGCGGCCACTGCGGACGATCGAGGAGACCGCTGCGGCCATCGCCGGGGGCGATCTGTCCCGGCGCGTCCCCGCGCTGGCCGCGCCCCAGACCGAGGTCGGGCGGCTGGCCGCCGCCCTGAACGTCATGCTCGGCCAGTTGGAGGGGGCCTTCGCCGCGCGGGAACGGGCCCAGGCCCGGATGCGCCGCTTCGTCGCGGACGTCAGCCACGAGCTGCGCACCCCGCTCTTCGGCATCAAGGGGTTCGCGGAACTGCACCGGATGGGCGGGCTGCCCGACGTCGACCTCACCCTCGACCGTATCGAGAGCGAGGCGGGACGCCTGGTCCGGCTCGTGGAGGACCTGCTCCTGCTGGCCCGCCTGGACGAGGGCGAGGACGCCCTGCCCATGGATCTCGCGCCCATGGACCTGCGGACGCTCGCCGCCGACGCCCACAACGACCTGCGTACGCTGGACCCCCGGCGGGAGGTCACGCTGACCGGGCCTGACGGCGGGCCGCCGGGCGAGGCTCCGGTCCTCGGCGACGAGGCGCGGCTGCGACAGGTGATCTCCAACCTCGTGGGCAACGCCGTCGCCCACACCCCGCCGGGCACGCCGGTGCGGATCGGCGTCGGCACGGCCGGCGGGGACGGCGTCCTCGTTATCGCCGACGAGGGGCCGGGGATGCCCGCGGAAGAGGCCGCCCGGGTGTTCGACCGCTTCTATCGGGTGGACGGCTCACGCAGCCGCAGCGGCGCCGGAGGCGCCGGGCTGGGGCTGGCCATCGTCCGGTCGATCGTCACCGCGCACGGGGGCAGGGTGGAGCTGCGGACGCGTCCCGGCGCCGGGGCCGCCTTCCGCGTCGTCCTGCCCCTCGAGGGACTCCCGCCAGGCGGCCGGACAGGGCCGGGCGGGGCCTAGCTCCGCGTGACGTCCTTGACGAACACGATCCCGTCGTAGGCGTCGAGGTGGGCCGGGTCCAGCGCGGAGTAGCCGAACCAGGGGGACTCGCGGGGGGCGGGCCGCGCGTCGCCGAGGGCGGCGGCCAGGCGGCGGGCGTCGACGACGTAGCGGTCCTCGGGGAGCGCGTACAGGAGCCCTTCGAGCGTGTCCGGGGGCGGGGCGTCCACTCCCTGGTGCCGGATCGTGCCGATGGCCGTGGCCAGGAAGGCGTATCCCTCACCCAGGTGGGCGCTCACGATCGCGCCGGAGCTCCACCATTCGAACGGCAGGTCGCCCATCCGCATCGTGCTCTTGTCCCGCTGGAAATGCGCGTTGTGGGCGTGGACCAGCGCCGGGCCCCGCTCGGCGACGGCGAGGAGGTTGGCGGCGATCATCGAACTGCGCAGGCCCAGCAGCCGCGGCATGCGGCCCGGTGACGTGTCGGCCATCCAGTGGTGGTAGCGCAGCAGGCCGGTGGCGGCGCGCCCGTACAGGTGCGCCCGGTCCCAGTCGTCCCGGGAGGACACCGCGGTCAGGTGCGGCGTCTCCGCGTCGAGCAGCGCCACGAGATCGTCGGCGAGCAGCCGCAGCTTCCTGGCCTCTGCCGACTGCCCCACGGATTGGGACGGGTCCATCATCGTGGCGGGATTGGCCCAGCGGTCGTCGAGGCCGAGCAGGCGGTCGAGTGTCTCCGCGTCACAGGGGAGCAGGTCCGCGTCCACCCGGGCCGCGAGGTAGCCGTGGAGAGCGGTGAGGGCCTGCCGGGGGCTCGCGGCGTGGCTGATCTCCAGCGGGCCGTCGAGACCGGCGAAGCGCATCCGCTCGGCCGCGGGCCGGCCCTCGTTGTACGCGCGCATCCAGCGCACGAGCTCCCGGTTGGCCGCGGACGCGCCCCAGCCGTGGCTGAAGCCGCGCTCCATGACCTCGTCGAGGCTGCCCGTGCCCGAGGCGACGTAGTCGTCCACGACCAGGCCCATCAGACAGTCGCTCTCGATCGCGATCGTCCGGTAGCCCTCCTGCTCGACGAGCTGCCGGAAGAGCTCGTTGCGCACTTCGAGCAGAAGGTCTTCGCCGTGGGTGGGCTCGCCCAGGGCGAGCAGCCGTGGCCGGGCCGGGAGCAGCCTCATGACGGAGGCGGCGTCGACGGGATGGGCGGTGTCCACGATGCCGGTATCCATACCTTCAACGGTATCGTTGAACTTTTAGGTGGAGACTTGTCCGTCGAATCGCCAGAACCACAGGGCGAAACCCTCAACTGGGGACTTCAAGCGCCCTCGCGTGCGGGCACGGCGTGTCCGGGTCGGAAAACGCCGACGCCGCGGGGGCACGGCCGAGCGTGCGGTCCCGCGGCGCGTCGTCCCCTGCGGGGACGCTGTCAGGAAAGGTGGGCGGTGTCGTTGAGCGCCCGTACGACGGCGGGCCCGTCGGCGTAGTAGTCGATCGCCGACAGGCAGGCCAGGTCGAGGTGCATCCGATAGAGGGCCTCCGGCGGAGCGCCCAGCGCGAAGCGGACGAGCATCTTGATAGGGGTCACATGGGAGACCACGACGACGCTGCGGCCTTCGTTGGCCTTCACGACGCGGTCCCTCGCCTGCTCGACCCTCCGGGCGGTCGACGCGAAACTCTCCCCGCCGGGCGGCGCGACGTCGGGGTCGGCCAGCCAGGCCGCCAGTTCGCGGGGCCAGCGCTCCTGGATCTCCGCGAACGTGTGTCCCTCCCACTCGCCGAAGTCGGTCTCGCGCAGGTCGTCGTCGACCAGCACCGCCAGGCCCGTCCGGGCGGCCACCGCCTCCGCCGTCTGCCGGGCGCGCGCGAGCGGGGAGGTGACGATCACCTCGACCTCGTACGGCTGCCGCGACAGGCGCAGGGCGGCGGCCTCGGCCTGCGCGAGCCCGGTGGAGGTGAGCGACGGGTCGCCCAGCCCGGAGAACCGCTTCTCCACCGACAGCGGCGTCTGCCCGTGCCTGAGCAGGAGCAGGGACGTGGCGACGCGCGTGGCCCGGGGCATCCACCCGTGCCCGCGCCTGTCGTGGGACGTGGCCGTTCCCGCCGCCGTGCCCGCACCTCCGGCGGCGGTCCCCGCACCGGTCGCGCCGGGAGTCCCCGTGCGACCAGCGGCGGCGGCCGGAGTCCGGGCGACGGGAGCAGGGGCGCCGGAAGCGTCGTCGAACAGCGAGGGCGCGTCGGTGTTGGGCGGCTCGGCGCCGGGCTCGACGGCGGGAGCGGACTCCGGCGCGGAGGTGATCGCGCTCGCCTGCCAGGTCTCCCCCCGGGCCGCCGCGTCCATCGCCTCGTTGGCGAGCCGGTCGGCGTGGCTGTTGCGCTCGCGCGGAATCCACGTCCAGGTGATCCGGAACCGCCGGGCCAGGCCCGCCGCCTCCAGGGCGAGCGGCCGCAGGCCCTCGTGCTTGACCTTCCATCGGCCGGCCATCTGCTCGATGACCAGCTTGGAGTCCATCCGCACCTCGACCTGCCCGCCCTCCGCGCCGAGCGCGAGCAGCGCACGGAGCCCGGCGATCAGGCCGCGGTATTCGGCCACGTTGTTGGTCGCGGTGCCGATCGACTCGGCGGCCTCGGCGAGCACCCGCCCGGCGTCGTCCTTGACCACCGCGCCGTACCCGGCCGGGCCCGGGTTGCCCCGCGACCCGCCGTCGGCCTCGACGATGAACTCCACGGCGACCGTCACAGACCCGACTCTGCCGTACGGACCAGGATGCGGCGGCACTCCTCGCAGCGGACAACCTCGTCGTGGGCGGCGGCCCGGATCCGGTTGAGGTCGGCGATCGACAGGCTCGTGCGGCAGCCGAGGCACCGGCCGCCGTGCAGCATGGCGGCGCCGACCCCGGTCTGCTCGCGCATCTTCTCGTACACCCCGAGCAGGTCGGCGGGGACGTCGGCGGTGATCGCGGACCGGCCGGAGGTCAGCTCGCCGGCCTCCTTGTCGATCTCCGCGAACGCCGCGTCCCTGCGGTCCTCGGCGGCGCGCAGCGAGCCGGTCACCTCTTCGCGCTCCGACTTGAGCGTGGCGACCCGGGCGTCGGCCGCCTCCCGGCGCTCCATGATCTCCAGCACGACCTCTTCCAGGTCCGACTGCCTGCGCCGCAGGGAGACGATCTCGGACTGGAGGCTCGCCAGGTCCTTGGGCGAGGAGACCTGCCCGGAGTCGAGGCGCTTCTGGTCGCGCTCGACCCGGGCGCGTACGGCGTCCACGTCCGACTCGGCCTTGGCCTGGTCGCGGGCGAGGTCGCCGGCCTCGGTCTCGGCGGCGATGATCTGCGTGGAGACCTGGGCCAGCCTCTTGGACAGCTCGTCGATCTCGGCGAGCTCCGGCAGGCTGCGGCGGCGGTGCCGCAGCCGGTCGAGACCGGTGTCGAGCTCAGCGAGATCGAGCAGACGCTTCTGTGCTTCCGGTGCGGCCTTCATCCCAAATCCCTCAAGATGCTCGGGGGTCCAAGTCGGTGGTCGTCGCCGTCCAGGCGTCCGTGACGGCGACCGAGACGCGCGCCTCAACAGTAATGCCCCTGGCCGCCAACGCTGACGTCAGACGCCCGGCGGCGTCCGCCAGCCACGGCCACTCGGTGGCCCAGTGGGACGCGTCGACCAGCGCCGGCCCGTCCGCCTCCATGTGCTCACTCGCCGGATGGTGCCGCAGATCGGCCGTGAGGTAGACGTCCACGCCCGCGGCCCTGGCCGTGCCCAGCAGGGAGTCGCCCGCGCCGCCGCAGACGGCGACGGTCCGAACCGGCCGGCCGGGGTCGCCCGCGACCCGCAGCGGCCCCGCCGTACGGGGCAGGCCCGAGGCGGCCAGCGCCGCGAACTCCCGCAGCGGCATCGGGGCGGTCAGGTCCCCGATCCGGCCGAGCCCGCGGCGCGGGTCGTCGGCGGAGGGCTGGAGGGGCCGCAGGTCCCCCGTCAGGCCGACCGCCCGCGCGAGCGCGTCGGAGACCCCGGGGTCGGCGACGTCGGCGTTGGTGTGGGCGGCGTAGAGGGCGGTGCCCCCGCGGATGAGCCGGTGCACGACCCGGCCCTTGAAGGTGGTGGCGGCGACGCTCGTGGTGCCGCGCAGGTAGAGCGGGTGATGGGTGACGACGAGGTCGGCCCCCCAGCCGAGGGCCTCGTCCACGACGGCGGCGACCGGGTCGACCGCGAACAGGACCTTCCGTACGGCCTGCTCCGGGTCGCCGCAGACGAGGCCCACCGCGTCCCAGGACTCGGCCCACGAGGGGTCGTACAGCGCCTCCAGGCGCTCGACCACCTCGGCGAGGGTGCAGGAGATCGATTCCACCCGCGCACACTACAGCCTGCTGGCGGAACGACCCGGGAAGAGTAACGTCCCCATTGACCCCGCCGTCAGGAAGGATCCCCAGCGTGCCCGTCGACACCGTGCCCGTTGATCAGCAGAGCCTGCACGTCAGGTCCGTGGTCGCCGACACCCACAACGACCTGCTCATGGCCGTCTCCGCCCGGCCGCCCGCGACATGGGCCTCGTTCTTCCGCGAGCGGTGGCTCCCCCAGCTCGTCGAGGGCGGGGTCGACGTGCAGGTGCTGCCCGTGTTCGTGGAGAGCCGGTTCCGCCCGGAGGGCGCGCTGCGCCAGACCCTGCGGATGATCGAGTGCGCCCACGTGCTGGCCGAGGGCAACCCCGACGCGGTGGCGCTGTGTCACGACGGGCAGCAGATCGACGAGGCCCTCGCCCTCGGAAAGATCGCCCTGGTGCCGGCTCTGGAGAGCATGCCGGGGATCGACGAGAGCGTCGAGCTGATCCCGACCCTGCACCGCCTCGGGGTCCGCGTCGCCTCGATCGCCCACTGGGGCCGTACGGCTCTCGCCGACGGCAGCGGCCAGGACGGCACCGGCTCCAGGCTCACCAGCCACGGGGTCGAGGCGCTGCAGGAGATGGAGCGGCTCGGCATGTTCTTCGACATCTCGCACCTGGGCGCCACGGGCGTCGCGCACGTGCTGGAGATCGCGACCCGGCCCGTCATCGCGACCCACTCCTCCGCGCGCGCCCTGCGCGACCACCACAGGAACCTCACCGACGAGCAGCTCAGGGGAGTCGCCGCGGGCGGCGGCGTCGTCTGCGTGAACTTCCTCGCCGCCTTCCTCACCGAGGACGCCCGCTCGGCCACGATCGACCACCTCGTGGACCACATCGAGCACGTCGCGGGCGCCGCCGGCATCGACCACGTGGGCCTCGGCCCCGACTTCATTCGCGAGGTGAACGAGGACCTCACCCCGCCGTGCTGCGAGGGCTTCAGCTACTCCGGGATCGACTCCAACGCCGCCATCCCGGGACTGGAGGGCCCGCGCGGCCTGCCGCTGGTGACCGACGCGCTGGTCAAGCGGGGTTTCTCCGACGAGGAGATCCAGAAGATCCTGGGCGCCAACGTGATGCGCCTGTTCCGCGCGGAGCTGGGCCGCCCGGCTCACGACCGGGCCCGGGAACGGCCCGAGCCGGGACGGCCGCGGCCGTGAACCTGGAGGCCATGCTGGCCGACCTCGAGGAACTGGTGCTCTGCGAGTCGTACTCCACCGACCACGAGGCGGTGGCGCGCAGCGCCCGCGTCGTGGGGGCGCTGGGCCGCAGGCTGCTGGGGGCCGAGCCGGAGACCCTGGTGATCGACGGAGTCACCCATCTGCGCTGGTCGTTCGGCCCGCCGCAGGTCCTGCTGCTGGGCCACCACGACACGGTCTGGCCGGTCGGCACGCTGCGCGAGCATCCCTGGTCGGTGCGGGACGGGGTCGCGCGGGGGCCGGGCGTGTTCGACATGAAGGCCGGTCTCGTGCAGCTCTTCCACGCGGTCGCCTCGCTGCCGTCCCCCGACGGGCTGACCGTGCTCGTCGTCGGCGACGAGGAGCTCGGCTCGCCGACCTCCCGCCCGCTGATCGAGTCGATCGCGTCGCGGTGCGCCGCCGCGTTCGTGCTGGAGGCCAGCGCGGACGGCGGCGCGCTGAAGACGGCACGCAAGGGCATCTCGCGGTACGAGCTGACCGTGCACGGCCGGGCCGCGCACGCCGGCCTCGAACCCGAGCTGGGGGCCAACGCCGGGGTCGAGCTGGCCCACCAGGTGCTGGCCATCGCGGGCATCGCGGCCCAGATCGAGTCGTCGTCCAGGGCGGGGTCGACGTCGGTGACCCCCACCATGCTGACGGCGGGGACGAGCACCAACACGGTGCCGGCCCGGGGCCGGGTGGCGGTCGACGTCCGCGTGCCCGACCGGGCGGCGCAGCGCCGGGTGGACGAGCTGATGCGCGCGCTGGCCCCGCGCACCCCGGGCGTCCGGCTGGAGCTGCGCGGCGGGCCGAACCGCCCGCCCCTCGACCCCGCCGCCTCCGCCGGGCTCTTCGACGTCGCCGTACGGCTCGCCGCCGAGCTGGGCATGGCGCCGCTGCGCGGGGTGCCGGTCGGCGGCGGCTCGGACGGCAACTTCACCGCGGGCGTCGGCTGCCCGACGCTCGACGGCCTGGGCGCGGTGGGGGGCGGCGCGCACGCCGCCGAGGAGCACGTCCTGGTCGCCGAGATGCCGGTCCGCGCCCGTCTGGTCGCGGCGCTGGCCACGTACGTGCTGTCGGGCGGGCCGATAACCGGCGGCGCCGATCCCGCGCCCCGGGACATGAGGCAGACCGCCGGGGAGACCGCGTGAACCCGTGCGACCCCGCCGCCGCCCGGGATCAGGCGGCCGGGGCCGCCGGGCGGCGCGGCCTGCGGATCGCCGAGCT
Organism: Microbispora sp. H10830; assembly: GCF_014161375.1. Classification (NCBI taxonomy): domain Bacteria; kingdom Bacillati; phylum Actinomycetota; class Actinomycetes; order Streptosporangiales; family Streptosporangiaceae; genus Microbispora; species Microbispora sp. H10830. The sequence goes on from NZ_JABBWX010000011.1 coordinate 137,632, forward strand.
GCGCACGGTCGCCGAGTTCGAGCGGGTGGTCCGGCTGTTCGACGGCATCTGGCGTCCGGAGCCGTGGAACCCTCCCATAACGGCGGAGCTCATGCGGGCGCTGACCCACGCCGGCGGGTACGTCGCCGGGGCTTTCGACGGCCCGGAACTCGTCGGGGCCGCCGTCGCCTTCCTCGCGGCGCCCGCTGGGCAGGCGCTGCACTCGCACGTGACCGGCGCCGTGCGGCCCGGCGCCGGATTCGCGCTCAAGCTGCACCAGCGGGCCTGGGCCCTGGAGCGCGGGCTGAGCCGGATCACCTGGACCTTCGATCCCCTCGTGCGCCGCAACGCCCACTTCAACCTGGCCAAGCTGGCCGCTCTGCCGGAGGAGTACCTGCCCGACTTCTACGGCCCGATGGGCGACGCGGTCAACGCCGGCGACGAGTCCGACCGCGTCCTCGCGGTGTGGCGGCTGGACGACCCGCGGGTGGCGCGGGCGTGCTCCGGCCTGCCGCACCGGCCCGCGGGGGCGGACGGCGCGGTGGCCGTGCTCGCCGAACGGGACGGGTGCCCGGAGTTCCTGCCCGCGGACGGCCCGGCCGTGCTCGTCGCCGTGCCCGCGGACGTGGAGACCCTGCGCCGCGCCGCCCCGGAGACGGCCAAGGCCTGGCGGCACGCCGTACGCGAGGTGCTGGGCGGGCTGATGGCGCAGGGCCGTCCGGTGACGGGCTTCGCCGGCGGCTGCTACGTCGTCGAACGGCGCTCCCCCGCCCCTCGGTGAGACAGGCGGCGTGAGACGGGCGGCGTGACCGGGCGCTGGGTACGGGGCCGGAATGGGTAGGGACCGGACAGCGGCGTCCCGGCCACGGCGGCGATCACCGGCAGAGGTAACGTGCCAGGTGAGCCGGGTGGGGACACACGACGGCGGCCACGAGGCCTAATTGATCATCTGATTACCGGGGGGAATCAGATGAGCGGGTGGCGGGGATCCTCGGTGCGGATCCGCTTGACGGTGCTGGCGAGCGCGGTGATGGCGCTGCTGTGCGCCGTCGCCGTGCTGCTGGTCCTCGGCGTCCTGCACGGCACCGCCCAGCGGTACAAGACCGACGAGATCACCACCACCGCCGTACGCCTCGCCTACCAGGCCAAGCGCGACCGGCTGCCTCCGGTGCTGCTGGACCCGGGCGTGGCCGGCGTGCAGGTGATCGACAACAGCGGCCGGATCGTCTCCGTCAGCGACACCCTGACCGGCCGCCCGCGCATGGCCGCCTTCCGGCCGGAGCTGACGACCCCGGAGACGAGCAAGGTGCTGTGCGCCTCCCCTGCGTTCCCGGACCGGTGCATGGTCGTCGTCGCGTTCCGCTTCCACAACACCGGCGGGCTGTGGACGGTCTACGCGGCCGACGACACCGTGCCGTGGTACGTCAGCGGCCCGCTGCTGGCGGCGCTCATCGGCGGCTCGCTCCTGCTGGTCGCGCTCACCGTGCTCGGCACCTACCAGACGGTGCGCAAGGCGCTCGGCCCGGTCGAGGCGATCACGTGCAACCTGGCCAGGATCACCGCGACCGACCTGAGCCAGCGCGTGCCGGTGCCGAAGTACCACGACGAGATCCGGCGGCTCGCCGAGACCGCCAACCAGACCCTGGACCGGGCGGAGACGGCCGTCGAGCGGCAGCGGCGTTTCGCCTCCGACGCCTCTCACGACCTGCGCAGCCCGCTGACCGCGATGCGTACGGAGATCGAGGAGGCGTTGCTGCACAGCGAGGACGCCGACTGGCCGGCCACCGGGCGCGCCCTGCTGGGCAGTTGCGACCGCCTGCAGGCGCTCGTGACCGACATGCTCCAGCTCGCCCGGCTCGACTCCGGCGCGCCGCCCCGCCGTGAGCCCGCCGACCTCGGCGGCCTCGTCGCCCGTGAGCTCGACCGCAGGTCGCGCAAGGTGGAGGTGGTGCGGCACCTGACGCCCGGTGTGGTCGTCGTCGGCGACCGGCTGGCCCTGGCCCGCCTGCTCAACAACCTCCTCGACAACGGCGAGCGGCACGCGGTGTCCAAGCTCTCGGTGACCGTGCGGCGGGAGGGCGGCAAGGGCGTGCTGGAGGTGCTCGACGACGGCGCGGGAATCTCGCCGGACAAGCGGGAGCTGGTCTTCCAGCGCTTCACCCGGCTCGACGCCGCCCGGTCGAAGGACGCCGGCGGCACCGGGCTCGGACTGTCCATCGCCCGCCAGATCGCCCAGGCGCACGGGGGGACGCTCACGATCGAGGACAGCGACCAGGGTGCCCGCTTCGTGCTGCGGCTCCCGCTCGCGCCGGCCCGCTGACGGGTCACTCCTCCTCGGGTACGACGATCACGGTGGGCACCGGGGTGCGCAGGGCCTCGGCGACCGCCTCCTCCAGCTCCCCCGGCGTCTTGACGGCACGGCCCCGCGCGCCGTACGCGGCGGCGAGTGCGGGGAAGTCCGGCGCGTGCAGGTCCACGGCGACCGGCCGCATGCCCCGCTCCCGCATCTCCTCGCGGATCTCCCCGAAGCCGCCGTTCGCGAAGACGACGATCGGCAGGCTCAGCTGCAGCTCCACCGCCATGGCCAGCTCCTGCAGGCTGAACTGGAACGCCCCGTCGCCCGCCAGCGCCACCACGGGGACGCCGGGCCGGCCGAGCTTGGCGCCGATGGCGGCCGGCAGGGCGAAGCCGAGTGTGCCGAACCCGGTCGGGAACAGGAACCGGCCGGGCGGGTCCATCGGCATGCCGACGAGCGCGCCGTGGTAGACGCACATCGAGTTGTCCCCCACCACGACGCTCTCCTGCGGCAGGGCCCGGCGCAGCGCAGCCAGCTGGCCCGACCACCTGCGGGTGAGCTCTTCGAGCTCCGCCTCGTGGCCGGCGCCGGCATCCCGCTCCCGGCGCGGACGCGGCACGACGCCCTGCCGGTCGAGCCGTTCGGCCAGTCCGCGCAGGGCGAGCTCCGCGTCCGCGACGATCGCCACGTCGGCCACGTGATCGCCGTGCATCTGCCCCGGGTCGATGTCGACGCGCACGAGGCGACCGGAGAGGGTGAAGGCGTCGTCCCACAGGTCGGCCGGGCCCAGCTCGGTGCCGACGGCCAGCACGACGTCGCACGCGGCGAGCCACCGGCGGACGGCCGCCAGGTGCAGCGTGGTGCCGAGCGCCAGCGGGTGGCTCTCCGGCACCGCGCCCTTGCCGTTGACCGTGGTCACGACCCGCGCGCCGAGCCGTTCCGCCAGGCGCATCGTCAGGCGGCCCACCGGGGGCTCGTCCTCGCCCGGGGGCCTCTCACCCGGACACTGGGCGCCGCCGCCGAGCACGAAACCCGGGCGGCGCGCCGTGCGCAGCAGCCCGGCCGCCGCGTCGAGGGCCACCGGATCGGGCTCGCGGCGGGTGATCCGGTACGGCGGGACGATCTTGACCGGGCCCCTCAGGTCGAGCAGGTCGAAGGGGATCTCGATGTGGACCGGCCGGGGGCGGCCCTCGGCGAAACGGCCGAAGGCCCGGGCGACGGCGGCGGGGATCTCCCGCACGGTCGTCACACGGTGGCTCCAGGCGCACAACGCGTCGATCGCCCGCGACTGGTCCCTGCTCTCGTGCAGGTAGCCGCGGCCGTCGCGGGGATGGCCGGTGGGAACGCCCGGGGAGACGAGCAGGATCGGCGAGGAGTCGGAGTACGCCTGCCCGAGGGCCGTGGCCGCGTTGACCACGCCGGGCCCGGTGGTGGTGACGACGACGCCGGGCCTGCCGGTCACCCTGGCGTACCCGTCGGCGGCGTATCCCGCGCCCTGCTCGTGCCGGGGCGTCACGCAGCGCACGCCCGTCCGGTCGAGCTCCTCGTAGATCGCGAGGTTGTGGGTGCCCGGAATGCCGAAGATCGTGTCGACGCCGTGCAGCCTCAGTGCCTCGACCAGGGCGCGCGCCCCCGTGGGCGTCGTGATCGTCCCCGCAGGGGGGATCGGGTCATGGCCGTCCACGTATCACTTCCCGGGAGAGCGGAGGGGTTTCCCTTGGGTTTCCCAAAATGGTTTCCCCTTCCAGGCGCCGCCCTACCGTTCCGCGTGCCGGATTTTTCAGAAACGGGGACGGGGACGCGTTCCCACCTCGTGTTCGTCCGATCCGTACGTCAGCACATTTTCAATGGACTGCACGGCCTGGCGCACCATCCGGTGCATCGCTTCGGCGGTGTGGGAGGCGATGTGCCCGGTGACCAGGAGGCGGTCGGGAAAATCCCGCCGCAATTCGCCGGCCTCCTCGCATTCCCGGCCATAGAAACCGTCGAAGACCGCCATGCTGACGCGGCCTTTCTCCAGACCGGCGTAAAGGGCGCCGGGACTGACGATGGCCGGGCGGGCGGTGTTGACGAGGATCGCGCCCTCCGGCATCCGGCTGATCACCGAAGAGTCGATCATCGATCTGGTCTCGCCGGTCTCCGGCACCATGACCACGAGGATGTCGCTGCCCGCGGCCAGGTCGAGCAGGGGCAGGTAGGAGATGCCGAGGTCCCGCTCGGCGTCCGGCTTGCGGGTGCGGCTGTAGTAGGACACGCGGACGCCGAAGCCCCGGCGCAGGATCTCCGCGATCCGCCGGCCGTTCGCGCCCATGCCGATGATGCCCACGCTGCGGGCGGCGAGTTCGTGCGGCAGTTCGTCGGAGCCCTGCCAGCCGGGGACCCGCTCGCCCAGATGGCGGGGGATGCCCAGGTTGGCGTTGACGATCTGCGCGACCGTGAACGTGGCGACCGCGTCGGTGGCCGCCCCCGGCGTGTTCGTGACGGCGATGCCCAGCCGGTCGGCCGCAGCCACGTCGACGAAGTTCTCGTAGCCCACGCCGAGGAAGGCCACGACCTTCAGCGTCTTCGCCTTGCGCAGCGCCCGCGCGGTCGCCCGCTCCTCGCCCCCGTGCAGGTAGGCGACCGCCCCCCGCAGCTCGCGCGCCAGCAGGTCCTCGGTCAGCGGCGACGCGGGCCGCCGCACCGTGAGCCCCTGCCTGGCGAGCGGCTCCAGCAGCGCCCCGTCGATGCCGGCGCCGGTCACCAGGACCGTCCCACCCCTGCGCGCCGCTCCGGCCGCCGGCCGCGGCCGCGCGGGACGATAGTCCGTTATATCCCTTGGAGCCGCAGTTTGGGACATTTCAAATATCTCTCAGACTTAGGACATATATGTCTGTTTTTCTCTGTGGTATCTCTCCAATCACGACAACCAGGCGGTGCATGAAATACCACGGATGGTCCAGGCGACGGAGCAGGAATCCAATGGTATAAGGGTTGTGGTGGTCCCGTCTCCACCTGAATCGGAAAAGGAAACCCCTGGGGAGGGTCTGGGGACCCCGGCCTCGGTCCCGCCCGGCCACACGAACATGCCTTTCTCCTTGACGGCAGCACGGAGAGGGCACGCAGGACGGCACAGTCGCAGAGAGGGCCGCGAATGAAACTCCAGCCGCGACAGCAGCTTCTGGAGCTGTGGGAGGCGGCCGCGCGCGCCTCCTACCGGGACCGCGTCTGGACGTGGGGCGGCCGGGACGGGTCGAACTCCATCTCCGACGCGGAGCAGCTTCTGTGCTTCATGTACCCGGCCTCGGAACTGCCGGGCTTCCGCCTGGACACACCGGACGAGACGGCCGACGACGTGCTGGCCGCGCTCGCGGTCCTGGGCGACTCTGTGGAGATCCCCAAGCTGCTGCTGCGGGTGATGGGCCAGTATCTGCGCACCTACACCGCCGAGGACGGGCGCCCCCTGTTCTCCGGCGGCAGCTACTTCCGGCCGTTGGACGACGAGGCGAAGGTCACCCCCGAGCAGCTCCAGCTGGACGTGGTCGACTCCTTCTCGATGTCGGTCACGCTCGCGCTCGGCACACTCGGCTTCCTGAAGGTCTTCCGCCAGAGCGTGCGGCGCGAGTCGATCCGCCGCGAGATCCGCGAGCTGGAGGACCTGGCCAGCAAACGGCTGTCGGCCGCGATGGCGGGCCTGCTGCGCAGCTTCACGGTCAACGCGTTCGACCCCGGATCCACGGCGGGCCGCGCGCTGCTGCGCACCGTGAACCAGACCGGCGCGCCCACCCGCCGCGTGCTCGACGACCTGCGGCGCGAGCTGCGGCCCGTACGGGCCGGCCTGCGCGACCTGACGATCGGCTCGGGCAGCCAGGTGGACCTGGACAACGAGAACCTGCTGTTCGAGTGCGGCTGGACGTGGGGCATCGTGAAGGACGCCCCCGACATCGTCACGCCGCTCGACATCGGCCCCCAGCCCAAGGGCGTGGCCGCCGACACGCCGTTCCTGTACTTCACCGTCAACGCCCTCGTCGGCATCGCCGACCTGTTCTCCGCCCGCACCCGTGTCCTGAGCCTGCTCAACGACGACCAGATCACCCTCGCCCAGGCCATCCAGCGCCGCTGGGACCTCACCCAGTCCTACTGGCGCACCATCGCGACGTACGGACGGGGCACCTGGCCGCTGGAGGACATCCCCTGGCGGACGGTCGACGAGAAGGAGTCGGACTACTACAGTCTCGGCGTCACCGCCATGGTCGTGCAGAGCCTGGTCAACAACCGGGCGGCCGACGTCGACCTCGGCCGGGTCGCCGCCGTGCTGGAGGAGCTGGCCGTCCGTGCCAGGATCATCCGCAGGGCGGTGCCGGGCGACCCGCCCGTGCTCATGCACTCCCCCGGCGTCCCGATCAACCTGCACGGCAGCGACGCGCTCGGCCCCCACCTGCTCTGGGTCGTCTCCGACTTCGCCATCACGCTGCTGAAACGGACCATCTGGGCCGCCTCCATCGCACAGAACACGCGGATGCGCGAGCGGCTGGTCGCCCTCGCCGACCAGATCTGGCGGCACATCATGCTGCGCCGCCACGCGGACGGCTCGGCCGCCGGACTGTGGGACCAGCCGGGCAACGTCTTCACCGACATCGAGGTGCGCGACGAGGAGCCGTCCTGGTACTTCAGCGAGCGGGTCGTCGAGTTCCTCGTCTCCGCCGCGACGTCCAGCGGGGAACCGCCGCTGCGCAGCCCCCAGCTCGTCGAGCTCGCCCTCCAGATGCTCGGGGAGGCCGAGCACCTGCTGGACCAGGAGCTGGTCACCCGGCCCCTGGTGGGCGGGCAGACGATCCAGCCCAAGCTGCGCTCGATCCAGGCGTCGCTGCAGCGGGCCAGGGCGATCGTCAGCGACCGGCCGGCCACTGCCCAGGCGCTAATCAACGACGCCCTGCTCGGCCTCGAACGGCTGTCCGCCGCCCGCGACAGCGCGTCGGAGGCGATCTAGATGCTGGTCTTCGCGATCTCCGACAAGGGAGGGACCGGGCGCTCGGTCACCGGCACCAACATCGTGTACCGCCACGCCCTGCAGGGCAACGACGTCTGCTACCTGGACTTCGACTTCGGCTCGCCGACCGCGGGGGCCATCTTCAGCGTCAGCGCGGTGGCCCGCGGCACCCGGGAGAACGGCCTGCACCACTACCTGCGGGGCGAGTGCCCCCAGCCGCGGCGGGTGGACGTGTGGGCCGAGTCCGACCGCGAGGGACTGCGCGCCCGCCCGCCCGGCGCGGGCCGGCTCGTGCTGTTGCCGGGCAGCGAGGGCGGCGGCGAGCTGTCGGCCCTCACCGACGAGGTCGTCGGCCGCTGCGTCCAGCTGCTCGGCCGGCTGGACGAGGAGTTCGACCTCTGCGTGGTCGACGTCAGCGCCGGCCGGTCGTTCACCGCCGAGCTGGTCCTGGCGGCGACCGTGCGGATGCCCGCGATCCCGTTCCGCTGGCTGGTCTTCCATCGCTGGACGCGCCAGCACATCATCGCGGCCGACGGGCTCGTCACCGGCGCCGACGGGCTGCTCGACGTCGGCACCAGGTTCGGCCACGACACTGAGGACCTGCGCGACCGCATCCGCTTCGTGCGCACGGCCGTGCTCGAACCGGACGCGGCGGAGCTCGTCGGGCTGCGCGACGAGCAGCGGGCCTGGCTGAGCGCGTGCGACAGCGAGCTGCGCGAGCTGGCGGGCCGCCACGGCGTCGGCCGTACGGCCATGCTCGGCAAGATCCCGTTGGACCCCGTCCTCCAGTGGCGCGAGCAGCTCATCACCGACGAGGACGTGCTGGCCAGCAAGATCGCCAACGCGGAGACCGCCGCCGCGTTCGAGGATCTGGCCAAGAAGATCGTCGACGACAGCGCGTGGGAGGGCTTGTGACGCCGGTGCACGCGACGTTCGGCGAGGTGGCGGCCGAGCGCAGGATCGCCTCCGTCCCCCTCTCCCATGTGTCCGTCGAGCTCGGGCACCTGTACATGGAGGACTACGAGGCGGGGCCCGACCGGCTGCGCGAGCAGTTCCGCAGGGTCGCGCCGTGGCTCGCCACGGTCCGCTCCTTATGGCGGGAGCGGGTGCCCGGGGGCCGGGCCCGGGTGAGCACCTGCTTCCTCGTGGACGACTACTTCAGCCGCTTCAGCACCCCCGCCGAGCTGGTGCCGATGGTCCTCGATGCGGCGGCCGAGCACGACCTGACCATCGACTACCTGGCCCGGGAGTCGGCCTGTGCCCAGTTCGAGGATGCACAGTCGGGCGGTGTCGAGCTGGCCCGGCTGGTCGAGGACCGGCTCGTGGACGACCCGCCGCCGGAGACCGACGGGTCCCGCCCGCCGGTGAAGGAGACGGGCTGGCTGTGCAACGGCTCCCGCTCGCCCCGCACCACGCCGATGCAGGCGATGGGGAAGACCCGGCCGTGGGAGCCGCCCGCGCAGAACGCCAAGCGCGGCCACTCGATCTTCGTGGACGTCGAGCTGTGGGACGAGAAAGGACCGCGGCGCACCTGGTCGTGCCCCTTCCTCGCGGCCGTCTGGCAGCTCCTGCGGCTGGGACTGCTGCGCAGCGACGGCCACGTGCCGCTCCCGCCGGTCGCCCTGGACGGCGACTGGCCCCGCGACTGGGACGGGCTGCCCGCGGTCGTCCGGCTCAACCCCCAGGCCGCGCCGTTCAGCGCGTACACCACGCTGTCCGTCCTCTCCCCCCGGTTCCTGCCCGTCGAGCTGGCCGTACGGACGATCCTGGGCCAGGTCGCAGTGGACGACGAGGTCCTGCGGCAGGTCGTCACCCGGAGTGAGAGCGAGGGAGTCCGGCTCGAAGAGGAGCTCGTCGACCGCATCTCCTACGTCTTCGTCTGAGGGGCCCGATGCTGGTGATGGGGGAAGTCCACACCGGGCTGCTGCAGAACTCCGGGGAGATCTCCGAGTCGACGTGCCGTCAGGTGCTCGGGCTCATGACCGGGGAGACCGTGCGCGTCTCCCGCCGTCCCATCGTCCACGCGCTGTCGCCGGAACGACTGACCGGGGTGGACTGCGCGCTGCCCACCGCGTCCCGTTCCCGGGTCAGGGGCGTCGGCACGGTGGTGTCCCGCTGCGCGGTGACCGGAGGCCGGATGGCCCAGGGATCGACGTACGTGCGGGTGGTGCGCTCGGAGGCCGACCGCAGGCTGCCCTGGTCGCACTACCTGGCCCGGCCCGGGGTCGTGGAGGTCCTGGGAAAGGCGAAGGCGGCCGACCTCGCCGAAGGGTTCACCGGCGACTCCGCACCCGGCTGCCTCAACCTGGGAGCCGTCAGCGGACGCTTCCTCGACCTCGTCCAGGCGTCCCCGCTGCTTGACCGGCGGGCCCCCTTCAAGATCCCGCGTACGAGCCTGCGGTGGGTGACGGAGACCGGCGAGCCGTCTATCCGGTTCACCCTGCACACCGAGCAGGAGCGGACGCTGCGCCTGACGCATCCCGGCCCGTTCACCCCCGCCGTGGTCGACCTGTGCGAGGACCTGGCGACGCACGACTGGCTGCTGACGTCGCTGCTGGTCATCGTCGAGCGGGCGCGGATCGGCGGGACGCCGGGAGCCCAGGCCGTGGCCCGCCTGGCACCCGCCATCGACCACCTCATGCACCTGTGGATGCCCGCGGCCCGGGTCGAGGAGTGGCTGACGCCGTTCTGGGAGAGCCTGGAGCGGCGGCCGGGGTTCACCCGGCAGTGGCGTTCCCTTGTCGACCGGGTCCGCGACCAGGTCGCGATGAACACCCTGGCCCTGCTCAGCGCAACCGCCGAAGCCGGACGGAGGTGACCGTGACCGGAGCAGCACCCGAGCCCTCCCCGTCGCTCGTCCCGAGGATCGTGCGCAAGGTCCTCGTGACGGTGCTCGTGGGTGGCGTGAGCTACCTCGTGAGCAACGCGCTCATCCACGGGCCGAACGAGGACCTGTGGAGCCTGCTGCTCGCGACGTTCATCAGTGGCGTCGTCTTCGTCGTGCAGTTCCTCGCGGACGTGGACGACCAGCTCGAGACCGTGCTGCAGGAGCAGCGCAGGCAGCACACGAAGACCCACAATCTGGTGGCCGACAGCTTCGCCAAGATCAACGAGGCGAGCAAGCTGTTCGGCGTCGTGGAGATGTCCGCGCTGGAGACCAGGGGTGTGGCCGAGCTGGTGCAGAACGCCGCCAAGATCCGCGACGACATGCCCGACCTCGTCAAGAGCCTGGTGCACCACGAGGTCACCCGGATGGCGAAGTTCCTCGGCGAGCTGTCCGACGGCAGGTACGCCCTGTACGAGGGCGAGGACCGCGACTGGCTGCTCGCGCTCGCGCGCAACGCCCGGGTCAGTCTCGACGCGATCAGCCTGACCAGCGTGGACGCCCGCGACACCGAGTTCGAGGGCGGCTTCTGGCACACCGACCTCGGGCAGCGCTACGTCAAGCTCCAGCGCGACCTCGTCCAGCGTGGGGCGCGGGTGCGCCGGGTGTTCGTGGTGGATCGTTCCGAGCGGCTCGACTCCGAGGCGTTCCGCCGGGTGTGGAAGTGGCAGACCACGGTCGGGATCGAGGTGCGCACGCTCCTCCTCGCCGACGCGCCGCCCCTGCTGCGCGGCTCGCTGTCCGACTTCATCCTGTTCGACGGGGTTGTCTACTACGAGTCCAACCCCGCCCCGCAGGTCGGCGACGGCATCGCCCCGGTGATCCACAGCACGATCCTCGTACGGGATCAGGAGAGGGTGCGGGAGCGGACCGAACGGTTCACCGAACTGTGGGAGGCGGCGACACCGGCGGCGTAGGCGGGACCGGCGGCGTAGGCGGGACCGGCGCGGGCGGGAAGGGGCGGTCGGGCCGGCAGACGGCGAGCAGTTCGCTCTCCCGGGCGCCGGCGGTCCCGCCGGCCAGGGCCGCCACCAGCTCCGCCGTGACGGGGGCGAGCGTGACGCCGAGGCCGCTGTGGCCTGTCGCCGCCACGACCCGGCCGTGGTCGTCCACGTGGCCGAGGATGGGCATGTGGTCGGCGCTGCCCGGCCGCAGTCCGGCCCAGCGCCGGCCGATGGGCCAGGTGGCCGCCCTGGGCATGAGGGCGGCGACGCCCCGCCGGATCTCCTCGATCGCCGCGGCGGTCACCGTCACGTCCCCCACGTTCTCCTCGTAGGTGACGCCGACGGCCACCCTGCCGTCGTGCCGGGGGACGAGATAGGGGAAGTACTCCCGGCCGTCCTGTTTGATCTCCGCGAAGACGTGGTGGCGCAGCGGGTAGGTGACCGCCCCGGGCGGGCGGACGTCGAAGGCCACGCCCTTGATGGGGAACAGGTGGGCGGCGTGGCGGGGCAGGAAGACCCCGCTCAGGTGCCCGGCCGCGACGACGGCCTGCTCCGCCGACACCCGGCGGCCGTCGTGGAGGTCCACCTCGACACCGCGGGGCCCGGTCCGCAGGCCGGTGGCACGCACCGCGCTCAGCACCCGGATCGGCGTGCGCCCCGACAGCACGGCCGTCGTCAGGGCGGCCATGAGCACCCGCGGGTCGAGCGCGAGCTCCTCCGGCAGCAGGAAACCGCCGACGACGCGCTCACTCAGCAGCGGTTCGAGATTTCTGGCGTCGGCCGCCGTCAGCCGCTCGACGGCGAACGGCGAGTTCTTCCACTGCGGCAGCACCTTGGACTCCAGGCGCTCCATCTCGGCCTCGTCCAGCGCGACCTGGATGTCGCCGCCGTCCAGCACCGGGACCTCGACGCCGGAGGCGGCGCGGATCTCCTCCAGCCACTGCGGGTAGACGTCGCGGCTGCGCTTGATGACGCTGCTCAGCGGGCCGAGGCAGGAGGGCTCCGTCTGGGTCAGGATGCCGCCCATCGCGCCGTCGGAGGCGCCGAGCCCGAGACGCTGCCCCGCGTCCACGAGCACCACGCTCGTGCCGCGCGCGGCGAGCCTGTGCGCGATCGCGCAGCCGATCACGCCACCACCGATGATCACGACGTCGCAGGTCTCAGGCACGCGGGCTCCAATTCGCCGTCCCCTCGCTTCGACAGTAGGCGAGGGAGGGCCGTTCAAGAAGGTCACACACGGGTGACCTCGCCGAACTGTACCGCGCGGGAATCTTGCCGGCCGGGAATTCCGCCGAGTCGCGTCACGGCGACCTCTTCCCCAGTTATTGGATGGGTCGTACAATTGCGGCGCCGGAAGGGAGGGCCGCATGTCCGCCGCGCCGAAGACCACCGCGACCAGGGAAAAGGACGAGCACGTCGCCGACCGGAGCGCGTACGAGGCCGTCATCGAACGCCTGTCGAAGGCCTCGGTCGACAAGCACTGGGAGCCGTACGTCGACATCCCCTGGGACGACCCCGAGTTCCACGTCGACCAGACCGACCCGCGCTGGGAGCTGCCGCCGGCCGACAGGCTGGGCGGCCATTCCTGGTATCGGAGCCGGCCGCCGGAGGTCAGGGCGCGCATCGGCCTCTGGCGGGTCGCGACCGCCATGAAGATCGGGTTGCAGTTCGAGAACCTGCTCAAGCGCGGGCTGCTCAACTACGCCTACCGGCTGCCGAACGGCTCTCCCGAGTTCCGGTACGTCTACCACGAGATGATCGAAGAAGGTCATCACGGGATGATGTTCCAGGAGTTCGTGAACCGCACGAAGCTCCCGATTCGCGGCATGCCCGGGCCGCTCAGCCTGCTCGCCCAGGTGGTGCCGTGGATTCCGCTGATCTCCACCGAGCTGTTCTTCATCTTCGTGCTGGGCGGCGAGGACCCGATCGACCACGTGCAGCGCACGACGCTCAAGAGCGGGCGCATCCGGCATCCGCTCGAGGAGACCATCATGCGCATCCACGTGGCGGAGGAGGCGCGGCACATCTCCTTCGCCCGCCACTACCTGCGGCGGCGGGTGCCGCACATGCCGCGCTACCGGCGCTTCGCGCTGAGCCTGCTCACGCCGCTGATCGTCGGCCTGATGGCGCGGATCATGCTGTCCCCGCCCGGCTCCATGATCAGGGCGTTCCGCATCCCGGACGACGTCGTGCGCGAGGTCTACCTCGACAACCCCGAGACGGCCGCGCAGACCCGCGACTCGGTGGCCAGAACGAGAGAGCTTTGCGCCGATCTGGGCATGATGAACCCGATCAGCCGCCGTTTGTGGCGGGCGATGGGCATCTGGGATGAGCCAAAGGCTCAAGCGAGGGGAAACGCGTGAGGAAGACCGCCGTCGTCACGGGTGGGGCGTCGGGAATCGGGCGGGCCGTCGCCGCCGAGCTCGTACGGCGCGGCGCCCACGTCACGATCGCCGACGTCCGGGGGGCCGAGGACGCCGCCAAGGATCTCGGCTGCGCGGGCGTCGTGTGCGACGTCTCCGACGCGCAGGCCGTGCGGGAACTGGTCACCGGCGTGGCGGCCGAGCACGGGCGGCTCGACTTCCTGTTCAACAACGCCGGCATCGCTGTGGGCGGCCGTGCCGAGGAGCTCACGCTCGACCACTGGAACCGGACGATCGACGTGAACCTGCGCGGGGTGGTCCACGGCGTGCACGCGGCGTACCCGCTCATGATCGAGCAGGGCTACGGGCACATCGTCAACACCGCGTCGCTGGCCGGGCTGACCCCCGCGCCCATGATGCTGCCCTACACGACGACCAAGCACGCCGTCGTCGGGCTGTCGCTCGCGCTGCGGGCCGAGGCGGCGGCGCACGGCGTGAAGGTCAGCGTGGTCTGTCCCGGGTTCACCGACACCCCGCTGCTGGACAACGCCAACCCCGGGCTGCCGCAGACCGAGATCGGCCTGCGCGCCCGCACGACGGCCGTGCGGGCCCAGGGCCGCCTGTATCCCGTGGAGTCGCTCGCCCGCGACGTGCTGCGCGGCGTGGCCAGGAACCAGGCGCTCATCGTCGCGCCCGCGTCCGCCCGCGCCACCTGGCGGGCCGTACGGCTCTCGCCCGCCCTGGCGGTGCGGGCGGCCGGCTCCGCCTTCCGCCGCATCATGCGCTGAGTCAGGGCCGGATCACGGGCCGAGCGGCAGGTACTCGAACCAGTCGAACGCGGCGACGTTGGAGCTCGGGCGGCCGTTGGAGCTGGCGTACATGCCGATGTAGGCGCCGGTGAAGCCGCCGGCCACGGCGCTGCTGAGGATCCTGCCGTCCACCGGGTCGCCGAGGTCGGTCCACTCCCCCGGCGCCACGGCGTACCTGGCCTGATAGGCCTGCCCGCGCGCCTCCACCCCGAGGTAGAGCCGCCGCTGGCCGGGCACCCGTACGGAGGCGAGCAGGTCGTCGCCGCCCGCCTTCCTGCGGACGAGTTCGAGGCCGCGCGCGGTCCGTACGAGCAGCACGTGGTGGTCGTCGTCCTGCACCAGCGCGAGACCCGCGCACTCCCCGGCCGCGGGCGTGAAGTCGAGCGCGGCGTGGACGGCGAAGTCCATGTGCTGCTGCCTGCGGGCGACCAGGCTGGGGTTGACCCGCTGGGCCAGCGTCTCCGGCCGCAGCCGCAGCCGCAGGCGGCTGTCGCCCAGGCTCCAGTAGGGCGTGCGCGGGGTGCGCAGGTGGTTCCAGACGGGCGAGAGCCGGTCGGCGTCGAAGTGGTCGCAGGCGGGCACGGCGGGCCAGCGGTGCTCGGGCAGCGCCGGTCCCGCGGCCACGGGCGCGACCTGCGCGGCGACCGGCCAGCCGTCCTCCCAGGAGACCCGGGTGAGGAACGTCTCCCTGCCCAGGTTGTCGCCTCTCAGGTTGCCGGCGCCCAGGTCGCCGGGAGTGCCGTACGGGCGCGTGGCCAGCAGCACCATCCACCACTCGCCGTCCTGGGTCTCCACGAGGTCGGCGTGGCCCGTGCAGGCGATGGGGTGGCCGAGGCCGAGATGCCGGTGGGTGAGGATCGGGTTGCGCGGGTTCGGCTCGTACGGCCCGGTGACGTCGTCGGCCCTGGCGACCACGACCGCGTGGTCGTACGACGTGCCGCCCTCCGACGTCAGCAGGTAGTACCTGCCACCGATCTTGTACAGGTGGGGGCCCTCGGCCCACACGGCGCCCCGCTGGGCGGCCTCCCAGACGACCCGCTCCTCACCGCGCGGCTCCAGTGTGGCCGGGTCGAGCTCCAGGAGGTAGACCTCGGTCTCGCCGGGGTAGCGGCCCGCCTCCCTCTCCCTGGTGCCGGTGAACCAGACGCGGCCGTCGTCGTCGAACAGCAGCGAGGGATCCATGCCGCGGGTGTCCGGCAGCCATCGGGGATCGCTCCAGGGGCCCGCGGGGTCGGCGGCGGTGACGATGAAGTTGCCCCGCCCGTCCACCAGCGTGGTGATGACGTAGAAGACGCCGTCGTGATGGCGGATTGTGGCGGCGTAGACGCCGCCCGAGGGCCGCATACCGTCCAGGTCGAGCTGGGACGGCCGGTCGAGCACGTGCCCGAGCTGCCGCCAGTTGACCAGGTCGCGGCTGTGGAAGATCGGCACGCCTGGGAACCACTCGAAGCTGGAGGTCACCAGGTAGTAGTCCTCGCCCACCCGGCACACCGAGGGGTCGGGGTGGAATCCGGGGATGACGGGGTTCCGGTACTCCCACCCGTCGGCTTCGTCGATCATTCGTCCCTTCCTCGAACGTGACGGGCCCGGTCCCCCATGCGGGGAACCGGGCCGTCCGGCACCGGCACGGTGCGCCAGAGCCTTTCAGCGCGGGGCCTCCCTGCGCCAGGCCCCGTCTGCCGGGCTCCGGTGTCCCATGCCGTGCCGGAGCTCAGTGTGTGAGCCCAGTAGGTGAGCCCAGTGTGTGAGCTCAGCGCCGCAGTTGCAGCACGCCCCAGTGGCTGGTGTCCCGGTATCCCTGCCCGGTGGCGTCGTTCCAGGTCGCCGCGCTGGTCCTGGCGGCGCCCGTGGCGTCGTTGACCTGGACGTCGAAGCCGAGCAGCGTGCCGTCCCGCAGCGTGATCGTGGGCAGCTTCACGGCGGCCTCGACCACGTAGCCGCCGGGGACGGCCCTGGCGGCGGCCTTCAGATTGCCCGCGATGGCGGCGGGGTCGAGCGGACCTCCGACCGACGTCCTCCCGGAGAAGCTGATCCGATACTGGCCGTCGTCGTCGCCGTAGCCCCTGGTCTTGCCGTTGCCGGGGTCCACGAAGAACTCGACGGAGTCCTGCTCCCACGGGTTGGCCGGCTGCTCGCTGAGCGTGGGGTCGGCGACCTGCGCCAGCAGGTACAGCGTGTCGCCGCTCCACAGGGCCCTGGCCCGCGCGGTCGCCCCCGACGCGCCCTGGATCCAGGTGGCGGTGCGGATCTCCGGCGCCGCCGCCCAGGCCGGGTCGACGGCGCCGTCGACCACCGGCCGGCGGCCCGGCGCGGTGGTCAGCCTCACCGCGGGCGTGGCCGTGAGCTTTCCGGTCCAGGAGGTCTGCGAGCCGCCGGAGGCGTCCGTGACCGCCACGGCGACATCGGTTCCGATCGGCAGCCGCGCCTCCACCCGGTAGCCGCCGGTCGTCTTCCTCACGGCCGCGTCGACGCCGCGCGGGTGGCCGCCGTCGCGCCGGACGGCGTACGGCGTGCCGCCCACGGTGAACGTGACCCGGTCGCTTCTGTCGTCGCTCGGGTCGCGCACCTCGGCCAGGACGTACAGCCACTTGGCCGACGAGCGGGCCTGGAACCCGGCCGACACGTCACCGACGCGGGCGATCGACGTGTCGGGCAGCAGGTCCCATTCGAGGTCGCGCCCGCCGTCCACCTTGGGCGTCGCGGCGGGGGCCTCAAGCCTGCGCACCAGCGGCGGCAGCTTCGCCGGGTCCACGACGCCCCAGTAGGCCGGCTTGGCCTGGAGCTCGTCGTCGAAGAGCAGCGGGGCGTTCAGCCGGGTGATCGGGAAGGTCGACAGCCAGGTGGCGTCGTCGGCCAGGCCCCATACGGTGACCGAGCTGATTTGCGTCTTGTGCCTGCGGAAGACGTCGAACAGCTCCTTGTAGCGGTAGCCCTGCTCGGCGAGCACCTCGGCCGGCACCTCGTCGTAGGTAGAGACGAAGTCGGGGTAGACGCTCACGTCCAGCTCGGTGATCTGCTGGTCCACCCCGAGCGTGGCGAACGTCGAGATCGTGTCCTCGACGTCAGAAGCCTGCGGCTGCTCGATGTTGAGGTGGAGCTGGTGGCCGACGCCGTCGATCGGCACGCCCTCGGCCTTCAGCCTCTTCACCAGGTCGTACAGCGCCTGCCGCTTGCGCGGGAACTCGGTGTTGTAGTCGTTGATGAACAGCTTGGCGGCCGGGTCGGTCTCGTGCGCGACGCGGAAGGCCGTGCGGATGAAGTCGAGGCCGGTGATCTGGAACCACTTCGACCGGCGCAGGCCGTCGGGCTGGTTCTCGTCCACCACCTCGTTGACCACGTCCCAGACCGCGATCCTGCCCTTGTAGCGGCCGACCAGCGTCTTCACGTGGTTCTCCAGCCGCTTCAGCAGCAGTGCCCTGTCCTCCGGCGACGAGGTGAGGTCGCGGTCGCCGTCCTTGAACACCCAGTCGGGCGTCTGGCTGTGCCAGGCGAGCGTGTGCCCGCGGAAGGTCAGCCCGTGCTGGACGGCGTAGTTCACCAGGTAGTCGCCCTCGGCGAAGGTGAACTCACCCTCGCGCGGCTCGGTCGCGTCCCACTTCAGGTCGTTGCCGGGGGTGACCCCGCCGAAGTGCTTGAGCAGCAGGTCGCCGTGCTCGCCGAGCGTCTGGGCGCGGGCGACGGCCGCCCCCAGGGTGAACGGCACCTCGTCCTTGAGCGCGGGGATGTCCGTCTGGATCGGTTTGGGCTCGACGTACGTCAGCGTGAAGTCGTCCAGGTAGAAGGGGAACGTGCCGGCGTCGGACTCCACGTAGACGCCGAGGAAGTCCACGTCGTAGGCGAGCGTGTAGGTGCCGGTGAGCTGCACCCACTGTCCCTCGGGGACGGCCTTCGGCGCGGCCACCCGCTCGTAGCTGGGGGTGCCGTTCGTCCGGCGCTCGATCGACAGGCCGAGGTTGCCCGAGGGCGTGTCCGGGCCGAGCCGCACCCAGGCCGACAGGGTGTACTTCGACCCCTCGGCCATCTTGCCGAGCACGCTGATCGCCGGGCCGTCCCAGGAGGCCGAGCGGCCGGTCACCGCGAGGCTGCGGGCGCCGCCGTGCGCGGCGTCGGTCGTGGCCGCCAGGGACGCCGAGGCGCGCGGCGACCAGCCCTGGGCGGTGCCGGTCTCGAAGTCGGTGCTCAGGCCCGAACGCGCGGGGTCGGTGTCCGAGGTGATGACGATGTCGTCGATGTAGTACTTCGCGGTGGCCTCGGAGCTCTCGGCGTAGAGCTGCAGGCCGGTGGAGTCGGCGCCGAAGGAGTAGGTGCCCGACAGCTCGGCCCAGCCGCCGTCGGTCACGGTGGCGGCGGCCACCCGTTCGTAGGTGGTGTCGCCGCCGTCGGGTGTGCGCTGCACGGTCAGCGCGATCGTGCTCGACGGCTCCCCGCTCACCATCCGGGCGTACGCCGTGACCTGGTACGTGACGCCCTTCTGGAAGGGCGGGCCGATGGACGCCCCGTGCCAGGTGGCGGTGCGGCCGGAGGTGAGCAGGGAGCGCGACCCCGAGTGCGCGGCGTCGGAGGTCGCGCCGACCTCGACCCCGTCGCCTCTGGCCCCCCATCCCTGGGTGGTGCCGTCTTCGAAGTCGTACTTCGCGACCTGCACGGCCGCGGCGTCGGCGGGAGTCGCACTCGCCGCGACCGCCGGCAGCCCCACGAACAAGCACAGGACGGCCGCGGCAGCGGGCCGGACTGCAAACGAACGCAGGACGGCCTGGGCCGCCCGGTGAAGGAGGCTGCGCATCGGGGGGTCTCCTCGTGCCGCGCTAGCGCGCGGCCAGGTTGTCGGCGAGAAGCCGGATCAGGGGCTCGCGCCGCGTGCAGGTCGACAGGGCGAAGGAGTCGGCGAGCGCGAGCAGCTCGTCGTCGTCCAGCCCGCGGAACAGCTCGGCGTACTCGGGCAGCAGCGCCTGGGCGATGAGGATGTGCCGGATGAGGTCGTCGGTCTGGTAACGGGCGCCCCACGGGTAAGGGTCCCAGGAAGGGAACTCCGTGTCGATCAGCCGGTGCAGCGGCGCGAGCTCGCTCGCCGTCTCCTCCATCGTCGAGCCCCACCGGTCGGCGCCGAGCCGCTTCTTCTTCGCCATGAACGGCCCGAACCGCTCCATGTAGGACCCGCCCGCGCAGACCAGGCCCTGCAGGCCGACGTCCTTGTAGGTCCAGATGGACCAGCCGGCCTCGTACGCGTCGAAGATCTCCAGCTGGTCGCGCAGGATCTGGTAGCGCTGCTCGTCCACGGAGGGGTCGCCGGTGTAGACGGGCCCGAACTCGCCGACCCAGATCGGCGTGCCGGTCTCCCGCTGGAAGGCGGTGCGGCGGGCGAAGGCGCGCTCCAGTTCGTCGCGGTCGCACCACTCACCCCTGGTGAAGCCCGGGTAGGGGCCGCCGTGGGCGAAGCCGGCCAGCGCGTAGTCGTGGCAGACGAACACCGTGTTCTCGTAGACCTCGTGGAAGACCGAGAAGTCGGTGGAGTAGGTGTTGCCGTCGAGGAACAGCACGTGGGCGGGGTCCACCGCGCGCAGCGCCTTGACCAGACGGTCGTAGAAGGGCCCGACCACCCGGCCGCCAGGGTCGCCCGGCTCGTTGATCGGGTTGTAGCCCGCCACCCACGGGTTGTCCTTGTAGTGGTCGGCCAGCGCCTCCCACAGGTGAACCGCCCGGTCCTGGAAGTGCCGGTGCTCCCAGAAGGAGGCGACGTGGGTGGGGTTGTCGGAGTGCCAGTGCTGGTTCTGCGCCCCCGGGAGCGCGTGCAGGTCGATGACGCTGTAGACGCCGCGCTCACCCAGCATGTCGACGACTCGGTCGAGGTGGTGGAAGCCGCGCTCGACGATCTCCATCGGCCGGTCGTCCGCCTCGAAGTGGTGGTAGTTCACCGGGATCCGCACGCAGTTGACGCCCATGTCCCGCAGGAGGTCGGCGTCGGCCTCGGTGAAGAACGAGGTCAGGAAGCGGTCGAAGAACATCTCGTGACGTTCCTCGCCGAGCACCTCCCGCACCGCCGCGCGCATCGAGGACTCGTTGGCGGGGTAACCGGTGATGAAGTTCTCCATGTTGAGCCAGCCGCCCAGGCCGACACCCCGCAGCCTCACCGGGTCGCCCGCCTCGTCGACCAGCCGGGATCCGGACACGCGCAGCAGCGTCATAGATTCTCCTCAATCCTCGAAACCGGCGGCGTGGCCGGAGAGCGGCGGCCCCCGCCTTCTCCTCCGCTACCCGCTGTCGACAGTCGCGCTGAAAGTTTCGGTTAACATCCGAATGTTTCGTGGTCCGGAGAATAAGTAAAGCTAAGGTTGAGCGTCAAGGCCACTCAGAGCATGATCACGGCGGTCACGCGTCTCATCAGGGGGAACCGGTTCAGGTCGCCCGAAACTTTCGGCTACGATCTGCTTCATGCCAGTGAAGAGGCGGGTGACCATCGCCCAGATAGCGGAGGAGGCCGGAGTCTCCGTTCCGACCGTGTCCAAGGTGATCAACGGCCGTCCCGAGGTCGCGCCGGAGACCCGTCAGCGGGTGGAGCGCCTCCTCCAGAAGCACGGATACCAGCGCAGGACGGGGCAGGGCGACGGCCCGGTCGGTTTACTGGACCTGGTGTTCGCCGAGATCGAGAGCCCGTGGGCCATGGAACTGGTGCGCGGGGCCGAGCAGGCGGCACACGAGGCCGCCGCGAGCGTGGTGATCTCCGTGCTGCACACGCACGCGGGCCCCGGCCGTGACTGGCTGGAGCGCATCGCGGCGCGGCGCACGGACGGTGTGATCATCGTCAGCTCCCGGCTCTCGGTGCGCCAGCAGGGCCAGCTCAGCGCCCGTTCGATCCCGTTCGTCGTCGTCGACCCCGAGGGCGAGCCGCCGCCCGGCGTGGCGTCGGTCGGCGCGACCAACTGGCACGGCGGCCTCGCGGCCACGCGCCACCTTCTCGACCTCGGTCACACCCGGATCGGCATGATCGGCGGTCCGCCGGACATGCTGTGCAGCCGGGCCAGGATCGACGGCTACCGCGCCGCGCTGGAGACCGCCGGGGTGTCCATCGACCCCGAGCTCATCCGCTACGGCGACTTCCTGGTCAACTCGGGCCACGACGCCGGTCACGCGCTGCTCTCGC
Organism: Microbispora sp. H10830; assembly: GCF_014161375.1. Taxonomy (NCBI): domain Bacteria; kingdom Bacillati; phylum Actinomycetota; class Actinomycetes; order Streptosporangiales; family Streptosporangiaceae; genus Microbispora; species Microbispora sp. H10830. Next base: position 159,014 of record NZ_JABBWX010000011.1, read on the forward strand.
TGGACAACCCCCCGACCGCCATCTTCGCCGGCAGCGACATGCAGGCGTTCGGCGTGTTCGAGGCGGCCCGGCAGCGGGGCCTGCGGGTGCCCGAGGACCTCAGCGTGGTCGGCTTCGACGACCTGCCGCTGTCCCGGTCCGCGTGGCCGCCGCTGACCACCGTGCGCCAGCCCCTGGAGGAGATGGCCGCGCTGGCCGCGCGGATGGTGCTGGCCATGGGCCGGGGCGAGAACACCGAGGCGCGCCGCGTCGAGCTGTCCACCGATCTGGTGGTCCGGGAGAGCACCGCACGGCCCCGGTGAAACCGGGCTCGCCCCATGATCGTCCAAAATGGGAGCGCTTGGACGAATGGGGGCGGGATGGCCGACGAACACGCTAAGGTTTCTGCGGATATCGCCGGGTTCGCGGGACGGGGCTGACGGTTGCGGAGTTCGCGTGGAGCGGCCGTCACGGCATTCGCCGCGGCGCTCATGCTTCTGGGAGGTTCCGGGTCGGCGGCCCTCGCGGCGCCGGTCCGCCATCACGCCGGGACGGTGCGGGCCGGGACAGTATGGTCCGGGACGGTGCGGGGCGCGGAGCACGCGGCGGCCGCCCCGGTGTCGGCGGTTCCCGGCAGGCGGGCGGCCGGGGCGGCGGAAGGGCCGTCCGTCGAGGAGCATCCCTGTCCGGTCGCCGTGCCGTCCGGCACGACCTGCGGCTACCTCCTGGCCCCCGAGCGGCGTGACGTCCCCAACAGCAGGACCATCAAGGTCGGCTACGCGGTGCACCGGGCGTCACAGGCCTCAGGACAGGCGGCCGACCCGGTCGTCTACATGAGCGGCGGGCCGGGATCCGCCTCGCTCCAGCTCACCGGGTTCCTCTCCCAGATGTTCCCCGGCCGCGACGTGGTCGTCCTCGAACAGCGCGGCGGGCGCTACTCCGAGCCCAGACTGAACTGCCCCGAGATCGTCCGCGGGGTCGTGGACACCCTGCGCACGCCCGGGCCCGCGTCGGCCGAGACCGCCCCGCTCGCCGGGCAGGCGCTGGCCTGCCAGTCGCGCCTTGAGGGCGAGCACGTCGACCTGCGCGGCTACCGGACCGCCGAGATCGCGGCCGACGTCGTGGACCTGCGTGCCGCGCTCGGCTACCCGCGGTGGTACCTGTTCGGCGTCAGCTACTCCACCCGCCCGATGCTGCTGGCAGCGGCGCACGACCCGCAGGGCACCCGAGGGGTCGTGCTGGACTCGCTGCTTCCCGCGGGCGCCCGCTGGTACGACGAGTCGTCCGCCGCGCTCTCGGCGACCATGACCAAGCTGGGGATCGCCGCCCGGTTCGACGCCATGGTGAAAGCGCTCAACGCGCACCCCGCGACGTACGAGACCCGGGACCCGCTCACCCGCAAGCGGCTGACGGTGCAGCTCAACGGGGACGACGTCGCGACGATCCTCGGCGAGGCGCTGCACGAGACCGAGGTGATCCCGATCGTGCCGGCCCTCGTGGACGGGCTGGCCTCCGGGCGCACCGAACTGCTGCAACCCCTGGTCGACGCCGCCGGCGGCGGGCTGACCTCGCACGAGTGGGGCCTGTACTACGCCGTCCAGTGCCAGGACGAGACGCCGTACAACTCCTTCCCCGCCTCGCGGGGCCCCCGGCTGTTCACCGGGGTCGTCGACGCGGCGGTCTGCGGCGCCTGGGATCTGCCGGCCGCGCGGGCCGACGCCGACCTGCTGACCCCGCACGCGTCGGTCACCCCGGCCTCGTCGGACGGCACGTCGATCGAGGGGGCGTCGTCGGAGGGGGCGACGCCGCCGGTCCTGGTCCTCGGCGGCCAGTACGACCCCACCACCCCGCCGGAGGCCGCGCGGCAGGCGGTGTCGGCCGTGCCGGGCGCGCGGTTCGCCGAGTTCGCCGGGGTCGGGCACGCCGTCTTCCTGTCGAGCGCCTGCAGCCGCCAGATGATCGCCGCGTTCCTCGACGACCCGGCCGCGACGGCCCGCGCGTGCGACCCCGGCGCCGCGCCGTACCCCATCGTGCGTCCGGGCGACCTGCTCCTCACGTCGTCGGCCTACCGGATGTCCCGGTCGCCGATCCCGCTGGGCGTCCCCGCGGTTTTCCTGCTCGTGTCGGCCGTCCAGCTCGTCGCGGGGCTGGTTTCCCTGCTGCGCAGGCGCGGCGGCGGGCTGAGCGCGCTCGCGGGCCTGGCGGGCGTCGCGCTGTGCGGGCTGTCGGCGCTCAGCCTGTCGGGGATCCAGGACGTGACCACGCTGGCGATCGGGGTGCCGCACGCCCTGGCCTGGTATGGCCTGCTGGCCCTCGTCTCCACCGGGCTGTCGATCGTCGAGGCGTTCCGGCTGAACGCCGCCGCCGCCCGAATCGTCCCCGTCCTGACCGGCCTCGCCTTCCTCGCCTGGCTGTACGGCTGGATGCTGTCTTGATCAAGCTTGCCTTAAGTGCTGATTAAAAGGAAAGTTTCTTAATAGAAAGCATTGACGCGGCTGTTCCGGCGGCTTACGTTCCGATCAACCCCTGGGGGGCGGGGTGTGGAGGATCGGCACTTCGCCTGTCGGAGGTATGGCTGTGCGCCTGTTGAGATCATCGTTGGCACGGACCGCTACGGCGGTCTGCGTCGCGTTCGCCGCCGGGGCCGCGGCACTGGCCGCGACCGGCGGGGCCGCCGGGGCGGCCGCCGCCGACGAGGCGTGCCGGCCCGACGGGCTCTACCGGACGCCCGGCGTGGAGGTCCCCTACTGCCTGGCCTACGACACCGACGGCCGCGAGAAGATGGGCGGGGACCACCCCCGCCGCATCATCGGCTACTTCACCGGCTGGCGCGACGGCTCCAACGGGCAGACCCGCTATCTGGTCAAGGACATCCCGTGGGGCAAGGTCACCCACATCAACTACGCGTTCGCCCATGTGGGGCCGGACAACAAGATCTCCGTCGGGTCGGACACCGCGAAGAATCCGGCCGTCGGCATGACCTGGCCCGGCGTCGCCGGCGCCGAGATGGACCCGGCGTACTCCTACAAGGGCCACTTCAACCTGCTCGGCAAGTTCAAGAAGCAGTTTCCGGACACCAAGACCCTGATCAGCGTGGGCGGCTGGGCCGAGACCGGCGGCTACTTCGACGACGCGGGCAAGCGGCAGGCGAGCGGCGGCTTCTACACGATGACGTCGACCCAGGCGGGCATCGACACGTTCGCGGACTCCGTCGTGTCGTTCCTGCGCACGTACGGCTTCAACGGCGTGGACATCGACTACGAGTACCCGACGTCGAACAACGACGCGGGCAACCCGCTCGACCGGCCGATCGCCAACTCCAAGCGCGCGACGCTGATGAAGGGCTACGCCGCGCTGATGAAGACGCTTCGCGAGAAGCTGGACCGCGCCTCAGCCGCCGACGGGAAGTACTACATGCTGACCGTCGCCGCGCCCGCGTCCGGCTGGCTGCTGCGCGGCATGGAGACCTACCAGGTCACGCAGTACCTCGACTACGTCGACATCATGTCGTACGACCTGCACGGCGCGTGGAACAAGTACGTCGGCCCCAACGCGTACCTCTTCGACGACGGCAAGGACGGCGAGCTCGCCGCCGCCGGCGTGTACGGGGCCGGGCAGTACGGCGGCATCGGCTACCTCAACACCGACTGGGCCTACCACTACTTCCGCGGGGCCATGCAGCCGGGCCGGATCAACATCGGCCTGCCGTACTACACCCGGGGGTTCAAGAACGTGCAGGGCGGCACGAACGGGCTGTGGGGCACCGCCGCAGCCACCACCTGCCCGGCCGGCTCCGGCCTCACCACCTGCGGCGACGGCGCGGTCGGCATCGACAACCTGTGGCACGACCTCGACGACGACGGCAAGGAGTCCCCGGCGGGCTCCAACCCGATGTGGCACGCCAAGAACCTCGAGAAGGGCATCCTCGGCGACTATCTGGCCGCCTACGGCGTCACGGACACGTCGCTGACCGGCGCCTACGCCCGCTACTACGACTCGACGCTCACCGCTCCCTGGCTGTGGAACTCCACCAAGAAGGTGTTCCTGTCCACCGAGGACGACCAGTCGGTGGCGGCCAAGGCCGACTACGTGATCTCCAGGGGCATCGGCGGCACGATGATCTGGGAGCTGGCCGGCGACTACGGCTGGAACTCGGCCAAGGGCCAATACGAGCCCGGCGCCACGCTGACCACGCTGATGTACGACAAGTTCAAGGCCGCCACGCCGTACGGGAACGTGCGGGCGACCACCCCGATCCCGGCGCAGAAGCTGGACATCTCGGTGGAGTTCCGCGACTTCGCCCTGGGTGACAACAACTACCCGATCAACCCGAAGATCCACATCACCAACGACTCGGGCGTGACGCTGCCGGGCGGGACGGAGTTCCAGTTCGACTACGCGAGCTCGGCTCCGGGCAACGCGGCCGACCAGTCGGGCTTCGGCTCCACGGTCATCCGCAGGGACCACACCGCGCCCGACAACGTCGGCGGTCTGAGGGGCGACTACAACCGGGTGTCGCTGAAGCTGCCGGGCTGGCAGGCCCTCGCGCCGGGCGCCTCAGTGGACGTCGCCTTCGTCTACTATCTTCCCACCTCGACCCCCTCCAACTGGACGGTCTCCTTCGGCGGCGCGACGTACGGCATCACGCAGGACCTCGCCAGGGGCGGCGTGACGGCCTCACCCTCCGCTTCCCCGTCCGGCTCCCCGTCGGCGTCTCCCAGCGCGTCGCCGTCGGCCGGGACGTGCACGGCTCCCGCGTGGTCGTCCACGACCGTCTACACGGGCGGCAACCTCGTCTCGTACGCCGGCCACACGTGGAAGGCGCAGTGGTGGACCCAGGGCGAGACGCCCGGCAACGCCCAGGTGTGGCTGGACCAGGGGCCCTGCGCGTCCGCCTCGCCCTCCGCCTCTCCCTCGGCCTCCCCCAGTGCCTCGCCCAGCCCGTCTCCGAGCGCCTCGCCGTCCGCCTCGCCGTCCGCCTCGCCGTCCGCGTCGCCTTCGGTTTCGCCTCCGGTTTCGCCGTCGGCGAGCCCCGGCGGCTACCCCGGCTGGGCGGCCGGCACGGCGTACGCGACGGGTGACCGGGTGACCTACGGCGGCGTGGTCTACCAGTGCCGTCAGCCGCACACCGCCCTGGCGGGCTGGGAGCCGCCGAACGTCCCCGCCCTCTGGACCAGGCTCTGACCCACTCCCCTGCCCGTACGCCCCGCGGCGACTCGCCCGGACGTACGGCACAGCCTCCGGGCCGTCCCGGACCGGTGACACCGGTACGGCCCGGAGCCGATGCCCGGCGGTCTCAGCCGATCACACGTCGAGAGACCGCCGGGCGTCGCGCCGTCCGGGGACCTTCTCATCGCTCCGCGCTCAGACCCCGGGCGCGGCGGGCGACGTTCCTGCTCACCAGCAGCATCCCGCCGACCGAGGCCAGCATCCCGGCGGCGATGACCGGCACGACGGCCCCGAACCCGGAGGCCCCGGCGACGAGGCCGAACAGCGGGGGGCCGAGGAGCGCGCCCACGCTGCCCATCTGGGCCACCATCCCGGTGCCCACATCGGCGTGGTCGAGGCGCTCCAGCACGAAGGGAAGGGCGGCGAAGGCCAAGGCGCCCAGCACCCCGTTCTCCAGCGAGACGATCCCCGCGCCGGTCGCCGCGGCGGCCAGCGGACCGTCGGCGCCGTAGACCAGCCAGGCGGCCGGCACGACCAGCAGCCCGGACACGGCGAGCGCGGCGAGCGGCACACCCCGCCGGAGCAGGACCCCCACGGACAGCCCGCCGAGAACGCCGACGAACGAGATCGCCGAGGTCAGGGCCCCGGCGGCGCCGGCGGAGCTCGCGTGCTCATCCACCAGGAGCGTGGGCAGCAGCACGACCACCGGCATCGTCACCAGCACCATCAGGCAGAAACACACGGTGAGCAGCGCGGGCCACGCCAGCGCCCGCGCACCGGGCACGGACCCGGCGGCCGCGCCGGAGGCGGACGTCCGCGGCAGCCGCACCCGGACGGCCACCGTCATCAGCAGCGTCAGCCCCGCGATCAGCAGCACCCAGCCGCGCCAGCCGAGGACCTCGCCGGCGGCGCCGCCCACGAGGGTGCTCACGCCGATGCCCACCGGGACGAACGTCGCCCAGACGGACAGGGCGACCCCCCGGTCCCGTTCCTCGGCGAGGTGGAGGACCAGCGCCGGGCAGGCGATGGTGACCACGAGATAGCCGGCGCCCTCGGCGACGCGGGCGGCCAGCAACCAGGCGAAGCTCCCCGCGGCCGCGCTCAGCGCGCTCGCCGCCACCATCAGCGCCAGGGCGGCGACGAGCGACCTGCCCGCACCGAACCGGCGGACCAGATAGCCCGCGGGCAGCCCGGCGACGGCGCCCACCCCGACCACCGCCGAGATCGCCCAGCCCAGTTGCGACAGCGACAGCCCGAGCTCGCCGGCCATCGACGGCCCGACCGCGGCGAACTTGCCGTAGCTCATCGCCGCCACGACGCCGGCGAGGTAGATGACGACGATCGTCAGCCACGGCGAGCGCCGCACCGGCGCCTCACTCCGCTCGGATCCGCCCACGGTCGGCTGGGGGGTCAATGAGCCCTCCTTCGCGCGGTGTCGTCAGGCCGGATTCCACTCAACCAGGAGAATGCGTACGCCGTCCGGCACATCACCGTAACCGATCACCACGGCACGGTCCGCAGCCGTCGCCGGTCCGCCGCGCGGCATGCACGGGCTGCGATCAGTGGGACCATGGCTGGGTCGGCGCCGGCAAAAGGAAGGCAAGGCAGGTGGACCAGGTCGCCCGGATGTGCAACGACGCCCCGACCACGCGCGGCGGTCGGCGAAGGACCGGACGGACCGCACCGCCCCCGGCGGCCGCGCGCGCCGTCCCGCCGCGTAACCGGCCGCGGGTGCTCGCCGTGCCGCGTGGCCGGCTGCGGGCGCTCGCCGTGCCGCTGCTGGCTCTGCTCTCGGTGATGCTGATCGCGACGCCCGCGCGGGCCCACGACGTGCTCGTCGCCAGCGACCCCAAGGACGGCGCGGTCCTCGGCGCCATGCCCGCCTCGGTGACGCTCACCTTCGACCAGGCCGTACGCCGCGACTTCGCGCGGCTCGCCGTCACCGGGCCGGACGGCGCCCACTACGAGCTGGGCGAGATCACGGTGGACGGCAGGAACGTCTCCATCGGTGTGCGGACGGGCACCCCCGCGGGGGCGTACGCGATCGGCTACCGCATCGTGTCGAACGACGGCCACCCGGTCACCGGCGCCGTGAAGTTCACCGTGACCGGCGGGGGCGCGGCCCCCGGGGCGGTCACCGCGCCGACGGCCACCCCCGCGCCCGGCACGGCCAACCCCGTCACCGCGAACTCCGGCGCTCCGACGACCGGCGTGGGGACGGCCGGTCAGGGCGGCGGAAGCTGGGTATGGGGGCTGCTGGCCGTGACCGCCGCGCTGCTGGCGCTGTGCGCCCGCGTGCTCGTGCGGCACGACCGGCGCCTGCGCGACGGGACGATCCCGGCTCCCCCGGCGGCGGGGACGCCACGGGCGGCCTCTCCAGGCGACCCGGAACCGTCGGAAACACCCGCGTCGCAGACAGAGGCGCCAGAGACAGAGGCGCCAGAGACAGAGGCGGCGGGCACACCTGCGGCGGGGGCACCGGCGGCGGATTCCGGCGCGGAAGGCCCGGCCGCCGGACGCTCCACCGCCGCCGGGACCGGTGCGGGAAGCTCTCCGGCCTCGGGCGGCGCCGCGTGACCACGACCTCGGAGCCTCGCGTCTCGGCGGGCCGGTCCGGCTCCGGAACCGAGCACGCCCGCGCCCGGGTCCCGGCGGCGGGGCTGACCGCCGGCGCCCTGCTCGCGGTCGTGATCGCGACCTGGCTCACCCTGCCAGGAACGGCGCCCGGGCTTCCCATGCCGGGCACGATCGTGGAGTACGGACTGCCGGTCGTCCGGCTCGTGCTCGACCTGGCCGCCACCGCGACCATCGGACTCAGCCTGCTCCCCAAGCTTCTCGGCTTCGACGACCCGGACCGGACCGAGCCGCTCGCCGCCAGGGCCCGGCACTGGGCCGTGCTGTTCTCGCTGGTCTGGTGCGCGGCGGCGCTGGTGTCGGCCGTCCTCAGCGCCGCCGAGGTCACCCCGGGCGTGTTTCCCGACGTGGCGGCGTACGTCGACGGCATCGGCGCGGGGCAGGGCATGATCGTGAGCGCGTCGTGCGCCCTGGCCAGCGCCTCCGTGGGGATGCTGGCGGTGCGGTTCGGCGAGAAGGTGCCGGCCGAGCTGCGGGTGCTCGTCGCCGGGTTCGGGCTGCTGCCGCTCCCGGTCACCGGCCACGCCTCGAACTGGTACTGGCACGACCTCAGCATGGTCTCGATGGAGTTGCACGTCATCGGGGCGTGTGCCTGGGTGGGCGGCCTGGTCGCGCTCGCCGTCCTGCTGCCGCGTCATCGCGACCTGCTCGCCCGCACGCTGCCCCGGTTCTCCCGGCTGGCGACGTACGCGCTGGTCGTCGTGGGGCTGTCCGGGCTCTTCAACGGCCTGGTGGAGCTTCTGCTCACGCCCGGCGAGAGCTTCCCCGCGTCGCTGGTCACGACGGGGTACGGCCGGCTCGTGGTCGCCAAGGCGGTGTTCACCGGCGTGATCGCACTGCTGGGGGGCAACATCCGCTGGCGGCTGCTGCCGGCGGTCACGCGTCAGGCCCCGACCGCGTTCGCCGCCTGGGCGGCCTTGGAACTCACCGTGATGGGCCTCGCGTACGGCGTCGCGGTCGCACTGACCAAGACCCCGGTGGCCTGACCCACCAAGACCCCGGTGGCCTGACCCAGGGCCCGGCCCGGCCCGGCCCGCCTCCGAGACGCCGAGAGCCGCCCCCGGCGAGGGAGCGGCTCAGGAAAGGCGGGTGAGCGCGGGCGCGGGCCGTCAGGCCGTCGGCTTCGACACGGTGGCGGGTGCGGGAGTCGCCTCGGACGCCGGCTCGGACGCCGCCTCCGGCGCGGCAACGCGCGCCGGGCCGGGCTCGGCCGTGACCACCGTGTGCGCGGGCCGCGTCTCGCTGGCGATCCTGTCCTCCGCGGCGGCGGCCGTCAGCCCCTTGCGGCCGGCGAACCACTCCACCGCGTACCACACGACGGCCAGCGCGGCGAGCGCCACCGGCCAGGCCCGCGGCGCGTACGGCGGGGCTTCGAGCACCCGGTCCTGCGCCAGCAGCCCTCCGTACACCGCGGCGGTGGCGAGCACCGCGCCCACGAGCGGCCGCAGTTGCCTGATCGGCACCAGGAAGGCCAGGTCGACGGCGAGTCCGGCGAGCAGGAAGAAGAACGGGATGGTCGACGGCGGGAACCCGCCACCGACGAGCAGCGGCCAGATCAGGCACCGGTAGGCCACGTATACCCCGGCGATCGCGGTGGCCGTGTAGCGGCGGCCGACCATGACGCGGGCGAAGACCAGGATCGCGACGCCCACGACCCCCGCGTACAGGGCGTAGACGACGTCGGGGATCGGCAGCGAGAACTTGAGCACCATGGCCCGGTCGACGCCCCGGCCCATCTGGTTGGCCGCGAATTCGAGCAGCGTCGGCTCGGCGTACGGCTGCCCGCGGTCCCAGGAGGCCAGCTCCAGCACGCCGTACTCCTGCTGCAGCTCGGGGAAGTGCGCGTTCTCCAGGAAGAAGGCGAACAGGCCGCCCAGCACCAGCGCACGCCGGCCGCGGGTGATCCCGGCGTACCGGCCCGAGCCGAGGTACCAGCCGCGGATCGCTCCGGCGAGCATCAGTGCGGTGCCGATGTACAGCAGGGCGTGAGAGGGGCTCCACGCGGTGATGTCGATCCCGTTGACCCGGTGGTTGATCAGGTCGAGCGGGATCGCAATGAGGAAGACCCCGGTGCCCCACACGATCAGGCGGGAGGACGTGCGGTCCACTCCGTAGCCGGTGTACCAGTGCACGATGGTCAGCGCGACGGCGATCACCGTGCCGACCGTGTTGAGCAGGTGCGGCGGGGCCAGGTCGTCGCGCAGCCACCTGAAGTGCCACGACACGTCCCAGCTCGACCCGAGCACCTTGAGGACGAACGCCGCGAGCCAGCCCAGGTAGAGCACCCGGAAAAGGTCCTGCGGCGTCTGCCTGCCCGCCTCCCCCCGCGTCCAGTACGGAAGAGCCCACTCGATCGCGCGAGCGGGGATCTGCTTGAGCGGCGTTCCATTCACGCGCGAAATGATGCCGTTCCCTATGGTGGGACGCAATCAGGGTTTACCCCGATGCATCATCACGATTCGTGCGCGGACCGGGTCGGCGCCCGCAGACGCGGCGGTTATCCACAGGCGCGGCGGCTCCTCAGCGGTCTCTCAGCAGAGACAAGTAGCATCGCGACATGACGTTTCCGGGTGGGCGGCGTGCCCTCGCGATCGTGGTCACGCTGGTCATCCTGATGGCCGGAGGCGTGGCGTGGGCCCTATGGCCCTCTGGCCCCGTGGTGAAGGGACGTGACCTGGTCATCCCCGTCGTGGACGGACCGGCCGGCGACCAGCACGTCGATCTCGACGCGACCTTCTATCCCCCGGCCTCCGGCGGCAGGGCTCCGGCCGTGCTGCTCGCCCACGGCTTCGGCGGCAGCAAGGAGAGCATGCGCGAGCAGGCGGGACGGCTCGCCGCGCAGGGCTACGCCGTGCTGACCTGGTCGGCTCGCGGGTTCGGCCGCTCGACCGGGCAGATCGCGCTCAACTCCCCCGACTACGAGGTCAAGGACGTTCGGGGGCTGATCGACTGGCTGGCCAAACGCCCCGAAGTGCGTCTCGACGCCCCGGGCGACCCGCGCGTCGGGATCGCCGGCGGCTCGTACGGCGGGGCGATCGCGCTGATGGCCGCGGCCTACGACAGCCGCGTCGACGCGGTCGTCCCCCAGATCACCTGGTACGACCTCGCCGACGCGCTCTTCCCCGACGCCTCGGGCAAGGGTCCGCTCAACGGCGTCTTCAAGAAGATGTGGGCCGGCATCTTCTTCAGCGCCGCCGCCGACCGGCTGGCCCCGGACGGCGGCCTTGGCGCGGGCGGCCTGGCCGGCCTCACCGGCGCGGCCGCGGGCTCCGGAGGCGACGCGTCCGGGGGCCGGGTGACCGGGCGGACGCCCGGGATCGAGCAGGTCCAGTGCGGGCGGTTCCTGCCGCAGATCTGCGAGATGTACCAGAAGGTGGCCGAGACCGGCCGGGCCACCAAAGAGGCGGTCGATCTCCTGCGGCGGTCGAGCCCGATCTCGGTGCCCGGCCGCATCAAGGTGCCGACGCTGCTGATCCAGGGCCAGCGCGACTCGCTGTTCCCGCTTTCGCACGCCGACGCCAACGCCCGGGCCGTCGCCGCCACCGGCGCTCCGGTCGAGGTCGCCTGGTTCAACGGCGGCCATGACGGCGGCGACGGCGAGGCGGACTGGCTGTCCGACCGTACGACCGGCTGGTTCGACCGCTACCTCAAGGGGTCCTCCGTCGCCGAGGGCGACTCGACGGCGTTCACCGTGACCAGGGACGGCGGCCGGGACCCGGGCACGCGCCGCCCCGTGCTCCTGCACGCCACCGCCGACCGCTACCCCGGCCTGCCAGGCGGGGAGCGCACCACGGTCGCGCTCAACGGCCCCCAGCAGCCGATCGCCAACCCGGCGGGCGGGTCGCCGTCGTCGATCTCGGCGGTCCCCGGCCTCGGCGGGCTGCTCGGCGGAAACAGCGGCGGCGCGTCGATCGCGCTGGACATGCCCGGCCAGGCGGCCGCCTTCGAGTCCGCCCCGCTGGCCAGGCCCGCGCAGGTCACCGGCAGCCCGACCGTCACGATCAGGGTGTACGGCACGGGTGAGGCCACGCTGTTCGCCAAGCTCTACGACGTCTCCGGAGGGTCGCTTCCGGTGCTCCCGTCGAGCCTCGTCTCCCCACTGCGGGTCACCGCGAGCGAGGCGGGCACGCCGGTCACCGTGACGCTTCCGGCCATCGACAGGCGCTTCGACGCCGGGCACAGGATGCGGGTCGTCGTCTCGACCACCGATCTCGGCTACGCGACGCCCGCCGCCCCCGCCGTCTACCGCGTCGCGCTGGAGTCCCCCACGCTGGAGCTGCCCGGGGACGCGGCGCTGCGGACGCCCGCCACCGGCCCGGCGTGGTGGACGTGGGCCATGCCGCTCGCCGCGATCGCGGTCGCGGCCGTGCTCCTGCTGACCGGCAGGGCCAGGCGCGGCGGAGACGCGGGTGACGACCCGGCGGTGGACGCCGAGTCGGCCGATGTGCCCTTGGTGATCAGCGGGCTGGGCAAGCGCTACCGCAACGGCGAGCGGGCGGTCGACGGCCTGTCGTTCCGGGTCGAGAAGGGCCAGGTGCTCGGCCTGCTCGGGCCGAACGGCGCGGGCAAGACCACCACCATGCGCATGCTGATGGGTCTCATCCACCCCGACGAGGGCGAGATCCGGATCTTCGGCACCCGTGTACGGCCGGGGGCTCCGGTGTTGTCGCGGCTGGGGTCGTTCGTCGAGGGCCCGGGGTTCCTGCCGCACCTGTCCGGCCGGGCCAACCTGGAGCTGTACTGGCAGGCCACGGGACGACCGCCGCAGGACGCCCGCATGGAGGAGGCGCTGGAGATCGCCGGGCTCGGCGCGGCCCTGGAGCGCGCGGTGCGCACCTATTCCCAGGGCATGCGCCAGCGCCTCGCCATCGCGCAGGCCATGCTCGGCCTCCCCGACCTGCTCGTGCTGGACGAGCCGACCAACGGCCTCGACCCGCCGCAGATCGCCGAGATGCGCCGGGTGCTCAAGGCGTACGCCGAGCGGGGGCGCACCGTCATCGTCTCCAGCCACCTGCTCGCCGAGGTCGAGCAGACCTGCACCCACGTGGTCGTCATGCACCGCGGGCGGCTGGTGTCGGCCGGGCCGGTCGGCGACCTGCTCGGCACCGCGCCGGCCGCCAACGGCGCCGGCCCCCGCCTGGAGGACGTGTTCCTCGACCTGATCGGAGAGAGCCGTTGAGCCCGGCGAAGCGACCCGCCCCGGACCTGACCGGACACATCCACGACGGCGGGCGGGCCACGCCGGTCGCCCAGGACGAACCGGACACGCGCGGTGACGCCGTGGGAGGCCGGGCGCCCGGCTACGCTCCGGGACGCACGCTGCCGCTGCGGGTGGAGTTCGTGCGGCAGCTGCGGCGGCGCCGCACCATGGCGATGTTCGCCGTACTGCTCGCCCTGCCGTGGGTGCTCGTGGTGGCGTTCCAGTTCGGGCCGGCCGGGCGGGGCCAGGGCAGCCTGCGGCTGTCGGATCTGGCCACGGCGGGCGGGCTCAACTTCGCCGCGTTCGCCCTGTCGGTGTCGGCCAACTTCCTGCTGGTCGTCGCCGTGGCGCTGTTCTGCGGTGACACGGTGGCGAGCGAGGCGAGCTGGTCGTCGCTGCGCTACCTGCTGGCCGCGCCGGTTCCCCGCGACCGGCTGCTGCGCCAGAAGCTGGTGGTGGCGCTGGCGTACTCGGCCGCCGCGGTGACCGTGCTTCCGCTGATGGCCCTGCTCGCCGGCACGCTGGCCTTCGGGTGGAACGACATCACCGTGCCGGGGACCGGCGAGGTGATCCCCGCCGCCGACGTGCTGCCCAAGTTCGCCGTCGTCATCGGCTATGCCCTGGTCAGCCAGCTCGTGGTCGCCGCGGTCGCCTTCCTGCTGTCGGTCGGCACCGACTCCCCGCTCGGCGCGGTCGGCGGCGCGGTCGGCCTGGTGATCGTCAGCAGCATCCTGCAGGCGGTCGAGGCGCTGGGCTCGCTGCGCGAGTTCCTTCCCACGTTCTGGAACTCCGCGTGGCTCGACGCGCTCGCGCCGGAGCCCGACTACAGCGGCATGGTGAAGGGCGTGGCGGTCTCCGTGACCTACTCCGCGGTCCTCGTCGCCCTGGCCTTCCGCCGCTTCCGGCGCCGGGACATCGTGTCCTGATGCGAACCCGCGCCTTCCCCGGGCCTTCCGGCTAGCCGGAAGGCCCGGGGAAGGCTGGCGGTGGGACCGGAATGGAGGCTGCCAGCGAAGACGGGCCCCCGCCGGCGGAGACAAGCTGATATCGGAACCGATCAGGACATCCAGGTCGGCGCCCCTCACGCCCGGCGGCGTGGTTCTCGATCGGCCACGGCCGCCCGGACGTAGGAGAACGTCGCCACAGCACACGACAGCAGCCGGAGGTGATCAGGTGCCGAGGACACTCCCGGAACCGACCGCTCCCTGGCCGTGCCGGGCGCCTTCGCCGGGTGCGCCCGCACCACCCGGCCGGCGCCGCCGCAGACCGGTTCCCGGTCCGGGCGGGCCTGTGGGGGCCACGAGATCGACGGCAGCGTCGCGATGAGCGTCATGTGCCACAGCGGCCCCGCCTCCGCCGGCGATCCGAGTGCCCGCGTCCCCGCCCCGATCGGCGAGGACGGGGCCGCCGTGCCGCCGCACGCGGAGAGGATGCCGGAGCGGCTCGCCGACAACGGAGGGCGCTTGGACCGTAAGGCCGAGCGGCGGCGCCGGTTCCTGTCCGGCGCCTCCCATGAGCTGCTCACCCCGCTCGCCGGGCTGCGGGCGCAGTTGGAGGAGGCCCGGCTGCACCCCGCCGAGACGGACCTCACCGAGCTCGTCGACCGCTCGCTCAAGGACGTCGACCGTCTGCAGGCGGTCGTCTCCGGCCTGCTGCTGCTCCTGAAGGCGGAGACGAAGCCGCCCCCCGGGAGAAGAGCGGCCGACCTGGCGGAGCTGGTCCGGACGGAGGTCTCCAGCCGGGCGCACCGGTCGCCGGTGCTGCTCCGGCTCATCGACGGCGTGGCGGTCCACGCCGTCGAGCACGAGATGCACCACCTGCTGGGCAACCTCCTGGACAACGCGCAGCGGCACGCCAGGAGCAGGGTGCTGGTCGAGGTGCGGCAGGAGGGCGCCCACGCGGAGCTCGCCGTCTCCGACGACGGCGGCGGCATCGCCGAAGCCGACCGGGAGAGGGTGTTCGAGCCGTTCACCCGGCTGGAGGAGCCCCGCAGCGCCGGCGGGGGCGGCTCGGGCCTGGGCCTGGCCATCGCGCGCGAGATCGTGCGGGCACACGGCGGGACCATCGGCGTGGAGGACGGGGCGGAGGGCGGCGCCCGGTTCGTCGTCCGCCTGCCGCTCGCCGATCCCGCGCCCGGCCGGGGGGCGTGACCGCTCCGTCAGCCGTCGCCGACCGGAATCACAGCTGTCAGCGTGGTGCCATGGCCGATCGGGCTGGTGACCTCGATCGCACCGCCGAGCGCCTGGACCCGGTCGATGAGACCGATGAGCCCCGAACCCCTGCCGGGGTCGGCGCCTCCTTTCCCATTGTCGCGGACCCCGACCCTCGCCGTGTCGCCCGCCGCCTCGACCTCGACGTACACCATCGTGGCCTGCGCGTGCTTGGCCACGTTCGTCAGGCACTCGGAGACGATGTAGTAGACCGCCACCTCGACCCGCTCCGGCAGGCGCCCGTCGACCCGTACGTCCAGCTCGACGGGGACGGCCGAGCGGCGCGCGAGCATCTTCAGCGCGGGCCCGAGGCCTCCTTTGGAGAGGATCGCCGGGTGGATGCCGCGCGACAGCTCCCGCAGGTCCTCCAGCACCAGCGTCAGGCCCTCGGCCGTGTGGGACAGCTGCTCCTTGAGCTTGGGCAGATCCGGTGGCACGGTGGTCTCCGCCATGCGCAACTGCAGCCCCAGGGAGACGAGGCGCTGCTGGGCCCCGTCGTGCAGGTCGCGTTCGATCCGGTGCCGGGTCTCGTCCGAGGCGGCGACCACGCGGGCCCGCGAGGCGGCGAGCTCGTCGCGGGCCTCGGCGTTGGAGATCGCGGTGGCGACCAGCTCGGTGAAGTCCCGCATGCGTTCCTCGACGTCGTCCGGCTGCGGCTCGGGAGCGCGGAAGAAGGCGATCATCACGCCCCACAGGCGGGCCTCGACGACGATGGGACTGGCGACTGCGGAGACGACCTGCTCGTCCCCGGCCCACCCGTCCAGTTCCCCTGCCTCGCCCTCCTTTGCCGTCATCCTGTCCGGCTGTCCCGTCCGCAGGACGAGGGCGGACAGGCCGCTCTCCCTGATCGGGCGGCGCGAGCCCACCGGCGGGGGAGACCCCTGGTCCGACGCGCTCCACGAGCCCGCCAGGACGACCGTACGGTCGGGCTCGTAGCGCTCGATCGCGGTGTGGTCCGCGTTCACGATCAGGCCCATCTCACGGGCGACCGCGCTGAAGATCTCCGTCGGCGAGACTCCGCGGGCGACCAAGGTGGCGACCCGTCGCAGGGCGGCCTGCTCCTCGGCGATCTTGGCGAGCTCGTCCCGGCTCGCCGCCAGGGCGGTGCTGATGGCCTCGCGGTCGCGCGCCGCCACCAGGACCGCTTCCAGCGAGGGCACCACGCGCTCCCGCAGGCGGCGCATCATGGCCGCCGGCAGGTTCGCGGGCACGACGAGCGTGCCGATCCCGGCGCCGTCGTCCGTCAGCCGCAGCGTGGTGTGGCGCGGGTCCTCGCCGACCGGCCCGAGTTCGATGGCCAGGAACGGCAGGCCGAGTCCCTGCGCCAGGCGCCGGGCCACGACCGGCAGCGCCGCGCGCAGATGTTCGGCACGCAGGAGGAGACGGGCCGTCCTGGCGTCGAGATCGGCTTCGCGGCGGCGTTCCTCCGCCTCGACGACCAGGGACCGCATCAGCGAGGCGGCGGCGCTCACCAGCAACCCGACGGTCAGGAAGACCAGCAGCGGCACCCACGTCCAGCCGCTGAAGATGGTGACCTGGTGGAGGGGCGCGATCTGGAAGAAGTCGTAGACCACGGCACTGGCCACGGCGACGATCACGCCGAGCCCCATACCCCAGAGGTACGCGACCACGAGAACGCCGAGCAGGTAAACTACGTCCAGGGCGTTGCTGGGCGCCACCTGCGCCAGCGCAAAGGCTATGAATGTCTCGGCTGCCACGCATGCGGCGCCCGTCAGGATGCCCCACAGGAGAGGCGGGCGGCTCGCGCGTAGCAGCAACGACAGCAACCGCGCGCGCACAAGGCCACACTACTCTCGCAGGACTGATAGAGGTATAGGCGAAAGCCCTGGTCAACGCCGTCGCCGGCCGCATCGGACCGGCACGCGACGAAGGCGGCAGAGCGGTGGACGATACTCCGACGCGAGTGGTGCTGGCGGACGACGACGTCCTGCTGCGTGAGGGGCTGGCCAGCCTGCTGGAGCGATCGGGGTTCGAGGTCGCCGGCCAGGCGGGGAACGCGGCCGAGCTGCTCGCCCTCGTACGGGAGCACCACCCGGATCTCGCCGTCGTCGACATCCGGATGCCTCCGGCGCACGCGACGGAGGGCGTCGAGGCGGCCAAGGTGATCCGCGCGGAGTTCCCCGAGGTGGGCATCCTGCTGCTGTCGGCGCACGTCGAGGTCGAGCAGGCGATGGAGCTGCTCGCCACCGGGCACCGGATCGGCTACCTGCTCAAGAGTAGGGTGACCGCGGTGTCCGACTTCGTCGAGACGCTCCAGCGCATCGTCCACGGCGGCTCGGTCGTCGACCCCAGCCTCGTGGCCGAGCTCTTCAACGCGCGCCGCCGGCATGATCCACTGGAGGAGCTCACGCAGCGCGAGCGCGAGGTGCTCTCCCTCATGGCGGAGGGCCGGTCGAACGCGGGGATCGCGCACAAACTGTGGATCACCGAGGGCACGGTCGAAAAGCATGTCCGCAGCATCATGTCGAGGCTGCGGCTGCCGGAGGCGGAGGACGACCACCGCCGCGTGCTCGCGGTGCTCGCGTTCCTCGACGCCCGCTGAGGCCGTACCGGTGTCGCCGGTCCGGCCCGTTCAGGCGTCCGCGCCCCGCAGGATCTCGTCGATGGCCCGTCCCGACAGGCGCGGCTTGGACAGGAAGGCGACGGCCGGGCTGGTCGCGATCAGCTCGGCGAAGTCCTGCTCCTCATACGTCGAGATCAGGATGACCCGCGGCGGGTCCCCGTCGCCCGCGTCGTGCAGACGCCGGGCCAGGTCGAACCCGTTCTCCCCGCCCAGGTCGATGTCGACCAGCACGACATCCGGCCGGAGCTCGCCGAACCGGCCGAGCGCCTCGGCGATCGTGGACGCGACGCCCACGACGGCGACGCCGTCCGCCTCCAGCAACAGGCGGGCGGCCTCCTTGAAGTAATCGCTGTCGTCCACGATCAGACACCGCAGGGGCACGTCTTCAGAGTGACATCGGAACGCGCCCGCGTCATTGCAGCTAGCTGGCATGCCGAGGTGCCGCGGGCACGCCCGTCGCATGGGGGCTGCCGGCGCAGACGGCGGTGCCTCCCAGAGGCCATCGTGGGAGGTGTCAGCGAGCGACCGCGCGGCAGGTGAGATCACCCGGGGCCCGGAAGGAGGCGGCGATGCCGACCGACCGCCACGAAGCGTGGGACGGCGAGGCCACCGGCCGGGGTCCGGCCGCGCCGACGCCGGTCGGGTCCGCTGCGGGCCCGGAGCGGGCCACCGGCACGTCCCGGATCGTCGTGGCCGACGACGGAGTGGAGCTGTACGTCACGGTGGACGGCCGCGCCGACGCCGAGACGACCATGGTGTTCTGCCACGGGCTGTCCTCATGCCTGGAGTGCTGGGAGAACCAGCGGACGGCCTTCGCCGGCCGGGCCCGTGTGGTGACGTACGACCAGCGCGGTCACAACCGGTCGGGTCAGGGCTCCCCGGGGTCGGTCACCGTCGCGCAGCTCGGCCGCGATCTCCGGCGGATCCTCGACGAGGTCGTCCCGGCGGGACCGGTGATCCTGGTGGGACACTCCATGGGCGGCATGACGATCATGGCGCTGGCGCAGGCCCACCCGGAGCTGTTCGGCCGGCGCGTCGCGGGTGTCGCGCTGCTGGCGACCTCGGCGGGCGGGCTGGCCGGCGTGACGCTGGGCCTCCCGGCGTACGGCGCGAGGCTGCTGCGGCCGCTGGTGCCCGCGCTGCTCAGGCTGCTCGGCGACGACCCGGCCCGCCACGGGCGCCATGCCGTGGACGAGATCGTGCACCTGCTGGTGCGGCACTACTCCTTCACCTCGCAGGTGCCGTCGAGCGTGCGGGAGGCCGCGGTCCGGGTCATCTGCTCCGCCCCGGCGCAGGTGTTCCGGGACTTCTACCCGGCCCTGATGGCGTACGACGGGTTCGCCGCGCTCGCGGCGCTGCGGGAGATCCCCACTCTGATCATGGCCGGCCGCGACGATCTCGTCACGCCGGTCGGGCACAGCGAGGCGATCGCGTGCGCCCTGCCCTCGGCTCGCCTCGTGGTGCTGCCGTCCGGCCACAACCTCATGCTCGAACGGCCTCTCGGCGTCAACGCCGCACTCGGCCGCCTGCTGCGCCTGGTCACCCGGCCCCAACCGGCTCTTCGTGAAGTGTCCGCCGCCTGCTGAAGGATCGAGGTGACACGCATGTGCCCGCACACCCCGCCGTGTCCGACCGCGTACGCCCCCGACCACGACGCCGCCCGTCTCGTGGCCTTCCACCCCGAGCAGGGGTGGGGACTGCTCTGCAACGGTGTCGTGGTGTTCGAGGACACCGGCGAACTGCTGCCCGACGGCCGGAGCCTTCTCCCGCACCGGGCCTGCTATGCGCGGGCCGCGTGAGTCCACGGGCGTGGCATGGCTGGCCATGCTCGTCCCCATGACCCGGCGGCCGCACGGCGCCTTCCCGGGGGAACGGCTCCCGGCCGCGCCGGACGACGCGGCCGACGACGGCGTGCCGAACGTGCGCCGGGCCTCCTGGGTCCTCCCCGCCGTCCCGTCCTCCACGAGCCGGGCGCGCCGGCTCGTCCGCGCCGCGCTGCGGGACTGGGCGGGCACCGCGGAGGGCGAGGCGTCCGAGGTGGCCGAACTGCTCGTCAGCGAGCTGGTCGCCAACGTCCTGCGGCACGGGCGGGGGGAACCAGTCCTCACGCTCCTGCTGCGGGACGACGTCCTGCGGTGCGAGGTCGAGGACGAGGCCCGCGTTCCGCTGCGGGCCCGCGACGGGTCACCGGACGAGGACGAGGGCGGCCGGGGGCTGCCGATCGTCGAGTCCCTGTCCCGCGCCTGGGGATTGCGCCCGACGAGCAGGGGGAAGGCCGTCTGGTTCGAGCTGGCGGTGCGGTGCTAGCTCCAGTGAGGCGGGCGTTCCTCCAGCAGGCGGGAGACGTCGGAGTCGGAGCGCCAATCGCCCCACCCGAGGTCGGTGTCGTCGCTCGTCTGGTCGGGCAGCACCGGCAGCCCCTCGTCGAAGAGGTCCACCGGACGCATGTCATCCGGATGCTGCACACTCACGCGGCCAATGCTACTGGCTCCGCCCCGGAGCCGCGAAGCCGCGAGAGGCGGGGAGCCGTGGAGCCGCGCGGCCAGGGGGCGGTGAGTCCCGGGCAGCCGTGGAACCTGGCAGCCGTGGAGTCGGGACCACGGCCGGGCGGCGCTGGGACTCCTTCCCTCGAGGGGAGATCACGCCGCCTCATCGCCGGGCAAACGTCACGCCCGTACCACCGGACAGCCAACCGCACGCAAAGGTACGATGCGGGAGCAGGGAGCACGCCGGACGAACCCCCCGTGAGGCGGCATGGCAACGCCAGCAGGATGGCGGCAAGAGGGCAACCTGCCCGTGGAGCTGACCAGCTTCGTCGGGCGGACGCGGTTGCTCGCATCGCTGCGACAGAAGCTGCAGGAGTACCGGCTGATCACCGTGACGGGCATCGGCGGAGTCGGCAAGTCGCGCACCGCGCTGCGTCTCGCACACCAGGTGCGACGGCAGTTCAGGGACGGCGTCTGGTACGTCGACCTGGCCCGGCTGCAGGACCCCGCGATGGTCTACCACACGATCACGGCCGCGCTCGGCATCGCCGACCAGTCGCCCCGCGGAGGGGCGGACACCCTCGCCGAATGGCTGGCCGAACGGGAGCTCCTGCTCATCCTGGACACCTGTGAGCACCTGGTCGACGCGTGCGCCCAGCTCACCCAGGAACTGCTCAACACGGCGCCGCACCTGCGCATCCTCGCGACCAGCCGGCGGTCGCTCAACGCGCCGGGCGAGTACACGGCCGCCGTGCCGCCGCTGACCGTGCCCGGCGACAACCCCTTGGACAACGCGTTCACCAACGAGGCCGTCGAGCTGTTCGGCGCGCGGGCCTCCGCCGTCGTGCCCGACTTCGGGGTGGACGAGGACAACATCACGGCCGTCGCCGAGCTGTGCCGCCGCCTCGACGGGATCCCGCTGGCCATCGAACTGGCCGCCGTGCGCCTGCGCACGCTGTCGGTCGAGCAGATCCTCGCGCTGCTCGCCGACCGGTTCAGCCTGCTCGCCGGAGCCAGCCGTACGGCGCTGCCCCGCCACCAGACGCTGCGCGCGGCGATCGGCTGGAGCCACGAGCTGTGCGAACCGGCCGAGCGGCTGTTATGGGCGCGGCTGTCGGTGTTCGCCGGCGACTTCGAGCTGGAGGCGGCCCGGCAGGTCTGCGCCGGCGACGCCCTGCCCTCCGACCGGATCCTCGACGTGATCGGCGGCCTGGTCGACAAGTCGGTCCTGCTGAGCTTCCCCACTCCGGCCGGTCAGCGCTACCGGCTGATCGACACGCTGCGGCAGTACGGCGGCGAGTGGCTGGACAAGCTCGGCGAGACGCAGGACCTGCGTCTCGCCACCGCGACTACTACCTCCAGCTCGCCGAGCGCAGCGAACACTCGTGGTCGGGACCGCGCCAGGTCCACTGGTACACGCGGATGCGCCAGGAGCACGACAACATCCGCGTCGCCCTCGACTACTGCCTTTCCACCCCCGGTGAGGAGCGCGTCGGCCTCGAGCTGCTGTCGGCGCTGTGGTTCCTGTGGGTCTCCTGCGGCTTCGCCCGCGAGGGCGTGATCTACCTGGAGCGCGCGCTCAAGGCCAGCCCCTCGCCCAGCAAGGAACGCTGCAAGGCCCTGTGGGTGCTGGCCTACATCCGCAGCGCCCAGGGCGACATGGCCGGCGCGCTCGCCGCGGCCGAGCAGTGCAGCACCGACGCGGTGCGCGTGGGCGACTCGGGCGCGGTGCTGCTCGCGACCAAGATGCAGGGCACCGCGGCCATGCTGCAGGGCGACGCGAAGAAGGCGACCGCGCTGCTCGGCGTCGCGATCGAGTTCCACCGCGGCGGCCGGGAGCTGAACCCGGGCCTGCTGCCGGCGATCGTCGAGCTGTCCATGGTGCTGTTCGCGCAGGGCGATTTCGAGGAGGCGGAGACGCTGCTCGTCGACTGCCTGCAGGTCTGCCAGGAGCGCGGCGAGCTGTGGCTGCGGTCCTACGCCTGGTACGTCTCCTCCCTCGTCCACCGGGCGACCGGCAGGCGCGACGAGGCGCTGGTGGCGTGCAAGGAGGCGCTGCGCATCAAGCGGCACTTCCACGACGTGCTCGGGATCGTCCTGTGCGTGGACAACCTCGCGACCCTGAACCTCGAGGCCGGTGAGCCGGAACGGACGGCGACCCTCCTCGGGGCGGCCCAGGCCAACTGGCGGACCTTCGGGCTGCCCCAGTTCGGGTCGCCGTTCTTCACGACCGAGCACGAGCAGTGCGTCAAGGAGTGCAAGAAGCTGATCGGCGACGCCGCCTACGACGAGGCGTACGCCGTCGGGACCCGGTTCAGTCTGGGCGACCTCGTCGAGTACGCGCTGGACGACCTCGACGACTTCCACCTGGACTGACCGGGTTCAACCCGGACCGAACGGGTTCAACCTGGACCGGACGGGCCGCCGATGTCACCGACGGTCACTGCCAGGCGCCGACGTACCGGGAGCTGGTCAGCGAGTAGTCCACGCTGCCGCTGATCCAGTACTGCAGGCCGTTCACGTACGCGTCGACGGCGGGCGAGCCGAGGGCCTCGGTGGCCGGGGTGAGCGCCGCCATCGCGGCGACCGCCTCGTCGCGCATCGCGCCGATCCGGTCCATCGCCTCCTGGACCGTGCAGCCGGTGTGCCCGACCAGCACGCTGACGAGGTTGTTGCGGATGTTCGCCTCACCTCGCTCCTTGGCGTACGAGATGAGGTCGTTGTCCCAGACGACCACGTCGTTGGCGTGCTCGGTCATCTCGTGCACCACCGGATGGCGCCACTCGTCCATCGTGAGGCAGACCTCCGCGGCCACGTCGATCAGCGCGAAGACGGTGAGCATCGCGCCGGTCCTGCGGCGCATGAAAATGTAGTCGTCGATCGTGGGAACGACGTCGTCCTCCCGGTTGGCGGCCTCCCAGACCTGGGCGAACAGATAGTCCTTGGTCGTCGCGCGCCACCGGTCGAGCTGGTCGGCGGTGCCGTGTTTCCAGATCCGCGTCTTGATGTCGAGGAGCGCGCGGGCGAAGACGTTCTCGACCGGTTCGTCCCCCTCGTTGTCCTCGACCACGCTGTAGAGCTGGGGCAGGGCCCGGGCGATCTCGGCCGCCCGCCGGTCCGACTCGCAGTAGGCGTCGTCGAACGCGAACAGCCACACGCACCAGTCCGTGACGAGCTGGCACAGTTCCCGGGAGGCGTACGGGTAGGTCCGGGCGCCGAGCCATCCGTAGCGAGCGAGCCGGAAACGCTCGAGCTGGTCGTCGTCGGCGATCATGCCGGAGGCGGCCAGCCAGGCCAGCGTGTCTCGGTTCACCTCGTCGACGTGCGGGTTCACCGCACTCGGGAAGGGGCAGGTGAGCGAGGGAAGGCGGAGGGGGCGCCCACTGAGGGAATCCGCTTTCGCAGTAGCCATCCGACAAGCATGGTCCTACCAGATGATCGGCGCTAGCCTTACCATAATTACGGACACATCGGCCACACAGATCTGCTCAGCTCTGCTCAGCCGGATGAGCCCTCGATGAGGGTGACGATCTCCGCGTCCCCGAACATGCGGGCGGCGTCGACGGCCGACGGCATCCCGGCGTAGCGATCGGCTCCCATCTCCAGCAACGCCCGCACGACCTCGGGCTCCTTCTTGAACACCGCGCCGGCGAGCGGGGTCTGCCCGCGGTCGTTGGCGAGGTCGGGGTCCGCGCCCCGCTCGCCCAGGGCGCGCACCGTGGCGGCGTGCCCGTGGTAGGCCGCCAGCATGAGCAGGGTGTCGCCCTTCTGGTTGCGCAGGTTGACGGGCACGCCCGCGTCGACGTACGCGCACAGCGCCTCGGTCCGCCCCGACCTCGCGAGGTCGAAGAGCCTGGTGGCGAACTCCTCCAGCTCAGGGTCCGGCTCCATGTTCCCCATAGTCCAACGGTAAGGTCGCCGCTACCCCTCCGGAATCGAGCACGGAACAAGCATGGAATCGACCGGGGGTCCCGTAGGTTCACTAGGTAAAGACTTCGTGAGAAAGGCTGGGACACGTGTCCGACCCCACGGATCTCTATCGGCTCGACGGGGACCTGCCCGAGCTGACCGATCCGGTGCTGCTCTACCACTTCGAGGGGTTCGTCGACGCCGGCGCCGCCGGGCGGCTGGCCCTGGGGCACCTCCTCGCCGAACTGGAGCACCGGGTCATCGCGACCTTCGACGTGGACCGGCTGCTCGACTACCGGTCCCGCCGCCCGGCGATGACCTTCGACACCGATCACTGGAGCGACTACGACACTCCTGAGCTGGCGGTCTACCTGACCAAGGACGTCACAGGCACGCCGTTCCTCATCCTGAACGGCCCGGAGCCGGACCGGGAGTGGGAGCTGTTCACCGAGGCCGTCGGCATGCTGGTGACCCGGCTCAACATCAGCAGGCTGGTGACCGTCCACGGCATCCCGATGGGCGTCCCGCACACCCGGCCGCTCGGCATGACGGCCCACGCCACGCGCCCCGACCTCGTCCACGGGCAGACCAGCCCCTTCGGCAAGGTCCGCGTCCCGGGGAGCCTCGCCGCGCTCATCGAGTTCCGGCTCGGGGCGAAGGGTCACGACGCGCTCGGCTACGCCGTCCACGTGCCCCACTACCTCGCCCAGGCGGAGTACCCGCAGGCCGCCGTGACGGCACTGGAGGCCGTCACCCGCGGCACCGGGCTGGTCTTCCCCACGGACGCGCTCAGGGACGCGGCCGACAAGACCAACACCGAGATCGAGGAGCAGATCGCGGCGTCCGAGGAGCTCGCCGGCGCCATCCACGGCCTGGAGCAGCAGTACGACGCGTTCCAGTCGGGCGCCGAACGGGAGAGCCTGCTGGCAGAGGAGGCGCAGATGCCCACGGGCGACGAGCTCGCCGCCCAGTTCGAGGCGTTCCTCGCCGAACGGGACGACCGCGACACCTGAGCCGCCGCGGAACCCCCGCCCCGACCCATCCGAAGGACCCCTCGCCCCTCATGCCGCCCTCAGATTCCCCCGGAATTCGCGTCGGATTGGCCGGTTTCGGTCCGGCCGGATCCTTTTTCCACGCGCCGCTGATCGCCGCCACGCCGGGACTGCGCCTCACCGCCGTCGTCACCCGCGACCCCGCCAGGGCCGAGCGCGTCCGCGCGCACTATCCCGGCGCGGACGTCGTGCCCGCCGCGGACGACCTGTGGGACCGCTGCGATCTCGTGGTGATCGCGACGCCGAACCGCACGCACGTGCCCCTGGCGACCGAGGCGCTCAAGGCCGGGCTTCCCGTGGTCGTCGACAAGCCGCTGGCCGGCGCCGCCGCGGAGGCCCGCGACCTCGTACGGCTCGCGCGCGACCGCGGGCTGATGCTGACGGTCTTCCAGAACCGGCGCTGGGACGGCGATTTCCTCACGCTGCGCCGGCTGCTGCCCGAGCTGGGCGAGGTCCACCGGTTCGAGTCGCGGTTCGAGCGGTGGCGGCCGGTGCCCAAGGGCGGCTGGCGCGAGTCGGGCGGCCCGGAGGAGATCGGCGGCACTCTCTACGACCTCGGCAGCCACCTGGTGGATCAGGCCCTGCGGTTGTTCGGCCCGGTCTCCCAGGTGTACGCGGAGACCGACGTCAGGCGGGCCGGGGTGCGCAACGACGACGACGCGTTCGTCGCGCTGACCCACCGGAGCGGGACCCGCTCGCACCTGTGGATGAGCGCGGTGGCCGCGAACCTCGGCCCGAGGTTCCGGGTGCTCGGCTCCCGCGCGTCGTACGTCAAGTGGGGGCTGGACCCCCAGGAGGAACGCCTGCGCGCGGGCGAACGCCCGGACGCCGCCGACTTCGGCCCGGGCAGGAGTTCCGGTGCGGGCACCGGATGGGGGGCGGAGGCCTCAGGAGGCTGGGGCACGCTCGGGGTCGAGGGCGACGCCCGCCCGGTCCCGACCGAGCCCGGGGCGTACCAGCGGTTCTACGAGGGCGTCGTGGCCTGCCTGCGGGACGGCGCGCCGCCCCCGGTCGAGCCGGACGACGCCGCGGAGGCCATCGCCGTCCTGGAGGCCGCCGCCCTCTCGGCCGCCCGCGGCCAGGTGGTCACCCTTCCCGATCAGGAGGAATAGCCACCGGGTTTCCCGAGCCCGGCGTCCCCCTTTCGTCGCCGGGGCGGATCAGCCCGCGCCGGCCCGGGACTCCGTCGCGGGGGCGTCCGGGGCGGTGGCGAGCCTGCGGGCGACTTCGACCACCGTCTCGCGGCGCCGGGCCAGGGCGGCCTGCTCGGTCTCCTCGTCCAGAACGAGGCGGCACATCTGGGGCACCGCGAAGTTCCACGAGATCAGTCCCATGATGGTGAACAGCAGGTCCTGGCAGGCGCGGACCCGCGTGTCCTCGGGAAGATGGCCGACCGCGCCCGCGTCCACGAGTTGGTCGACCTTCTCGCGGAAAGCGTCACGCCGCTCCCGCTCGCTCTCGCCGGGTTCGTCGCACGCCTCCAGCGCCTCCCACAGCAGCAGCCTGATCAGCTCCGGGTGTTCCCGATACCAGTCGAACATCTGCCCGACCGACTCGGCCACCGCGTCGGGATCGATGGAGACGGAGACGCGGACCTCCTCCAGCTTCGCCCGCAGGACGGCGGCGAACAGCTTCTCCTTGCTGCCGTAATACAGGTAGATGGCCTGCTTGTTGGCCTTGGCGGCCGTCGCGATGCGGTCCACCCTGGCCCCGGCCAGGCCGTGCTCGGCGAACTCGGCGGCGGCGGCGTCGAAGATCCGCCGTCTGGTGTCCTCCGCGTCGTAGGCCATGAAGGAATTAAACCATCCGGTTGACTCCTTGCCGTCCAGGCGGCAGTATCAGGTCAGCAATAAAACAACCAGATGGTTTAATTTATCGAAAGGCTCTCCCATGAGCACTGTGACACCCATCCCCGTCCGGTCGCCGCTGCCGAGCGCCCTCTCCGGCACGACCGCCGTCCTCGTCGGCGGAAGCTCGGGCATCGGGCTGGCGGCGGGCGTCCTGCTGCGTTCGATCGGCGCCCGCGTCGTGCTGGTCGGCCGCGACCCCGACCGGCTCAAGGCCGCCGTTTCCCGGGTGCGCGGCGTTTCCCGGGTGCGCGGTGCGGGCCCGGCCGAAGACTCCGACGACGCCGTGCTGGGCGTTCCCGGCGACGGCGGAGACGAGCAGACCCTCGCCGAGGCCTTCGACAGGGCGGGTCACGTCGACCACGTGTACGTCACCGCCGGCGGCCTCAGCGGCATCGGCCCCCTGACCGCGCTGCCGGCCGACGACATCCGCACGACCCTCGGCTCGGGCCCCCTCCAGACGGTCTTCGCCGTCGCCCGCGCGGCGGCGGCCCGGCTTCCCGCGGGAGGCTCGCTCACGTTCAGCTCGGGCATCCTCGTGGTCCGCCCTTATCCCGGGATGACCGTCCCGCTGTCACTCGCCGGCGCCGTGGAGACCCTCACCAGGGCCCTCGCCGTCGAGCTCGCCCCCGCACGGGTGCGCGTGAACACCGTCCGCTACGGCCGGATCGACACCCCGCTCCTGCGCTCGCTGCCGGGGCTGGACTCCGACGACGCGGTCGCCGCCGCCGGATCCACCGCCCCCCTCGGCCGGTTCGGCACCGCCGAGGAGGCCGCCGCCACGGCCGTCTTCCTCATGGCCAACAACTACGTCACCGGCCAGGTCATCACCGTCGACGGCGGCGAAACGCTCGCCTGACCCCGCTTCCGGCGGCGGGGGTCAGTCGCGGAGGCGGGCGCGCAGCGCGTCGGTGTCGGCGTCGGTCCAGCCGTGGGTGTGCAGCCAGCCGAGGGGGCCGTCGAACCGGTCGTCCAGCGTCGACAGGAACTTGTCCATGTACTCGGGCCGCGGCAGGTGGCTGTCGGCCGGCTTCGAGTCGAGATCCTCACGGTAGGTGCGGCTGGCACGCAGCCGGGCGAGGATGCCCTCCAGCCGTTGGCCGGTGGCGACGTAGTCCTCGACGATCGCCTCCCGGGTGGCGCCCGCGACGGCGAGCGCCAGGGCGCAGACCACTCCGGTGCGGTCCTTGCCCGCCGCGCAGTGGACCACGGCCATGCCGTCGTCACGGGCGAGCACCCGCAGGGCGGCCACCACCGAGTCGGGCCGGTCGCGCAGATATCCGTAGTAGTAGCCGGTCACGCGGAGTTCGGCCAGGTCCTCCTCGTCCCGCTCGCCCTGCCACGGCAGGGCCCTGTCGTCGATGGTGTCGGCCTCGACGTCGGTGAGGTGCCCGCCCTCCGCGAACAGGCTGTGGTGGTGGATGCCGACCTCCGGGAGGAGGGTCAGCGGACCGGGCCCCTCCAGGCGTACCTCGGTCTCCGACCGCAGGTCGACCACGTGCCGCAGCTTGAGGTCGCCCACGAGCAGTGCCACGTCGCCCTCGGTCAGGCCCTGCAGGTTGTCGGCCCGCAGGATCCGGCCGGGCACCGTGGTCCCGCCGTCCGCGGTGGGCAGCCCGCCGAGGTCCCGTACGTTCGCCGCGCCTTCCAGAACGATCCAACGCTCGTATGCATTCATCAAGCCGAGCCTATCCGTCCCTCTATGACGGAAGAATGAGTGCAGAGTGAAGATCTGCGCCTGCTGTCGCATCGGTCCCGCTACCCGCCTCAACGTCCCTTCCTGAAAGAACGAGGCGCGTGATGTGCGGGACCGCAGGGTCAGGACGGGGTGACGCGGTCAAGCAGGGTCCGGGCGCGCGCGACACCCGCCTCGTTGCCGAGGCTGCGGTAGATCTCCAGGGCCTCGGCGACGGGCTCGTACGCCTCGTCTCCGCGGCCCGCCTCCAGCAGCACCTCGCCGAGCGTGCGGAGCCCGCGGGCCTGCCACCAGCGGTCGCCCAGCTCCGCGAACTCCCCTACGGCCTCGCGCAGCACGGCGACCGCCTCGTCCGCACGCCCCAGCCGGGCCAGCACCGCGCCCTCCGACGACCGGGTCCTGGCCACGCCCCAGGGGTCCCCGAGCTTCTCGAGCGTCTCCTTCGCCAGGCGCACCCCGGCGTACTCGCGCAGGCCGTTTTGCGGGTCGCCGATCTCGCCGGCGGCGCGCAGGCAGCGGGCCTCCTCCCACTCCTCCCCGCGCTCGTGGAACGCCCGGACGGCGAAGCGGAGGGCGTTGCCCGCCAGGACGAACCTGCGCTCCGCCGCCGAGGCGTCCCCGGCCGTGAGCAGCTCGCGCGCCTCGGCGGCCAGCACCTCTCCGAGCACCCGCTGGGTCTGCGCCTCCGAATAGCGGTTGCCCCCGCTCTCGAAGACCGCGAGAGAGTCCTCAAGGAGCCCCCTCGCCTCGGCGAGCCTGCCCTGGGCCAGGCGCAGCTCGGCCAGGTTGCGCTGGGTGCGCGCCTGCCACCAGCGGTCGTCCTCGGCCCTGAACGCGCTGATCGCACCGGTGAGGTACCCCTGCCCGCGGTCGAGGTTGCCCTCGCCGAACAGCGTCATCCCGACCGTCCGCATGGCCCGCGCCGCCCACCACGACTCCCCCAGGCCGGTGAAGAGCTCCAGCGCCCGCTCGGCGTCCGCTCTCGCCGCGGCGGATCGTCCGCTGCCGCCCACGACCGCCGCCCGTTCCATCAGCGCGATTCCCACGGCCCTGAGGTCGCCGGTCCGCTCGGCGGCCTCGCAGACCAGGTCGGCGACCTCCCGCCAGTCGGACCAGTACGCGCGCAGCGAGTGGCACAGCGAGCAGAAGGCCCGCCCGGTCGCCCAGGCCAGGTCCCACAGCTCCTGCGACCTGGCCATGTGGACGGCCGACAGCAGGGCGAGCCGCTCGGCCGTGAACCAGGCGGCCGAGGAGATCTCCCCGCTGTCGCCGCTCTCGCCGCCGGCGCGTACGCCGCGCCGCCGCCAGTCCTGGGGCCAGCGCTCGGTGGCGGCGCTCTCGGCGCGGCGGCGGTAGCCGTACAGGACCCGCTCGACGGCCGCGCGGCGGCGCTCCTCCGGCTCCTCCCGTACGGCGACCTCGCGGGCGAACAGCCGGACGAGGTCGTGCAGGCGGTAGCGCATCCGGCCGGTGACGTCGCGGCCCGAGCACTCGGCGAGCTGCGCGTCCACCAGCGCCTCCAGCTGGTCGGCGCCGTCGAGCTCCGAGGCGCCCAGCAGATCGCCCGCCACCCACGCCTGCATGTCGGGCGCCGGCAGCAGGCCGAGCAGGCGCAGCAACCGGCGCTGGATGCCGGTGCAGTCGTCGTAGCTGAGCTGCAGCGAGGCCCGCACGCTGCGGTCGATCTGCGCGCCGACCTCGAGCTGGCCGAGCCTGCGCCGCTCGTCGGCGAGCCGGTCGGCCAGCTCCCGCAGCGACCACCGCTCCCTGGTCGCCAGGCGCCCGCCGCAGATGCTGATGGCGAGCGGCAGCCGATCGCACAGCCGGACGATCGCGAGGGCGGAGTCGAGGTCGGCGGCGACGCGCTCGTCTCCGGCGAGCCGGGCGAGCAGCTCGACCCCCTGTGCCTCGGTGAAGACGGCGAGCTGCCGGTCGTAGCGGTTGCGCAGGAACAGCGGCTGCCGGGAGGTGACGATCACGGCGCAGCCCGGCTCCGGCGGGATCAGGACCCTGACCTGCTCGGCGCTCTGCGCGTTGTCGAGGAATATCAGGACGCGCAGATCCTTGGTCCACGTCCACCAGAGCTTCTGCAGCTCGGCGAGGCCGCCGGGGTCGGTGGTCAGCCGGACGCCGAGGGCGCGCAGGAACGCGGCGAGCACCTCCTCGGGCCGCACCGCGCCGTCCGCGCCCCGCAGATCGAAGTAGAGCTGGCCGTCCGGGAACTCGGCGATGACCTCGTGGGCGAACCGCGCGGCCAGCGCCGACTTGCCGACGCCGGCCCGCCCGTAGAGCGACACGACCAGTGGGGCGTCCTGGTCGCCCGCCGAAGGACGGCCTCCTACGGCGAACCGCTCGTGCAGCTCCGCCAGCACCTCACGCCGGCCGGTGAAGTGCGCGATGACCGGCGGCAGCTCGGCGGGCGGCGGCGTCCCCCTCGCCGCCCGCGGGCCGGACACCGCCGACGAGGGCGCGAGCGTGGCCCAGGTCATGGTGCCCACGAGCGCCGCCGCCACCACGGTGATCACCACGCGGGCGGGCACCGGCAGCGTCCATATGTCGAGGGAGGTGCCGAGCGCGCTCGCCACGGCCGCCGCGACACCCGCGAGGGCGGGCGCTGCCAGCGAACCACGCCGGCGAGCGGGCGGCCGTACGCCGGGGACGTCGTCGTCGCGCGTGGACGGGAGCATCCGTCAGGTCCTCCAGGGCGTGCGGTCGACGTCGGACGGCTCGGAGAACGGGCAAGGCTACAGTCGCGATTCAACCAGAATGGGAGCGACTGTTACGCCTGACGGTCAAGTTCTTCCCCAGTGTTCGCCAAACAGCCGTAATGTATGGCGTCGCGGACGCTTCTCGATCAGCGGTCTCGGCGGAGTGATCGGAAGCGGGGCCGCCACGGACCCGCACCAGGCAGCCACACCCCAATGGAGGACCCGGATGGCACGGCCGGCTCACCGGTTGACCATGGCCGCTCTCGCCCTCGCCGTCAGCGGCGCGACCGCGGCGCTTCCCACGGCGCCGGTCCACGCGGAGTCCCTCACGGCCGCGAGCACCGCGGTCGCCTCGTCCTCCGCCGCCCGAGGACTCGCAGCGGCCTCGGCGACCCGCAGGCACCGCGCGGCCGCGCCGAAGCCCGATGGCGACTCGCCCGTGCAGCACCGCCTCGTCGGCGCGTGGACCACCTCGACCGACCGGATCACGGCGGCCCTCGGCGGGCAGACCGTGCGGATGGTCGTGCGCGCCAGCGTCGGCGGTGCCGGCATGCGCCTGCGCCTGTCCAACGTCTTCGGGGCGGCGCCGGTGACGTTCGCGAACGTGCACGTGGGCGTCCAGGCGTACGGCGCCGAGATCCTCGCGGGGACCAACCGGCCGGTGACCTTCCGCAAGGGCGCCTCGGTGAAGGTGCCGCCGGGCCAGGCCGTCTGGAGCGATCCGATCCCGGGCCGGATCGCCGGCGGCTCCGCCCTGGTCGTCAGCCTCCACCTGCCCGGGACGGTCAGGGGTGTGACCGGGCACGAACGCGCCTACAGCACCACCTACCTGTCGGACCCGGGAGACCACGCGGCGGAGGAGAGCGGCGCGGGCTTCACCTACACCAGCACGCAGTGGTATTTCCTCGACCGGATCGCGGTCGAGGCGGGCGGGGCCACGGTCGGTTCGTTGGTCGCGTTCGGCGACTCGATCACCGACGGCGCGGGCCAGGCGGTCGACGCCAACCGCCGCTGGACCGACTACCTGCGGCAGCGGCTGGCCCATCAGTCGCCGTCGCGGCGGTTGGGGGTGCTCAACGCCGGCATCGCCGGGAACCGGCTGCTGCACCCCAACGTCGGCCCGAGCGGTCTCAGCCGGTTCTACCGCGACGCGCTGTCCCAGCCGGGGGTGCGCACCGTGGTGGTCTACGAGGGGATCAACGACATCGCCCGGGGCGACTACACCTCGATCAAACCGCTCGCCTACGGATACAAGAGGTTGATCCGCGAGGCGCACGCCCGCGATGTCAAGGTGCTGGGCGCCACGCTCACCCCCTTCTACGGCTGGAGCACCTGGACTCCGGAGCGCGAGGAGATCAGGCAGCGGCTGAACGCCTGGATCCGCACGAGCGGGGTGTTCGACGCCGTCCTCGACTTCGACCGGGCCGTACGCGATCCCGAGTTTCCCGAGCAGCTGGCCGTCTCGTACGACTCGGGCGATCACCTGCACCTGAGCGACGCCGGGCGGCTCGCGCTCGCCGACGCGGTGAACCCCCGCCTGCTCTGATCCCGGAACGGCCGCGGGATCGCTACCGTGTGACCATGGTCGCCCCCCTTGAGCCCGACGACCCGCGCACGCTCGGCGGGTTCCGTATCAGCGGACGTCTCGGCGAGGGCGGCCAAGGCGTCGTCTACCTGGGTTATGCGCCCGACGGCGCTCCGGTCGCGGTGAAGGTGCTCAAGACCGGGCTCGACCCCGTCGTCCGGGCACGGCTGGCGCGCGAACTCGACGTCCTGCGCGGCGTCGCTCCCTTCTGCACCGCCAGGGTGATCACGGCGATGGTGGACGGGCGCGAGCCGTACGTCGTGAGCGAGTTCGTCGACGGCCCCTCGCTGCAGCAGCGGGTGACCGCGTCGGGGCCGCTGCGCGGAGGCGAGCTGGAACGACTCGCTGTGGGGACGGCGACCGCGCTGGCGGCGATCCACGGCGCGGGCATCGTGCACCGCGACTTCAAGCCGGGCAACGTGCTGCTGGGGCCGGACGGTCCCCGTGTGGTCGACTTCGGCATCGCCCGCCAGGGCGAGAGCGAGACGATGACCGCGGGCCCGGTGGGCACCCCGGCCTACCTGGCGCCCGAGCAGATCGCGGGCCATCCGGCCACCCCCGCCTCCGACGTGTTCGCGTGGGGAGCGACGATCGTCTTCGCCGCCAGCGGCCGGGCGGCGTTCGGCGCCGGCAACGTCGCCGCCGTGCTGCACCGGATCATGACGACCTTCCCCGACCTGACGCCGGTGCCCCCGCCCCTGCGCGCGCTGGTCGAACGCTGCCTCGCCAAGGACCCCGCCGCCCGCCCCGCCGCCCGCGACCTGCTGCTCGAACTGGTCGGCTCCGCGCCCGGCCCGGTGCGTACGGGCGCGGCGGCGAACGGCGTCGCGCCCGGCGGGCCCGCGCAGCCGTATGATCCGTCTCCGTGGACGGCGGCCTCGCCGTCGGCGGGTCCCGCCGGGGAGCACGGAGCCGCCGGGGAGCACGGGGCCGCCAGGAAGCACGGGGCCGCCAGGAAGCACGGGGCCGCCAGGAAGCACGGGGCCGCCGGGGGGCACGGGGCGGCCGACACCGTTCCCGGTGGCCGCCGGGGCGGATCGCGCACCCGGGTCCTGGCCGGGGCCGGCGCCGCCGTCGCGGCTCTCGGGATCACCGCCGCGCTGCTGGTCCCGCGCCTGGCCGCGATGTCCGGCGGCCCGTCCCCCACGTCCCTGGCGAGCGCCCCCGCCCAGAGCCCGTACGCGGCGGACCCGACGCCGACCACCCCCGAGCCCGGCGGCACCGCCGGGACGGACCCGGCGACCGCCTCCGCACCCGCGGGCATCCCGCAGGCGTTCGAGGGGAAGTGGCGGGGGCACATCGCGCCCACCGCCGGCCTCCTCACGAGCGAGTACGACATCGAGATCGAGTTGAAGCGCGGCAAGCCATCCGGCAGGTGGAAGGAGCCCGCGAACTCCTGCGACGGCACGCTGCGGCTGACCGCGGCGTCCGGCTCGGCGCTCACGTTCCGGCTGGAGGACGTCCCGCAGTGCGTCCCTGGCGACGTCGTGCTCACCCGCAAGGGCGACGGCCTCGCCTACCGCCATACCGACGACCTCGGGCTGTTCGCCTACGAGGGGACCCTCACCAAGGACTCCTGATCTTCGCGTTCCGGCGGGGCGGGGCCGTGCTGCCGCGAACCACGAGGGTGGTGCCGAGCTCGACGAGCGTCTCGGACGGTCTTTCCCCGTCGGCCAGCGCCAGCACGATTCGCGCGGCGGTGGCGCCGATCTCGAAGAACGGCTGGCGCACCGTGGTCAACGGCGGCGCCACCCAGGCGCAGTGCTCGATGTCGTCGAACCCGACGACGCTGAGGTCGTCGGGGATGCGCAGACCGGCGAGCCGGGCGGCCTCGTAGAGGCCGAACGCCTGCAGGTCGTTGCCGCACACGATGGCCGTCGGAGGGTCGGGCAGGGTCAGCAGCTCCGCTCCGAGGTCCCGGCCGTGCTCGAAAAGGAACGGCCCGTCGCGCATGAGCCGTTCGTCGAACGGGACGCCGGCGGTGTCCAGAGCGGCGCGGAACCCGTCCAGCCGCGCCCGCGAGGCCAGGAAGCCGGCCGGCCCGGTGATCACGCCGATCCGCCGGTGCCCCAGCTCAAGCAGGTGCCGCGCGGCCGCGAGCGCGCCGCTCCAGCCGGTCGATCCCACCGACGGCGTGGGATTCACGTCCCCGGTCGGGTCCAGCGCCACGAGGGGGACGCCACCGGCCTCGAACAAGTCGCGGTGCTCGGTGGTGACCCCGGAGACGACGGCGACCACCCCCACAGGCCGCCGCAGCAACAACGGCTCCACCCAGGGCAGGCCCGCCGTCACGCGCGAGCGCACGTCGGTGAAGCCGACGACCAGATGACGGGAGGCCGCGACCTGCTCGACGCCCCGCATGATCTCGAGCGCGATGGAACCCAGCATGTGGCTGAACACCACCTCCAGGCCGTGCGCCGGCCCGGCGGGCACCGGCCTGCGATACCCGTGCTCGCGCAGGAGCGCCTCCACCCGCAGACGGGTGCTCTCCCCCACCCCGGCCTGGCCGTGCAGCACTTTCGAGACCGTCGGCGGTGAGACCCCGGCGAGCTGGGCGATCGCAGCGACGCCGAGGTCGCCGCGCCGAGGTTCTCGGCGCCTTCGCGACCGGTCTCCCTCGATCATGAGGCGAGTCTACGGGACGGGATTCGCCGTCATCCGCGACCGAGCGCCTGCGAAACCCTCATCTCGGCGCCCTTCCCCGATGGAGGTCCGGCCGGGACCGGTGTGAGCGCGGTGACGCCGGGTAGTGCGAGCGCGTCCACGCACAGGAGGAAACCCATGGCAACCGACGTCATCAGCCTGATCAAAGAAGATCACCGCGATGTGGAGTCGCTGTTCGAGCGGCTCCGGAGGATGCCGGAGAACCGGCCGGCCCTCCTCGCGGAGCTGGCGGCGAAGTTCATCGCCCACAGCGAGGGCGAGGAGGACGAGGTCTACCCCGTGCTCGCCAAGCGGCAGCCCGAGGAGAAGGAGGAGGTCCACCACGGCACGGAGGAGCACCACGAGGCCGAGGAGATGATCTCCCAGCTCCTGGAGACCGCCCCGGAGAGCCCCGAGTTCGACACGCTGCTGCACGAGCTGATCGAGGCGGTGACGCACCACGTCGAGGAGGAGGAGAACGACATCCTCCCGGTTCTGGAGAAGGCCGTCCCCTTCGAGGAGCGGGTGCAGCTCGGCAAGGCCTTCAGCAAGCGGAAGGCCGAGGTGCTGGCCGCTCCGATCAAGCCGCGCTCGCGGACGAAGGACGAGCTGTTGCACCAGGCCGGGGAACTGGGCGTCGAGGGTGCGTCGGGGATGAGCAAGGACGAGCTGGCCGCCGCCGTCAAGCGGAAGAAGCAGGCGCGGGGCTGAGCGCGCCCGCGTCGCGGCGCTGTCCGCCCCGGCGCACCGTCGAAGGCGCGGCGCTGTCCGCCCCTGCGCACCGTCAGAGGCAGGCGTACAGCGCCGCGACCATGGGCTTCCACCTCGGGTCCGGGCCGGCCGCGCTGACGACGAGGCGGCTCGGCGTGT
The DNA here is from genome assembly GCF_014161375.1 of Microbispora sp. H10830. Lineage (NCBI taxonomy): Bacteria > Bacillati > Actinomycetota > Actinomycetes > Streptosporangiales > Streptosporangiaceae > Microbispora > Microbispora sp. H10830. Next base: position 195,586 of record NZ_JABBWX010000011.1, read on the forward strand.
AGGCCAGGGCGACCCCCGCGTCAGGGTCGGCGAAGGCGAGCGCCCCGCCCGAGCCGCTGTGCCCGAACGCGCGCGGGTTCGGCGCGAACGGCCGGATCTCACAGGGCAGCATGTAGCCGAGCGCGAACCTGGTCTGCGCCAGCAGGACCTCGTCGCGCCCCTCGCTCCGGGGCGCGACGGCCCGGCCGAGCACGTCGGGGCCGAGGAGCGCGCCCGCGCGACCGGCGACGCGCCTGCGGCACGACACGAGCCTGCCGTACAGCGTGGCGAGAGCCCTGGCGCTGGCGTGCCCGTTGGACGCGGGGATCTCGGCGGCCCGCCAGCGCGCGGTGTTGGCCAGACCGGGCGTGAGCTGCTCGGCCGGGTTGCAGAAGGCCATCGTCGTGATCGAGCCGGGCTCGGACATGGCGCCGGTCAACGATGACGGTGTGGCGTCCGGCCCGGCCTCGGGCGGGGCGAGGTAGGCGGCGCGTCCCGCCTCCGAGGCGGGCAGGCCGATCCACAGGTCGGGGACGCCCAGCTCGTCGCGGACCAGGTCGCGCAGCGGCCGCCCGCCCACCCGGCGCAGCACCTCGCCGACGAGCCAGCCGAAGGTCACCGCGTGATACCCGTGCCGCTCCCCCGGCGTCCACCACGGGCTCTCGGCCGCGAGCGCGGCCGTCATCGCGTCCCAGTCGAACAGGGAGCCCGGCGGCAGCTCCCGGCGGACGGCGGGCAGCCCCGACCGGTGCGCGAGCAGGTCGGCGATGGTGGTGGCGGTGGCGAACCCGGGCCAGTAACGGGCCACGGGGGCGTCCAGATCGAGCAGTCCGCGCTGGACGTACAGGTGCGCGAGCGTCGCCAGCACCCCCTTGGACACCGAGAAGACGTTGACGACCGTGTCCCGCTCCCAGCGCCGTACGCCGTCCGGGTCGGCCGTGCCCTGCCAGAGGTCCACGACCATGCGCCCGCCCGCGTACACGGCGAGGGCCGCGCCGCCTTCTCCGCCGCCCGTCTCCCTGAACGCGTCGGCGACGGGCGCGAAGGCCGGATCACACCACATGAGCGCTCCTCCAAATTACTCAACCTGAGTTGCGAAACCATGGTTGAGTATTGGAGCATCCGGGGGTGGTGTCAAGCGATCTGACCCTGCTGTTCACGGCCCTCGCCGCGGCCTGCGACGCCGAGGTGCGCGCCCTGATGGCCGCCTCCGGGCACGACCGGGTGCGCACCGTGCACGGATACGTGTTCCAGCACCTGCTCACCGGCCCCGTACGGGTGTCCGACCTGGCCGGGCTGCTCGGCATGACCCCCCAGGGCGCCTCCAAGGTGGCGGCCGAGATGGAGCGCATCGGCTACGTGGCACGCCGGGCCGATCCCGGCGACCAGCGGGCACGAATGATCGAGCTGACGCCGCACGGCAGGGCCGCGGTCGAGGCGGGCCGCGCCGCCCGCGAGGCCGTGTCCGCCCGGATGCTCGGCCTTCTCGACCAGCCGGAGGAGTTCCTGGCGTCGCTCAACCGCCTCGGTGACGAGACCGGCGCGCTGCGCGAACTCCTCGCCCGCCGGCTGCGCCCCTGATCAGCCGCGCGACCTGCGGCGGTTCAGCCGAGCGCGGGGACCAGGTGGACGAGGTCGGCGAGGCCGTCGGCGACGAGGTCGGCCCGGGCGGCGTCCGGGCGCTCGGAGTGCAGGTAGCCCCAGGGCCCCCGGCGCAGCAGGGCCGTCCGCATCCCGGCCCGCGCGGCCGGCAGGACGTCGTTGTCGAGGCGGTCGCCGACGTACAGGATCTGCCCGGGCTCATGGCCGCAGACCGCCGCGACCTTGGCGAAGAACGCGGGATCGGGCTTCTCCACTCCCCATCCCGCCGAGGTGTGGATCCCGTCCACCGGCAGGTCCATCGCGACCAGCGCGTCGTACGCCTGGGGCGGCTGGTTGCCCGCCACCACCAGGTCGTAGCCGGCCTCCCGCAGGGCCGCGAGGCCGGGCCGCACGTCCGGGTAGAGGTCGTCGGCGTCGAAGTTCTCGCGCAGCCCGCCGGTGTCCTCGCGCCGCCACGCCTCAATCTCGGCGTCGAGGTCGATTCCCGGCCTGATCAGCTCGAACGCCTCCCGGTGGCTCCGGTCGAGCGCGGCCATGCCGCCGAGCACCCCCATGAAGGTCAGGCGCGGCACGCCCAGCCGGTCGGCCCACCGGGACCAGATCCGGGTCTCGTCGATGAGCGTCTCCCCCACGTCGAACACGAGCGCCCGGACCATGACCGCCTCTCCCCTTCGTCCTGTTACGGCAGCCACTCTATGGTGTGCCGTAACATCGCCGGACGTGAGCGAGACTCGGTATGCCCTGAACGGCATGGTGTGCACGGTCGATCATCTGGCCTCGGCGGCGGGCGTCGCCATGCTCGACAACGGCGGCAACGCCGTGGACGCGGCCATCGCCGCCAACGCCGTGCTGGCGGTCACCGCCCCGCACATGTGCGGTCTCGGCGGCGACCTGTTCGCCCTCGTCCACGACGGAACCGTGAGCGCGCTCAACGCCTCGGGGCGGGCGGGCTCCGGCGCCGATCCCGGCCGGCTGCGGGCGGAGGGCCTCGGCCGGATGCCCCACCTGTACGACATCCGCTCGGTCCCGGTGCCCGGCTGCGCCGACGGGTGGCTGGCGCTGCACGAGCGGTACGCCCGCCTGCCGCTCGCCGACCTGCTGACCCCCGCGATCCGCCTCGCGACGGAGGGCTTCCCCGCCTCGCCGCTGCTCGCCCCGGGCGGTGAGTTCATCGGCTCGCTGCCCGGAGCCGGGGACTTCGCGGCCGCCCGCCGCGCCGGGGACGTGATCCGCAGGCCCGGCGTCGCCAGGGCCCTCACCGCGCTCGGCGAGGGCGGCCGTGCGGCGTTCTACCAGGGCGAGTTCGGCAAGGGCCTGCTGGAGCTGGGCGGCGGCGAGTACACCAAGGAGGACCTGGCCCGGCCGAACGCCGACTGGGTGGAGCCGCTGAGCGTCGAGGTGTTCGGGCACCGGATCTGGACCGTTCCGCCGAACTCCCAGGGCTACTTGCTCCTGCTGGCCCTGGAGATCCTCGCCGAGCTCGGCCCGCCCGCCGACCCGGCCGACCCGCGCTGGGCCCACCTGCTGGTGGAGTCGGCGAGGGCGGCCGGGCACGACCGGCTCGACGTCCTCCACGAGGCCGCCGCCGCGCCGCTCGGCACGGCCGCCGCCCGCCACGCGCTGGTCGACCCCGAGCGGCGTTCCCCCCTGCCCGACGCTCCCGCCGGGCCTGGCGACACGACGTACCTGTGCGTGGTCGACGGGGACGGCATGGGCGTCTCGCTCATCCAGTCGAACGCGTCGGGCTTCGGCAGCCTGCTCTTCGAGCCCAGCACCGGGATCAACCTGCACAACCGCGGCATCGGCTTCTCGCTCACGCCCGGCCATCCCGCGGAGTACGGCCCGGGCCGCCGTCCGCCCCACACGCTGTGCCCGGCGCTGGTCACCCGGCCGGACGGGACGCTGCGCACGGTCCTCGGCACGATGGGCGGCGACGCGCAGCCGCAGATCCTGTTGCAGCTGGTCACCCGCCTGCTCGCGCACGGCCAGACGCCCGGCGAGGTGATCGCCGCGCCGCGCTGGGCGCTCGGCAGCGGCACCGGCTTCGACACCTGGCGGTCCGCCCCCGTCGTGGAGGTCGAGGAGGGCGCGCCGTGGGCGGACGGCCTGCGCGAGCGCGGGCACGCCGTCGAGACGGTGGAGTGGGGCTCCAACTTCGGCCACGCCCACCTGATCGACCTGCTCCCGTCGGGCGTGCTCGCCGGGGCGGCCGACCCTCGCGCGCTGATCGGCGCCGCCCTGGGTCGCTGAACGGAGACCCGGCCGCCCAGGCCAGCGGCACAGACCAGCAGCACAGACCAGCAGCCCAGGTCGAAGGCTCGGGTCAGCCGGCCCGGGCGGCGGACTCGACCTGCTGCATGGCCTTGCGGATGCGCTTCTCGGAGACCGGGGTGGGCGTGCCGAGCTGCTGGGCGAAGAAGCTCACCCGCAGCTCCTCGATCATCCACCGGATGTCCCGCACGGCCTTGGCGTCCCGCTCGGCGGGCTTCAGCCGGTCGAGCAGGTCACGGTACTCGTCCTCGACGTCGTGCACCCGGTGCATCCACTCACGGTCGCGGTGGGGGTCGTCCGGGAGCTTGTCGAGCCGGCGCTCGACCGCCCGCAGATAACGGTGCACGTCCGGCAGCCGGTCGTAGCCCGTCTCGGTGACGAACCCGTCGTGCACCAGCCCGTCGAGCTGGTCGGCGATGTCGGCCCTGAGATCGGCCACGCCGCCGCCCAGCGCGCCGAGCCGGTTCTGCGCGGCGTGCCAGGCCGCGAGGACGCGCTCCACGCGCGAGACGACCTCCTCGGTCGTCTCGAACAGCGAGGCCCGCACGTGGTCGCGCAGCCGCTCGAACCCGGCCTCGTCCCAGACGGGCCCGCCCGCCCCCGCCATCAGCGTGTCGGCGGCGCACGCGGTGCAGTCGTCGAACAAGGCGGCGGCCCCGCCGTGCGGGCTGCGGCTGAGCGCGAGCTTCTGCGCGGTGGCCAGGGTCCGCAGGATGGCCTTGGCCGGGTTGACCACGTTGAGCAGCAGCAGCCTCCTGGTGCCCGCCCACATGGCCCTGTCGCGCTCGCGCTCGGTCTCGAACATCCGGACCGCGACGCTCGTGCCCTCGTCCACCAGGGCCGGGTAGGCCCGCATCCTGCCCTGCTCGAACACCTTCGGCAGCGTGCCGATCGTCCAGCCGTGCAGGCCGTCGCGTTCGAGGTCGTCGGCGGCCTTCGACAGCGTGGCGCGCAGCTTCGGCGCGAGCCGCCGCTTGAGCGCCTCCAGGTCCTTGTCCTCGGCCACCGTGCGCTTGCGGTCGTCGATCACCCGGTAGGTGATCCGCAGGTGGGCGGGGAGCTGGTCGAGGGCCCACGCGTCGCGCGGCACCTCCACCCCGGTCAGCGCCCGCAGCTCGCGCTCCAGCGCGCCGAGGATCGGCTCGCCGCCGGGCCGTACGCGTTCCAGCACGGCCTTGGCGTAGTTGGGGGCGGGCACGAAGTTGCGCCGCAGGTTCTTCGGCAGCGACCGGATGAGCGCGGTGACGAGGTCCTCGCGCAGGCCGGGGATCTGCCAGTCGAAGCCGGTCGGGTCGACCTGGTTGAGCACGGCCAGCGGGATGTGGACGGTCACGCCGTCGGCCTCGCCCGTCTCCACCGCGCCGGGCTCGAAGCGGTAGGTCAGGCGCATCCGCTGGCCGTTCTGCCGCCAGGCGTCGGGGTAGTCCCTGGCGCTGACCCCGGCGCTGTCGTTGACCAGCATCTCCGGCGAGAACGTCAGCAGCTCGGGCGTCTCCCGCGACGCCTTCTTCCACCAGCTGTCGAAGTGCCTGCCCGAGACCACGTCGGCCGGGATCCGCTGGTCGTAGAAGTCGAACAGCGTCTCGTCGTCCACGAGGATGTCGCGGCGGCGGGCCTTCTCCTCCAGCTGCTCGACCTCCTCGAGCAACTTGCGGTTCTCGTGGAAGAACTTGTGGTGGGTGCGCCAGTCGCCGTCGACCAGCGCGTGCCGGATGAACAGCTCCCGGCTCAGCTCGGGGTCGATGCGGCCGTAGTTGACCTTCCGCTCGGTCACGATCGGCACGCCGTACAGCGTGACCTTCTCCAGCGCGACGACGGCGGCCTGGTCCTTCTCCCAGTGCGGCTCGCTGTAGGTGCGCTTGACCAGGTGCTGCGCGAGGGGCTCGATCCACCCGGGCTCGATCTTGGCGTTGACCCGGGCCCACAGCCGGGAGGTCTCCACCAGCTCGGCCGACATCACCCACTGCGGCTGGGCCTTGGCCAGGGCCGAGCCGGGGAAGATCGCGAAGCGGGCGTTGCGGGCGCCGATGTACTCCGTGATCGGCCTGCGGCCGTCCTGCCTGCGCTTCTCGACGACGTCCTTGACCCCGATGTGCGACAGCAGGCCGGCCAGCAGCGACTGGTGGATCCGCTGGGGGTCGGCGGGCACGCTGTTGGGCACGATGCCCAGCGTCTTGGCCACCTGGCGGAGCTGGCTGTCGATGTCCTGCCACTCACGCACACGCAGGTAGTTGAGGTATTCGGCCTTGCACAGCCGCCGGAACGCGCTCGACGACAGCTCCTTCTGCCTGTCGCGAAGGTGGTTCCAGAGGTTGAGGTAGGTCAGGAAGTCCGACTCCTTGTCGGCGAAGCGTCGGTGCTTCTCGTCGGCCGCCTGCTGCTTGTCGGCCGGCCGCTCGCGCGGGTCCTGGATCGACAGCGCGGCCGCGACGATCATCACTTCACGGGCGCAGCCGTTCTTGTCCGCCTCCAGCACCATCCGGGCGAGGCGGGGGTCGACCGGAAGCTGGGCCAGCTTGCGCCCGAGCGGCGTGAGCTGGGTGCCCTTCCCCGTCTCCCGGCCCGCGGCCTTGTCCGCGAGGGCGCCGAGCTCGAGCAGCAGGTTGACGCCGTCCCTGACCTGACGGCTGTCCGGCGGCTCCACGAACGGGAACGCCGCGATGTCGCCCAGGCCCAGCGAGGTCATCTGCAGGATGACGCTCGCCAGGTTCGTACGGAGGATCTCGGGGTCGGTGAACTCCGGCCGGGAGAGGAAGTCCTCCTCGGAGTAGAGCCTGATGCACACGCCGTCCGACGTACGGCCGCAGCGGCCCTTGCGCTGGTTGGCCGACGCCTGGGAGATCGGCTCGATCGGCAGCCGCTGGACCTTCAGCCGGTGGCTGTAGCGGGAGATCCGCGCCGTGCCCGGATCGACCACGTACTTGATGCCGGGAACGGTCAGCGAGGTCTCGGCGACGTTGGTGGCCAGCACGATCCGCCGGCCCCGGTGGGACTGGAAGACCCGGTGCTGCTCGGCGGCCGACAGCCGCGCGTACAGCGGGAGGACCTCCTCGGGACGGCCCTTGAGCGCGTCGGCGGTGTCGCGGATCTCCCGCTCGCCGCTGAGGAAGACCAGGATGTCGCCCGGCCCCTCGGCGCACAGCTCGTCCACGGCGTCGACGATGGCCTGCGTCTGGTCGTCGTCCTCGTCGACGGGGCGGTAGCGCACCTCCACGGGATAGGTGCGTCCGGACACCTCGATCACGGGCGCCGGCTCCCCGCCCGGTCGGGCGAAGTGCCGGGCGAACCGCTCGGGGTCGATGGTCGCGGAGGTGATGACCACCTTGAGGTCGGGCCGCTTGGGGAGGAGCTGCTTGAGATAGCCGAGGATGAAGTCGATGTTGAGGCTGCGCTCGTGCGCCTCGTCGATGATCAGCGTGTCGTACTGCAGCAGCATCGGGTCGGTCTGCATCTCGGCGAGCAGGATGCCGTCGGTCATCAGCTTGACCAGCGTCCCGTCGCTGGAGTGGTCGGTGAAGCGGACCTTGTAGCCGACCGCCTCCCCCAGCTCGATCGACAGCTCCTCGGCGATGCGCTCGGCGACCGTGCGGGCGGCGATGCGGCGCGGCTGGGTGTGGCCGATGAGGCCGTGGACCCCCCGGCCGAGCTCCAGGCAGATCTTGGGGATCTGGGTGGTCTTCCCCGAGCCGGTCTCACCGGCCACGATGACGACCTGGTGGTCCCTGATCGCTGTGAGCAGGTCGTCCTTGTGCCGGCTGACCGGCAGCTCGGGAGGGTAGCTGAGGGCGGGAAGGGCCGCGCGGCGCGCGGCCACGCGGCGTTCCGCGGCCTCCACGTCCCCCGCGATCTCCTGGACGACGGACTGGCGGGCGGCGCGGTCGCGGACCCGGCGCATGCCGTCGAGACGGCGGCGCAGCCTGCGCTGGTCGCGCAGCATCAGGTCGGGGAGGCGGGCCTGGAGATCGGCGAGCGTGTTCATTCCATGCTCAAGGATAGGCAACACCCCCCGCCGATCTGCCAGCCGTTTTCCGGCGGCCCTTTCCCGGCGGCGTCAGCGGCGGCGCGACGGCTGATACTTGTACCCCACGTTGCGCACCGTCACGATCCGGCCCGCGTGCCGGCCCAGCTTGCGGCGCAGCCGCAGGACGTGCACGTCGACCGTACGGCCGCCCTCGTCGTCGTACCGGTCCCAGACGGCGGCCATGAGCTGGCGGCGGTTGTAGACCCGGCCTGGGGCCGAGCTGAGATAGTCGAGCAGCTCGAACTCGCGGAAGGTCAGCTCGATCTCCTCGCCATCGGCCCGGGCCACCCGCGCGGCCCGGTCCAGGACCAGTTCCTCCTCGCCGGGGGTCGCCCGCCGCTGCAGGGCGGCGGCCGGCGGCTCCGGCGCGTCCGCCGCGACCGCGGCGGGCACCAGGTAGCCCACGATCATCAGCACGGCGCCGGCCTCCGGCACCGGCAGCACGCCGAGCACGGACCCCTGCCCGATGTCGGGGGGCTCGTGGCCCTGCTCGCGCCTGCGCTCCACAAAGTCGATCACGTTCTGGTGGGACATGCCCCTCTCCTTGCCTCGTGGCGTACCGGACGGTGGTGACCGCGGTCGTCAACAGGCGGCGGCGCAGACGCGCAGCAGGTCGATGTGCCGGCGCTGGGTCAACCTCCCCGAGGAACTCATGGGATCATCATGGCAGCGATATTACCCGCTGTCCAGGTAGGAATAAGGGACTTCTATCGCTCAGGGGATGCGGGCGGCCCCCGCGGCGGCCATCGCCGCGCCGATGATCCCGGCCTCGTTCCGCAGCACGGCGGGCACCACCGGGGTGTCCCCGAGATCGACATACGGCAGGAACCTGTCGGCCTTCTTGCTCACGCCCCCGCCGACGACGATCAGGGTGGGCGACAGCAGGTCGCGCATGTGCCTGAGGTACTCCTCCACGCGCCGGGCCCACTTGTCCCAGCCCAGGTCCTCCTCCTCGCGCACCCGGTCGGAGGCGCGGTGCTCGGCCTCCTTGCCGCGGATCTCGATGTGGCCGAACTCGGTGTTGGGCACCAGCGTGCCGTCCACGAAGAGCGCGCTGCCGATGCCGGTGCCGAAGGTCAGCATGAGCACGACCCCGTGCCGGTCCCGGCCCGCGCCGAAGGTCATCTCGGCGACGCCGGCCGCGTCCGCGTCGTTGAGCACGACCGTCTGCTCGCCGAACAGGTCGGCGCCCTTCACGCCGATCCACGACTTGTCCACGTTGGCCGCCGTCCTGACGACCCCGTCGAGGACCACTCCGGGGAAGGTGACGCCCATCGGACCGGTCCAGGAGAAGTGCTCCGCGATCTCGCGTACGGCCTGGGCGACGGCCCCCGGCGCGGCGGGCCGCGGCGTCGGGATGCGCAGGCGCTCCCGGGTGAGCACGCCGGCGGCCGTGTCCACCGTGGCGCCCTTGATCCCGGAACCGCCGACGTCGATGCCCAGAACTTCCATGACTAACCTCCTGGTCCGGCTGGACGGCTACCCAGCCGCCCCCGCCTCATGCGCGGTCGCGAGTATCGCACGGCGTCGTGGGACCGGCCGGGTTACGTGAGGACAGGCCGGGTACGCCCCGAATCGGGGCAAATCACCACAAGGGGGACACGCATGATCAGGACACTCCACAAGATGGGACTGCGCTCCAATCACATGTACAGCGCCGCTCTGGGGTCGATCGGCATGTCGATCGCCTCATGGATCGTCTCGAACAAGTACGAGGCGGCCGGCATAGAGCGCGCCGACCGCTGGGCGTTGTTCGTCGGCGAGTGGGCGCCGACCTTCTTCGCAATGGGGGTCGCCCTGCGAATGGAGGAGATGGCCCAGGAGAAGGGGCAGGAGACCCCCGAGTGGCAGGAGCAGAGCAGCGACATCCGCCGCCCCACCCGCGCCGGCGTGTAGCGAGGGCGGGCAAGGGCTTCCACAAGCGGCCCGGAGGGACCGGACGGCCCCTCCGGGCCGCTGCGCGACCACCCCCGGCCGTTGCGGGAGGCGTCAGGCCACGGCCCGCAGGCGCTCGTGCGCCCAGTCCTCGAAGGTCGTGAGCGGGATGCCGAGGGCCCGCGCGTACTCCGGGCGGGCGGACTGACCGACCACGTTGATGAATTCGTGTACGGCGACGCCGTAGCCCGGCATCCCCGCGGCGACCGCCTCCTCCACCGTCATGTCGGGCGCGGGCAGCTCGGTGCGCAGAGCCCGGGAGAGGACCGCGGCGATCTCTTTCATCGGCCGGTGGTCACTGGCCAGTTCCAGTTCGACGCCGTGGAACCGCTCCGGTGCCGCGAAGGCCGCGGCGGCCGCCGCGCCGATGTCGTGGACCGCGACGAGGGAGAGCCGGGTGCCGGGCTTCAGCACGGTCACGATGCCCCCCTCGACGCCGCGGGGAAGCAGGTACGCCGCGGACGGGAGGAAGTTCTCCATGAAGAAGCCCGGCTTGATGATCGTCCAGTGGGTGAAGCCCGCCTCACGCACGCGATCCTGGGCGGCGGCCTTGGCGGCGAGGGCGGGTTCCAGCGACGCCCAGCGGCCTTCGGCCCAGCCGGGGGCCTCGGTGTGCCGCCCCGCGCCGGTGACGGACGTGTGCACGAACTGCGGCACGCCCGCGGCCAGCGCGCCCTCGACCAGGTTGACGGCCTGGACCAGCTCGCCCTCGAAGTCGAAGGCGCCTGCCCGCAACGGCGGCATCTGCACCGAGAAGACGGCCCGGGCTCCTCGCGCGGCCCTGATCACGGAGTCACGGTCGCGGAGGTCGCCGGTGACCAGCTCGGCGCCGAGTGCTTCGACCGCCCTCGCTCGTTCGGTCGCGGGGTCGCGGACCAGTGCCCGGACAGGGACGCCGTTCGCCAGCAGGGCACGGGCGGTGGCGCCCCCCTGCTGGCCGGTGGCGCCGGTGACCAGAACGGGTGCGGAATCGATTGCCATGAGGCCCTCCTGGGGCGAGCAAAGAAACGGCGGGGCCCGCCGTTTATGCTTCGGTACAATACGGCGGACCCCGCCACTTAGCAACCGATGAGGTGACACCATGCCCGTCCAGCGTGCGGACGCCCGGCGCAACTACGCGCGCCTGCTCGCCGTGGCCAAGGAGGCGATCGCCGCAGAGGGCCCCGACGCGTCCCTGGAGCAGATCGCCCGCACCGCGGGAGTCGGATCAGCCACGGTGCGCCGGCACTTTCCCAATCGGCAGTCGCTGCTGGAGGCGGTCTTCCGCGAGCGGGTCGAAACCCTGTGCGCGCACGCCCGCGAGCTGACCGGCAGGGCCGACACCCGGGCCGCGCTGCTGGAATGGCTGAGCGCCGTCCTCGCGGACGCCGCGACCATCCGCGGGCTGGCCACCGCGCTGACCCGCGACCGGGCGGCCGGCCCCGACGCGGCGCAGGAGCACTGCTGCTCGGCGCAGCTCACTGAGGCGGGCGAGCCGCTGGTGCGCCGCGCCGCGGATGACGGCGCGCTGGCGCCGGGCGTGACCACCGGCGACCTGCTCGCCCTGATCACCGGTATCGCCCTCGCCACGGAACACCACCCGGATCCCGCCGCCGACGCGCAGCGACTGCTCGGCCTGTCCATGGCGGGAGTCAGCCCCCGTCAGGGGTGATGGAAATCGGCACGCGGCGCCTCCGTTAGGCTCGGCGCGCGTGACCCCCGATCCCGCCGCCGTCGCGCGCTGGCTGTGTACGCGGCCCGCCCGCGGGGCCGGCATCCGCGTCCTGGCCGTCGAGGGACGCTCGGGTGCGGGCAAGTCGACGCTGGCCGTCGCCGTGGCCGCGGCGCTCACCGCGCCGGTCGTCCGCATGGACGACCTGTACGACGGCTGGGACGGCCTGCAGGCCGGGGTGGACGCCCTGCTGGAGTGGGTGCTGCGCCCCCTGGGCCGCGGGGGCCGGGCACGCTGGCGGCGCTACGACTGGACGCGGGGCCGGTACGCCGAATGGCACGAGATCGCCGGGGCGGACGCCGTCGTGATCGAGGGCGTGGGCTCCGGCGCCCGCGAGGCGGGGCCGTACCTCAGCGGGCTGGTGTGGCTGGAGGCCGGTGAGGAGGTCCGCCGGGCGCGGGCGCTCGCCCGCGACGGCGAGCTGTACGCGCCCCACTGGCGGCGCTGGGCCGAGCAGGAGGAGCGGTACTACGCCCGCCATGACGTGCGCTCCCGGGCCGACCTCGTCATCGTCACCGGCTGAGGCCCGTCAGGCGTCACCGGCTGAGGCGCGTCAGGAACGGACCCGCACGCCGACCTCGTCGAGCCGCGTCAGCAGATCGGCGGGATCGGCGTACACGCGGAAGGCGCCGGTGCGCTCCAGCGGGCGCACCGAGCCGGGCGGCTCCGGGTAGTCGAATCCTGCGTTCATCGTGGCCGTTCTCACCGGCCGGCGGCCGCCGGAACACGTCCGGCCGTTCTCACCCGGGGACCCTCGGGGCCGGGCCGACGGCCGCCGAAGCCGTCCCGCCGCCGCTCAGCCCAGTCCGGCGCGGTACTCCTCGTCGGTCACCGGCCCGTGCCAGTGCGTCTTGCCGCTCGCCGTGACGGCGATGTGCACAAGCGTGTCGTCGTCGGCGGCGCCGTGCCAGTGCTTCTCGCCCGGCTGCACGTGGACCCAGTCGCCCGGCCCGATGAGCGTGCCCTCGGTCTCGCCCCAGCGCGTCACCACCCCGCGTCCCGACAGCACGTACAGCGCCTGCTCCCCGTCGTGGGTGTGCCAGCCCGAGCGGGCCTGCGGCTCGTAGGAGAAACGCTGGGCGCGCAGGCCGTCCGGCTCCACCTCCTTCAGCGCCTCCGCCTCCCACACCCCGTCGGTGAACCTGTCCGGTCCCGGCCGGGTGGCCTTGATCTCGCCTTCTCGTACGAACCTCATCACGCGCTCCTTTCGCCGCGGGCCGGTCGCGTCATGCCGGCACCGCCCGCACCCATCCACGATCCCCGCCGGGGAAGCCCTCCATCGTGAGCCCGGCCTCGCGCAGCAACTCCTCGAACCGGTCGTCCGTGCGGCGCCTGCTGACGAACGTGTGCGTCCATCGCCGGTCCCCCACGACGTACTCCATCGTCGCGTCGAGCAGATCCGGCTCGGGCCGGCTCACGTCCGTCATCCGGATCACCCGTCCGTCGCGGCGCGTCTCGGACGGCCCCACCGTGTCGTACCACTCGGGCGGCTGGCGCTGGAGGATCACGCACCCGTCCGAGTCGACATGGCGGCGGCAGGTGCGCAGGAACGCCCGGCACAGGTCGTCGTCGGCGGTGTCGATCACGTACGACATCAGCAGGACCACGTCGAACATCCGGGGCAGCGACAGGTCCTGGATGCGGGACAGGACCGTCTCCGCCCCGTGGATGTGCGCGAGCATCTCGGGCGACTCGTCGACGGCGACCACCTCGTGGCCGAGCGCGAGGAGGGCGTGGGTGATCCGGCCCACCCCCGCGCCGAGTTCGAGGATCGCCGCACCCTCCGGTATCGCGGCGTGGACGATCTCGGGTTCGCCGGCGGGCGTGAGCGTCGCGTAGTAGTCGACCGCGCACCCGTCCGGAGTGATCGGGCCGGGGCCGGTGCCCTGATAAAGCCGTTCTGGCAGCATGATCACCATCCTGCATCACGGGCCGGACAGCGGCCCAGTCGTGGCGATTTGTCTGATTTCTGTCGGGTATTTCTCTCATGATGAGTCTTGCCGGACGGAGGTGACAGGCATGAGCGTTCCGATGAGACGGGAGTCCAGAGGTCTCGTTCCCGACCTGTTCGACCTGCTGGAGGCGCCGATGGCCGCGCTCCGGCCGATGGCCGGGCAGCAGATGCGGCTTGAGGACTACGTGAAGGACGACCGGTACGTGCTGCGCGCCGAACTGCCCGGAATCGACCCGGACAAGGACGTGGAGATCAGCGTGTCGAACGGTGTGCTGACCATCCACGCCGAACGGCGCCACGAGGAGCGGCAGGCGCACCGCACCGAGTTCCGGTACGGAGCCTTCACCCGGTCGGTCGTGCTGCCGCCGAACGCGGACGAGAACGACGTGAAGGCGACCTATGACAAGGGACTCCTCGAGGTGAGCGTGCGGCTCGCCGAGGAGCGGGAGGAGCGCAGGCGAATCCCGATCGAGAAGCCGGGAGCCGGGCAGCAGCAGCAGAGCTGAGGGCGCCCACGCCGGGCCCGTCCGCCGCGCGGACGGGCCCGAGCTCGCCCGGCTCAGGGCCCGCTGGCCTGCGTAGGGCCTGGCCGGGCCAGGGCCGTCGTAGGGCAGGCCCAGGGCAGGCTCAGGGCAGGCTCAGGGCGCCGACGGGGACCGTACGACGGCGACCGGGCACTCGGCGTGGTGCAGCGCTCCCCGGCTGACCGAGCCGAGCATCGCCGAGCCCAGCGCGCCCCGGCCATGGGAGCCGACCACGAGCAGGTCGGCCCCGCGTGATGCCTGGACGAGCGCGTCGACCGGATGCCCGTAGGCGATCTCCTCGCGCACCGGCACCTCGGGATACCGCCTCCGCGGGTCCGCCAGCTTCTCCCGCATCACGCGCTGACGGGCCTCGCGCACCTCCTCCACGTCATAGGTGATCTCGGGCGCGAGCGGATGGGCGGGCAACTGCCAGGCGTGCACGGCGCGCAGCGCGTCGCCGTGCGCCCTGGCCTGCTCGAAGGCGTACGCCAGGGCGGGCTCGCATTCGGGCGAGTCGTCCACGCCCACGGCGACCTCCCCCCTCTCGCCGCTCCACCCGGGCCGTACGACGACGACCGGGCAGGGGGCGTGCCCGGCGACGTGGGTGCTGACCGAGCCGACGACGATGCCGGCGAAGCCGCCGAGTCCCCTGCTGCCGAGCACGATCTCGACGGCCTCCTTGGCCTTGTCCCGCAGGACGCGGGAGGGGATGCCCTCGATGATCTCCGTACTGATCTTCACGTCCGGCTGCCGCTCGCGGGCCACGGCCTCCGCGGCGGACAGCGCCCGCTCGGCGTGCGCGGTGAGCGGGTCGCCGCCCGAGGCGGGGAACTTCGGGATGCCGTACGCCCAGTGGTCCACGACGGAGACGAAGCGCAGCGGGCAGCCGCGGCGGGCGGCGTCGTCCGCGGCCCACCGCACGGCGGCCGTCGCGGCGGGCGAACCGTCGGTGCCGACGATGATCGGGCCGGGCATGGGCGCTCCTTCCTTCCTCACTGGCCTTTCCGACCTGGAACCTCCTCCATGTCACCACCGGCGGCCGCGCCCCTCCAGGGTCGTAGGTCCTCGGCCCGGGGCCGGTGCCGGGGCCGCGCGGCCGGGAGGGATGCTGGAGTCCTGGAGGTGGTCCGACATGGAATCGAAGCGCTGGACCGTCGAGATCTTCGTGAACGAGGACGACAACGACGACGTCACCACCGCGACCGCCGTGCTCTACACGCCCGCGGGACGACGCCACGAGAGCGTCGGCCGAGCCCGCCGCAACCCGTCCGACCGGCCCGTGCCCGAGATCGGCGACGAACTGGCGGCCGGACGGGCCCTCGCCGACCTGGGGGCCAAACTCATCGGGGATGGCGCGGAGGACGTGGCCCAGCTCGCCGGTCCCGCCTACGAGTCGTACTGAGACCCCGGCCCGTTCTCCGGCCATCCGCGTGCTTAAGGCCGGAGCGCCGGGGACGGGCCCGGCAGCGGAGCCGGCGCCCGGGGGCTCCGCCCGAGCCCCCGGGAGTCCGCGCAGCACGCCCTCATTACACCGGCGTCCTCATTCCACGGCGTCCTCATTGCGCGGCGTCCTCATTCCGCGGGGTCGGCCGGGTCGTCGCCGAGGAGCCCCGCGGCCCGCATCTCCTCCTTCAGCCAGGCCATGGCGGCCTGCTCGCCTCCGGCCGGGCCGGTCCCGGCCGTCGGCGTGCCGTTCGCCATACGGGGACCTGCCGGGACGTCGCCCGCCGCACCGCCGGGCGTCCGGCCCCCGCCGGGCCCGGTGACGTACGGCCTGGCCGCGCGTGTTCCCCCTCGCTTGCCCCGTGTCCCCGCCCCTCCGGGCGCTCCGCCCTGGTCCGCTGGCGGGACGCCGCCCCCGGCCGACGTGGCGCGCCCGCGCGGGCCGCCGGTGACGAGACCGCCGGGCACCGGCCCGTTGGCCGTCGTGCCCGCGCCGCACGCCGCCATGCCGGGCTGCGTCCCCGGGCCCGCCTGGCCGCCATGGCCCGCATGCCCGGAGTCGCCGCCCGGTCCCCAGGCCGCCGACGCGAGCAGTCCCGCGCCGGTCATCTCGGCGGTGAGCTGCCCGAGCAGCGTGTCGGCCTCGACCGGCTCGGGCGTGATCTGCGCGAGGGCGGGCGCGAGAGCGCGCAGCGCGTTCGGCATCCCCGCGCCGGTGCGGTGGAGGTCGCCGAGGTTCAGCGGGACGCAACTCGATTTGATGATGTGGAAGAGGTGATCGACCCGCCGTGCGTCCCGTCCGCTGAAGGGGCCCCGGAAGTCGCTGTGGTGGGCGAGCACCAGGGCCGCGAGGCCGGCGACGTGCGGCGCGGCCATGGAGGTGCCGTCCAGTGCGGCGTACCCGTCCGGAGGGACGGCCGACAGGACGGCCACGCCCGGGGCGCACACGTCGATCTCGGGGCCGTGGCAGGTGAAGCGCGGCGAGAAGTAGCCGTCGCCGGTCATCGGCCCGTGGATCTCGGCCTCGTGGGCGGTGCCGGGCGGGAACGCGTCGGCCTTGCCGACGGCCGCGACGGTCAGCACGCCGGGCAGGATGCCGGGGAAGCCGACCGGTCCTCCGTCGTTGCCGCCGGCCACCACGCACGCCACCCCCGCCTCGCGCGCCTGCTCGATCTTCGCGGCGACGAGCGGGGAGTGGTGCCTGCTGGCCAGGCTCAGGTTGACGACGTCGATCCGCTGCTCGATGCAGTAATCGAGCGCCTCGATGAGGTCGCTGAACCGCCCGCCCGGGAAGATCTTGCAGGCGTGCACCTCGGCCTCGACCGCGAAGCCGACGACGCCGTGGCCGTCGTCGGCGCCCGAGACGACGGCCGCGCAGTGGGAGCCGTGGTAGGCGGCGTCGACGGACCAGCCGTCCGGCTCGCCGCCGACGAGGTCGACGCCGGCGCGGACGCGGTCACGCAGGTCGGGGTGCCGTATGTCGGCCCCGGAGTCGATGATCGCGACCCTGACCCCCGCGCCGCGCAGCGTGGGCGGCAGGCGGTCGAGGTTCATCGCCTGCTGGCCCCAGCCGAATACCTGCTTGCCGGGGAAACCGCTGAAGGTCTCCGACAGGGGCATCGGCTCGATCAGGTTGTCCCGGGTCGTGGACAGGGCGGGGCGATCGATGTGGACGCTCCAGTAGCCGGAGCGCGGCCGGACCGTCACCCCGGTGATCGACTCCGGGGTCTCCCCCACCATCGTGACCACCGCGCGGCCGTCGGCCCCGGTGGACGTCTGGGCCGGCCAGCCGTGCCCGGTCACCAGGACGCTCGCGCCGGGCAGCGGCGTGCCGTCCGCGTCCCTGACCAGGAAGGCGAACGTGCTCTCCACGCCCGGCGGCACCACCGCCGGTGCGGGCCGCCGCCTGCGCGGCGGCTGGGGCACGTCGCTGTAGCTGAGCAGCCGGTCGCGCTCGAAGTAGAGCTGCGGATACTGCCGCCGCAGCGCCTCGACGTGCTCGGCGGTCGTCTCCGCCACGACCACAGCGGGGAACCCGGGTGCCTGAGCCCCCGGGTTCCCCGCCGTCCCCCGCAGGCGGCGCAGCACGCGCACCTCGGGGTCGTCCTCCAGCAGCCTGCGCACCGTGTCGCCGTCGAGAGCCGGCGCGGCCGCTCCCGGCGTCGCCGGGTGCGGCTGGGGCATCGCGGCCACCATGTAGCGCCGCGGCCGGGACTCCACCGGCTGCGGCGCCTGGCGGGACGCCTGCCGCCCCCGCGGGGACGCCGGGCGCGGCTCCTCGCTTCCGTCCTTGGGCTTGTCGTTATTGGTCACAACGTCTCCGACTCTCCCCAGCTCAGGCTGGTGTGGCCGGCCGCACCCCGTACGGCGCGGCGGGCAGTTCAGGCTCTGTCATCACATTTCGCCGGTCTCGGGACGGCGGGGGCCCGGACCGGCCGCCGACCGGTCCGGGCCACCGAGGTGATCACGTCACAGCAGTGGAACGGTGGGCCGTCCAGGGGTGACGGCGCCGAGCGCGAACTGGATCTGCGCCAGGCACGCGTCGTACCGCCCGGCCCGGTACAGCTGTACCGCCTGCACCAGCAGCGGGATGATCCCCGCGACCTGGGGCGCCTGCGGGAGTGACGCCTGCAGCCAGCCGTACAGCCGCTGGAGCGTCACGGCACAGTGCGCCTGCAGCGGCGCGACCGGCGCCGGATGCCCCGTCGCGACTCCCACGGCCGGGGGCGTCACCGGACCCATCCCGGGACCCATCGACTCCACGGTGTTCCTCCGATCAGAGTGCGGCACCGGCCGGCACCGGGACCTGCTGAGCGGCCTGCTGGTGCAGCTGGCCGTACGGCTGGCCGTAGGCCTGGCCGTAGACCTGCGACAGCGGCTGCATGGTCAGCGGGACCTGCTGCCCGTACGCCCCGTGGATGGAGGGGGCGCCGAACTGAAGGGCCTGCTGGCCGGGGTGCTGCGCGTACGCCTGGGTGGCGTACGGCTGGCCGTAAACCTGCGGGATCTGCTGGGCCTGGGCCTGGATGGCCTGGAGGGCCTGCAGAACCTGCGGCGGAAGCATCTGCTGCTGAACCTGCTGCTGGATCTGCTCCCGGACCTGGTGCTGGTAGAGCACGCCCTCCAGCATCTGGCGGGCCGCGGGAGCGCCGTAACGCACGCTGTACCGCGCGACCTTGGTCCAGAAGGTCACCGGGCTCACCAGGTGCTCCTGCGGGAGGATGTGCTCCTCCTGCTGGATCATCGCCAGCGGCGACAGCTGCTGCTGCATCGCCGGGATCTGCTGACCGAGCTGCTGCAGGGGCGAGATCTGGTGCTGAGCGCCGTACCCCAGCGTGGTCGCCATGGACGTGGGGTTCATAGCTGTGAACGTCATATTCACTCCTTCGGAGCCAGTAGGTCCGGCCCATCGCCGATGTGATTACATCGCGTGACAGATCAGTCGCACAACGTTATAGGCGTAATGAGTAGATAAGGCAGACTTGGCGCTCGGCCTCGGTGACGCAACGGATCGCGCCGGTCATACTCCCGCTTGGAGGTGTCGGCATGACGCAGAGTGCTGAGCGGCGTACCTGGTTACATGGATCGTTCCTCGACCTGCTCCCGGTGCGGGCGGGTGAGGAACTCCTCCGCCTCGGCTCCCTGCTGACGTATCCGAGCCGACATATGCTGATCCGGGAGGGCGACCCCGGCCATGCGGTCTACCTGCTGGTCGACGCGCTGGTAAAGGTCACGGCATCCACGGAGAACGGCTCCAGGACGCTTTTGTCGATCCGGGCGAGCGGCGACATCGTGGGCGAGATGGCCCCTCTGACGGACCACCCGCGAACGGCCACGGTGACCACCTGCAAACGATCTCTCGTCTGTGTTCTGAAGGGTCCCGTCTTCACGGCTCATCTCGCCCGCACTCCCGAAGTCGCCGCCGTCCTCAGCCAGGTCACGATCGATCGTTTGCGGTTCGCCAACCGTCGGCGCCTCGACTTCGCGGGATACGAGGCCGATATCTGTCTGGCCCGGATACTGGTCGATCTCGCCGTACGGCACGGGCGGCCCCGCCGCGAGGGCATCGACATCGGAGTGCCCGTCACCCAGACCGAACTGGGCGAGCTCATCGGAATCAAGGAACGCACGGTGCAGAAGGCGATGCACGACCTCTCCTCACGCGGTCTCGTGCTGCAACGGCACCGGGGCGTAATCATCAGGGACCTCGACGGCCTGACCGACTTCGCCGACCTGCGACTCCAATCGCCCGGCTGAAAGCCGCATCAATGCGGGCTGCGAAAAGCCCGCCGGAGTCATCGTGGTGCGGCCGACGCAGACCAGCCAGGAGGCACGATGACTCACCCTCCCATGCCCACCTCTCACGCGATGATCGCGGTGGACATCGAGAAGTACAGTGGGCGCAACGACCAGCAGCAACTTCACCTTCAGGAAGCCCTCATCCGGGTGCTTGACACCGCCGCGGCCGAGGCCGGTCTCGACAGGTCGACGTGGACCGAGCGTCAGCCCCAAGGGGACGGCGAGTTCTCCTGGCTCCCGCCCCACGCGCACCTCGGCGTGCTCGTCGGCGGCTTCGTCCGTGAACTGGACGGGCAACTCGGCCTGTACAACCGGCGCCACGCCGGTCCGTTCTGGACGCGCATGCGCCTGCGCATGGCCGTCCACTTCGGCCCCGTCCATCTGGGCGCCGCCAACGGGGTCGCCGGCCGCCACGCCGTACAGCAGGCCCGGCTCCTCGACTCCGCCCCAGTGAGGCGGGCCCTCGACGCCTGCCCGGCCGCAGACCTGGCTCTGATCGTCTCCGATCGGGTGTACGACGACTACATCAGCCAGGGACTGGGCGAGCCACATGCCTATCGGCCCGTCCAGGTGCGGGTCAAGGAGCACTCCTGCACGGCGTACCTGCACGTGCCGGGACATGACATCGGCACGCTCAGCGTCCTGAATGCCTTCGTCCCTGAAGCGCCCGGCACATCGCAAGTGCCTCGCCCGGCGACGGAGACCAGCCATGGCGAGGAGGATTGGCGCACCCCCTTCATCGTCCACGGTGACCAGATCGGCGGGGCCTCGCACCGGGCCGACGGCCACGGGATTGTGAACGCCCCCGGCCGGGACCAGATCATAGGTAACTGGCGCGAGGGGCACTGATGGCGGAGCAAGAAGCCCCGGCCATCGAACCGACACGCGGCGAGAAGGAGCGCGGACCGGACGGTGGCGCGGAGCAGAACACCCAGCGTGACCTGCATGAGGAGCTCAGCGAGCAGAAGCGGCAGAGTCGCATCTCCGCGCAAAACCTCGACGCGCTTTACGCCGACACCGTTATCGGCGGCGACGACATCGGAGGTGCCTCGCACCGGGCGACCGACGGTGGCACGGTCAACGCGGCAGGACGCGACCAGTACTTCTTCGGCGTGACCGCGGAGGACAGGGCCGTGTTCACTGTGGCCGTGTCGGCACGCGAGGTCGGCGTCATCCGGCGCTGTCACGTCCCGACCAAGTCGTACGGCGAACTGCTCGCGCGTCTCGACAGCGAGCATGTGCTGCTGCTGCGCGGTGAGCCACGGGCCGGGCAGCCGACCACCGCCCTGGCCGCCCTCGCACGCTGGAGCGGTGACGACGGCCGTCTCGCCTGGCTGCAGATGAGCGGGAACCCTCTCCACCTAGCTCCGGGCGACCTGCACGAGGCGACTGGATATCTTCTCCAGGTCGGCGACGATGCGACCTGGAACGGTCGCCCCGACCAGATGCTTGGGCACCTCCGGAGGACGGCCGAACGAGCCCGCGCCCGCGTCGTCGTCCTGGCCAGCCCCGAGTTCCCCGAACATGACTGGGCCGTCGACCACGAGCCGCCACCGATGGATCAGATTTTCGTCAACTGGCTGGCTCACGAGTTACACGAGGGCGGCGAGGCCCATCCCCAGGAGTGGGCCGGCAAGACGGCGGCCGACGAACTGGTCCGGGAGACGCTGGCGGGCTACCGGTGCCCCCGCAAGGCGCGAGAGCTCGCCCTGCGGGTGGCCAGAGGGTTGCTTGAAGACCGATCGCTCGACGAGATTTTGGACAGCCTGCCCGAGCAGCGGCGCCGGAAAGCGCAGGACCTCCTCGCGGTGGAGACTCCCCGCAGGGCACGCTGCTTCATGATCGCCAGTGCGGTGTTGCGTGGAGCGCCATCGGCCGTCGTGGCCGCCCAGACCGTGAAACTGGCCACGCTGATCGAGGAGGAGCTGGCTCGGCAGACGACGATTGAGCAACCGCCCCAGCCGCACGTCTGGGAGCAGCTCAGCGACTGGCTCGGCTTTGCGGAGATCACTCTGCTGTCACCCAGACGAGGCGGAGATGGGCAGGTTGTCGACTTCCCCGATCCGAGCATGGCCGGAACCGTCCTCCGCGTGGTCTGGGAGGAACAGCCCACGATTCACGAGCCCCTGCTCACCTGGCTAGGCGAGCTGACCGAGGACAAGGATCCTGGCGTCCAGATGCGGGCGGCCCAAGCAATCGGTCTGCTGGCGACCTACGACTTCCTTGCCATCCAGCGACGTTTTCTGAGCACATGGTGCCAGAGCGAGCGGTACCTGACCCACGAGCTGGCGGCCTGGACCTTGGGCTCGGCGGCCAAGGACCCCGATCTGACCGCGCGTGTCTTCGAGTGCCTAGGACGCTGGGCCCGAGGCAGCCGCAAAGAACAGTCCGTCGTCATCCGGGCCCTCGGGTCGTGGCTGGGCGCCTACTGGGTCGATGAGGCGCTCCGGGCCCTCGCCACCATCGCGAAGACCAATGCGCGGGCTTTTCCACAGCGTGTCGCCCTCTCTATCGCGCAAATCCACCAACTCGGGAGCAACAGAACGTCCCATCGGAGCGGTGTCGGCGACGTCCCCGACAACACCAGGAGGATCATCGCCGCCCTCGCCCAATGGTCGGCCCAAAGCGATCTACCTGGCCTCACAAGCGCCGCGGCTCTCGCGTTCGTGCGGATGCTCGCCTCTCCCGAAGGGGCCAAGGTCCTCGATCTCGCAGCGGATCCCGGCGCGGCCGTCGACCTAGTCGCTCTCTGGCGACACATCCTGGACCTGGCCGTCACCAAGGACACCGGGGCCGCTCTCACACCGGAGGCATGGAGCGTGCTGGGCGACTGGCTCGCGACGTGGGAGACGGACGCCGGGGTCCGCGGCGTCCTCTCCGAGGTCCTCACCAGGCCGCCCGTCGACGTCCGGGCACCCCTGTTGTTTCACCTCCGGCTCTGGCACCGGACCGGAGAGATCGACGCCGGGCTCGCGGGCCGGCTCGCCGAGCTCGTCGAAGGGAGCTGAGCATCATGTGGCTCATCCGTTACAGCATGCCCACTACTGGTGAGGAGACGGCGGAGGATGTGAACGAGCTCTCGTTCACCGCCCCGGCGCGAGGAGACGTCTTCGATTTCGACGTCACGGTCTCCCTCGCATGGTCCGCTGTGGGCCGGCGCTGGCAGGCAGGTCCCGACGCGGCCGAGCGCGACCACGTCCAGGGACGCGTTCGCGCCGAGACTCGTGCGATCGCGCGGAGGCACTCGCCGTACCAATCCGAGGACGCCGAACGTGAGGTGAACAGCGTCCTCGACGATTTCCTCAGCCGGCTGTCGCGACATGACAGGCGTGTGATCCTGCGGTGGACGGCACGGGCCGAGGTAAGGCCCTCTGAAGAGGTGCGCCAGTTGCTCCGAGACCGCGCGCGCCGCCTCTATCAGGTCGACTGCGAGGTCGCGGAGGCGAAGCGCCGCGCGGAGACCGCCGAGGAGGTGCGCCTCGCCTGGGAGCGTTTCCTGGCCGGGGCCCGCAGGAGCGACCTGACGAGGTACGCCGTGAGACTGGCCGAGCAGCCCCAAGCCAAGGCGGCGATCATTGCGGAGATGCTCGACAAGGGCGAGGACACCGCCGCCCACTTCATCGACAAACTCGACAAGCTGGTGAGCTCTCATCGGCAGGGCGACGTCTACGAACTCATCGTCGGCAGTGAGAGCGCTCTGCGGAGCGCGATGACCGCGCTCGGATTGGCGGTGCCGCCCCTTGACCCCGACCCGCTGCTGCCGAGCGGGTCCGGTCAGCCGTAGAGCGCTCCCAGCGCAAGCCACAGCAGGGTGGAGACGAGCATGAGGGCCGTCCACGGCAGCGCTCGTCCCACCCTGCGGTGCTTCTCACGGCTCAGTTCGGCCAGCGTGCTCACGAGGAGCCATGCCTCCCGTTCCTGCTGCACGACGCTCACCCCCGACGATCCACTTCGAGGACCGGCCAGGCCGAACCTGTTCGGCCCGCCAGGTCCGCCCAGGCGAGGACGCAAGCCCTGGACGAGGTGATAGCCGGCGACGAGGAACCCCGCGACATAGAGCGCGACCAGAACAACGGCGACCACGCCCAGTGCGATAGGCGCTCCCGGTGCTCGCAGGCCGGCCAGCGCCCCCATCTGTGTGGCCGCCACGGCCGCTGCTCCGAGGTGCACGGTGGTGACGGTAGCGACCTTGGCGTCGGCATGCTGCACGTAACCCTGAAAGGTGCCGACCGTGGTGAGCGCCACGGTCAGAGCCTCGACGGCAGTCATTTCGTTCCTGCGCCTGCCC
Source organism: Microbispora sp. H10830 (assembly GCF_014161375.1). Classification (NCBI taxonomy): domain Bacteria; kingdom Bacillati; phylum Actinomycetota; class Actinomycetes; order Streptosporangiales; family Streptosporangiaceae; genus Microbispora; species Microbispora sp. H10830. Next base: position 219,613 of record NZ_JABBWX010000011.1, read on the forward strand.
ATACGAACCCTCCTGTTCGCCTTCTTGAAGTGAATCGCCGATGCGGAGGTGGACGACCGCACCAGTGCGGGTTCGACACCGACATCTCTCTTTGCCTTGACAAAATAGTTTGTCGGAAGCCATCCTTGAGGCATGAAAGACGTGGCGGTGATCGAGGATCCGGCGGCGGCGGAGGCCTCACTGGATCCGATGCGGGCGCGATTGCTCGCCGAGCTGACGGAGCCCAGCTCGGCGACCATGCTGGCGGCCAAGGTAGGGCTGCCGAGGCAGAAGGTGAACTACCATCTCAAGACCCTGGAGCGGCACGGCCTCGTGGAGCTGGTCGAGGAGCGCCGCAAGGGCAACGTCAACGAGCGGGTCATGCGGGCGACGGCGGCGTCGTTCGTGATCTCTCCCGCCGCGCTGGCGTCGGTCGCGCCCGATCCGTCACGCGCACCCGACCGGCTGTCGGCGCGGTGGCTGCTGGCGCTCGCCGCCCAGCTCGTACGCGACGTGGGCACGCTGATCGTCGGAGCGTCCCAGGCACGCAAGAAGCTCGCGACGTTCGCCATCGACGGCCGGGTGCGCTTCGCCTCGGCCGCCGACCGGGCCGCGTTCGCCGAGGAGCTGTCGGCCGCCGTGGCCGCGCTCGTGAGCAAATACCACGACGATTCGGCCGAAGGCGGGCGCGAGCACCGTCTGGTCGTCGCCGTCCATCCCGCCGTCCCCCGGACGGCCGACATACAGGAGCGCTGAAGCGTGCCTCACGAGTTCGAACTGCGCAAGGAAATCGAGCTGGACGCGACCCCCGAGCAGGTCTGGGACGCGATCGCCACCGGCCCGGGGGTGGACTCCTGGTTCATGGGACGCACCGAGATCGAGCCCGTCGAGGGCGGCCGCGGCCGGTTCACGATGTTCGGCAACAGCGAGGGCACCACCGTGACCGGGTACGAGCCCGGCAAGCGGTTCGCGTACCGCGGCGACGAGAACCCCGACGGCACGTTCATGGCGTTCGAGTACCTCATCGAGGGACGCGACCACGGCAGCACGGTCCTGCGCCTGGTCCAGCACGGCTTCCTCGGCGACGACTGGGAGACCGAGTTCGAGGCGATGGGCGTCGGCTGGGACATGTACCTGCACAAGCTCGCGCAGTACCTCACGTACTTCCGCGGGCGTCCGGCCACGGTCGTGTCCGCCGTACGCCCCCAGGCGGCCGAGAACGCGCCGGCCTGGGCGGCGATCAAGGACGCGCTGGGCCTGCCGGCCACGGTCGGGCTGGGCGACCCCGTGCGGCTCGCGGTGGACGGGCTGGCGCCGGAGGACGGGGTGGTCGACTACACCGGCTTCCCGACCTTCCTCGGCGTGCGGACCGCCGACGGGCTCTACCGGTTCATCCACTCCGGTCCGCAGCGGGGCAACGTGGTGGTCCTCGGGCACCACGTCTTCGCCGAGGACGCCGACCAGGAGCACGTCGAGGCCGCCTGGCGGTCCTGGCTCTCCCGGCTCTTCCCCTGACCTCCCAGCGAAAACGCACGTCCGAACTCCTGACCACGAAGGGCCTGACGATGACGAACACCCCTGACCTCGAATACACCATCACCCGCGTCCTCGACGCTCCCCGCGAGGCCGTCTTCAAGGCGTGGACCGAGCCGGAGCGCTTCAGCGAGTGGTTCGGCCCGCGCGGCTTCACCACTCCGGTCTCGCTGATCACCATGGACCTGCGGCCCGGCGGCGAGTGGAGCGCGTGCCTCGTGTCGCCGGAGGGCGCCAAGGCCCCTCTCGGCGGGGTCTACCGGGAGATCGCGGCGCCCGAGCGGCTGGTGTTCACCACCGGCGACCCGGACAACCGGGAGGGCGCCGTGGCCTCGGTCGCGACCGTCACGCTCACCGACCTCGGGGACCGCACGGAGATAAGCTTCAGGCAGGAGGGCTACAACACCGACGAGGCGCACGCCGAGGCAGCGAAGGCGGGCTGGCTCCAGTTCTTCGACCGGCTCGCCGAGCATCTCGCCTGAAATCTCCCCGGCCGTACGCCGCACCCCCCGGGGGACGCGGCGTACGGCCTTGGCCGTGCGGGCTCCGGATGGCACGGCCGTCAGGCCCAGATGGCGCAAGGGATGCCGTCGGAGAAGACCTCGGGAGGATCGGGCAGGGGCCGCGCCTCCCCGGACACGACCCGCAGGGCGGTCCAGGCGGCGGCGCCCGCGTCGAGCACGTCGTCCACCCCCGCCGTCGCCCCGGCCCTGTCGAGGTCGCCCGCGAGCACGACGCCCGCCGCCGCCAGCAGTTCACGCCGCCGCTCCGCGCCCGCCCACGTCGTCTTCGGGTGCGGCAGAGGCGCCCCTGCGAGCCGGGCGAAGCTCAGCTCGGGGTGGACCTCCACGACGCGCCTGCCGGCCTCCCGCACCCAGCGCTCGACCTCCAGCAGCTTCTCCTTGAGCCCGAACGCCTGGCGGGAGACGCCCTCGCCGGCCAGGCGGCGGTTGAGGGCCACGGCCGAGGCGTAGTCGTCCGCCTCGAGCGCGGCGCGCACCGGTGTCATGAACACCGACCGCCACCGGGGGCCGAGCTCCGCGCGGGCCAGCACGTCGGCCCGGCGGCGGGTCCGGCCCTGAGGGTCGCCGGAGTGAGCATCGGGGTATGGATCGGGCAGGCCGATCGGCATGTCCACCGCCACGACGGCGACCTCGCCGTCCGCGTCCGCCAGGGCGACCAGGTCCGCGACGCGGGGCGCGAAGTAGGCGCGCGCCGCACCCCCGTCCCGGGGGCCGGCGGGCGGGACCACCCCGATCCAGCCCGCCCTGCACGCGTCGACACCGAGCACACGAGCATCCTTCACAGGACCATGCTCAGCCCTGGCGGGGGACGACGTGGCCGAAGCGGAACAGGTTCGCCGGGTCGTAGACCTCGCGCAGCTTCGCCAGCCGCCGCAGCGTCTCCACCGGCCAGGCCCGGGAAATCTGCTCGGGGGCCAGGGCGCCGCCCTGGAAATTGATCAGCGCGCCCCCGGTCGACCAGGGCTCGAGGGCCTCGATCACGGCCCGTACGGCCGCGGGGACGGCCGTGTCCATCAGCTCGGGCACCGGCGCGCCGATGGCGAGCAGCGTGAAGGCGGCGTCGCGCCCGCCCACGGCGTTGGGCTCCTTGGGCTGGCGGGCGAGCGCGCCGCCGAGCTGACGGAGCTCGACCACGGCCAGCGGGACCCGCGCGGCCGGGCCGGCGACCGCGAGCAGCGCCTCGACGGCCTCCGCCGTCAGCTCACGCAGCAGCGCGCCCCGCTCCGCCACCGGCATGGGCTGGGTCGGGTCCTGGTGGATGGAGTCGATCGCCGCGTACGGCAGGGGGCCGACGGCGTCGAGCACCGGCTCGGCGACGGCCCGCATGGAGGCCAGCAGCGCCTCGGCCTCCTGCCCGTCCCCCACGTGGGCGACCCGCAGGTGGACGACGAACCTGCCGCTGAGCTGCGGCGGCAGCTCGGGCAGCGGGGGCAGGCGCAGCAGCGCGACCGAGGTGGTGGTGGTCTCCGGCAGCGTGCCGGCCCAGCTCCGGTAGGCGTGCAGGACCCGCCCGGCGTCCTCGGCGGCGTAGAACAGGCCGCCGCCGTACAGGCCGGTGAGCGGCAGCAGGTCCACGGTGATCGAGGTGACGACGCCGAATCCGGCCTTGCCGCCGCGCAGCGCCCAGAACAGGTCGGGCTCGCGGACCGCGTCGGCGGTGCGCACCACGCCGTCCCCGGTGACGACGGTGAGCTCCCGCACGTGGTCGGCCGCGAACCCGAAGGTCCGCGCGATCGGCCCGATGCCGCCGCCGAGCGTGAAGCCGACCACGCCGACGCCGGTCGCCGAGCCGCACAGCGGGGCCAGGCCGTACGGCGCCGCGGCGGTGACGACCTCACCCCACGTGCAGCCGGCCGCGATCGTGGCGGTGCGGGCGGAGGGGTCCACCACGACCTCCCGCATCGCACGGGTGCTGACCAGGACCGCGCCGTCGGCCGCCTGCACGGCGCCGTGGCCGGTCGACTGCACGGCCACGGGCAGCCCGTGCGCGGCGGCGAGCCGTACGGCCGCGGCCACGTCGCCGGCGTCCCGCGCCGCGACGATCACGGCGGGCCGGTGGCGCACGGCGAGGTTGAACCCGGCGGCCTCCTCCTCGAACCCGTCCTGTCCCGGAAGCAGGACCCGGCCGGCGACCTGTCCCCGCAGCGCGTCTTCGATGGTGCTGTGCATGTCCGTCCTCCGGATGTCGTCGTCTGTGACGGGGACAGTTGTCGCAGCCGGGTCTTGGTGTTCTCTTGCGCCTTCCGGGCGGGGGTTCTGCGGGGCGTTCAAAAGGGTTCCTAGAGACGCACTAGGAGTGTCCAAAACGGCCCGCGCACGCTGGGGCGATGTCGTCGCCGTCGAAGAAGCGCCGGCCGCGGTACGCCGCGTCGCCGGGAACATCACCGGGAACGTCACCGGGAACACTGCTGCTGCGCGAGGTGCCGGCGCACGCGGGCGCGCCGGGAGCCCGGATCATCGGACCGGCGCTGGAACACGTCCTGCGCGAGGCGCCGGCCGCCCGGTGCCGGCTCTACGTGCTGACCGACCTCGGCCGGCCGGCCGGCGCCGCCCCGCTCGCCGCCGCGCTCCTGGAGACCGGGGCGCCCCGGCACGTCCCGGAGTGGGCCCTGCTGCACGCGCTCACCGTGGCCGTGCCGCACCGCGGCCGGGGGCTGGGCCGCCGCCTGCTCGACGACCTGCTGATGGAGTTGCGCGCGGACGGCGTACGGGCCGTGTGGTTCCTCCCCGGGGCGGGGGACGACGGCCTGCGCGCCCTGCTGGAGAGCGCCGGTTTCAGGGACGACACGGACCGCGGTCTCTCCCGCGAGAACGAGCGGACATATGGGTATGATGAGCCAGAAATCCGGCCCTGGGCCGCCTGGCTCTCTCGGGAGTTGTGATGCGCACAAGCATCGACGGCGCGCGGCTACCGGCGCCGCGCCCGGGCCTGGACGGCCGCCAGGGCCCCGCTCTGGACTTCCGCCTTCTCGGCACGCTGGAGGTCGCCGACGGCACGGGGACGATCCTCGACCTCGGGCCTCGCAAGCAGCGGGCCGTGCTGGCGCTGCTGTTGCTGAACGCTCCCCATGTCGTGCCGCTCGACCAGCTCATCGACCGGCTGTGGCGGGACGAGCCGCCCTCAAGCGCCACGGGAACGCTCCAGGCGTACATCTCCCATCTGCGCAGGACGCTCGAACCCCGGCGCAGCCCGCGCTCCCCGGCCCGGGTCCTGCGTACGCGGGAGCCCGGCTACCTGCTGGACATCGAGCCGGACCAGGTCGACGCCGAGCGGTTCGGCCGGGCGGCCGAGGCCGCGCACGCCGCGTTGGCCGCGGGCCGTCCCGAGGAGGCCGAGCGGATCCTGGGCCCGGCGCTGGCGCTGTGGCGGGGCGAGCCGCTGGCCGACCTGGCCGACGAGCCGTTCGCCCGGTCGACCGTCGCCCGCCTGAGCGAGACCCGCCTGCACGCGCTGACCGTACGCGCCGAGGCGTTGCTCGCGCTCGGGCGGGCGGCCGAGGTGACGGTCGAGGCCGAGCGCCTGCTCGAACAGGACCCCTACCGCGAGGGCCTGTGGGCGCTGCTCATGCGGGCCCTCTACCGGGAGCGCAGGCAGGCCGAGGCGCTGGCCGCCTACCAGCGTTGCCGCACGCTGCTCGGCGACGAACTGGGCCTCGACCCGAGTCCCGAACTGCGGCGGCTGGAGCAGGCCATCCTCGCCCAGGACGAGTCCCTGGCGGGCATGTGGGCCCCCGTGGCCGCCGTGCCGCCGGCGCCGGCCCCAGTCGCGCGGGAAGGCACGGGCGCGGGCGTGCGGGGCGCTGCAGCTGAGAACACCGGGGACGGGACCGCCGAGTACGAGAACGCCGGGGACGCGGCCGTGCCGGGACTGGTGGGGCGGGAGCCGCACCTGCGCCGGATCGCCGAGCGGCTCGACGACCTGCGCCGGGGCGTGGGCGGGGTGTTCCTGGTGAGCGGGGAGTCCGGCGTCGGCAAGACCCGCCTGGCGGAGGCCGCCGCGAGCATGGCGGCCGAGCGCGGGGCAGCGGTCGCCTGGAGCAGGTGCGTCGAGGGCAGCGGCGCCCCCGCGTTCTGGCCCTGGATCCAGGCGCTCAACGCCCTGGGCGCGGGCCCTGCGCCGGGAACACAGGCTCCGGGAACGGCCCAGGCTCTCGCTGTGGACAGGGCTCCGGCGACCGGGCGGGCTCCGGGTACCGGTGAGGCCGGGGAGGCCGGGGATGCGGGCGGCGACCTCGCCAGGCTCGCCCACCGCCTCTCGGACGGCGACCGCACGGACGGCGACCGCACGGACACGGCCGACCCCGACACCGCCCGGTTCCTGCTGCACGACAGCGTGGCGCGGGCGCTCACGCGGCGGGCCTGCGCCGCCCCGGTGCTGGTCGTGGTGGAGGACCTGCACTGGGCCGACGCCGCCTCGCTGAAGCTGCTCACCTTCCTGGGCGCCGACCTGCATCGCGTCCCGCTCCTCGTCCTGGCCACCGTACGGCCCGAGCCGGCGGTGGACAGGCAGGCGCTGACCGAGGCGCTCGGCGAGCTGACCCGCCAGCGCGGCACCGAACGGATGACCGTCGCTCCGCTCACCCCCGAGCAGATCGCCGACTACCTGCGCGAGGCGGGATGGGCCGGCCCCGGGCCGGTGCTCACCTCCGCGCTGCACGACAGGACCGGTGGCAATCCGTTCTTCCTGGGCGAACTGCTGCGCCTGCTGACCAGCACCCATCCCGACGGCCGGGTGGGCGTGGCGGACGTGCTCGCCCTGGCGGTGCCCGACGGCGTGCGCGACGTGATCAACCAGCGGGTGTCGCGGCTGCCGGAGGACTCCCAGACCCTGCTGCGGGCGGCCGCCGTGATCGGCAGGGACGTGGACGCCGACGTGCTGGAGACCGCGACCGGGGCCGGCGGCGCCCGGGTGATGATGCTGCTCGAACCGGCCGTCGCGACCGGGCTGCTGGTCGAGGTGGACGGCGGCTGGGACTACCGCTTCTCTCACGCACTGGTGCAGGAGGCGCTGTACTCCGGGCTCAGCCGCAGGCAGCGAGCCCAGCTCCACGGCCGGGTGGGCGAGGCCATCGAGACCCTGCGGTGGGGTGAGGCCGCGTCGCGGCTGCCCGCGCTGGCCCACCACTTCGGGCTCGCCGCCCGGGTCGGCTACGCGGACAAGGCCGTCTTGTACGCCATGGAGGCGGCCGGGCAGGCGACGGCCCGGCTCGCCTACGACGAGGCCGTCCTCTATTGGGAGCAGGCCCTCGAGGCCTGCGCCGCCGGGCCCGCGGCCACCCGCTGCGCCCTGCTGATCGGCCTCGGCAAGGCCCGGCGGGTGACCGGCGATGTGGAGGGGGCGCGCGGCGCGCTGGACGAGGCCGTGACGCTCGCGACCGGCATCGGCGACGACGCCGCCGTCATCGAGGCGGCCACCGTCTTCGGCGGCGTCACTCTGTGGAACTGGCGCTCGTACGGCGTGGTGGACCAGCGCATGGTGACCGTGCTGGAGGACCGGCTCTCCCGGCTCGGCCCGGACGCCGTGCGCACCCGCGCGGAGCTGCTCGGCACGCTCGGCGTCGAGCTGTACTACGGCGACCGGCGCGAGGAGGGCCGCCGCCACGCCCTGGAGGCCGTGGAACTGGCCCGGCGCACCGGCGACCCCCTGCTGCTGGCCCGCACGCTGAACAACTTCGTCATCGCGGCCTGGACGCCCGAGCACGAGGAGGAGCGTTACCGGGCGGCCGAGGAGATGCTGGCACTCCCCGGCCTGCCCAGGGCCACCGAGATCGTCGCCCGCCTGCACCGCATGCCCAAGTTCCTGAAGGCGGGCATGCTCGCCGACTACGACGCCGAGCTGGCCCGCTGCCTGCGGCTCACCGCCGAAGTGCGGATGCCGGAGATCGAGACGCAGGTCGCGTACGCCGCGGCCGGGCGGGCGATGCTGGCGGGCGACTGGGCGGAGATGGACCGGCAGGCGGTCATCGGCACCGGCAGCTTCCGCCGCACCAGCCTGTGGGGGCCGGACGTCCTCAAGCTGATCTACGCGTTCTACGCCGACTGGTGCCAGGGACGGCCCAGCCCACTGCTGCCGGACCTGGTCGAGGCCGCGGCCGACGATTCCAAAATGATCGCGCGGCCCACGACCGTCCTCGCCGCGCTGAAGGCGGGCGACCACGAGCTGGCCCATCGACTGATCGACCGCTGGGGCGCCGTGCGGCCACGCGACTGGACGTGGCAGTTCGTCGCCTGGCAGTGGGCCCTGGTCGCCGCCGAACTCGGCCGGCCCGACCCGCACGAGCTGCTCGGCGAGCTGCGGCCGATCGCCGGCGAGCTCATGACCATGGGCACGGGCTGCCTGTCGTGGGGAACGCTTCACGACGTGGTCGCCCGGCTCCTGCACCGGGCCGGCGACGTTCCGGCCGCCCTGGCGCACGCGGAGGCCGGGCGGGACGCGCACCGGCGGCTCGGCCTGACCCATCTCGTGAGCGGCAGCGAGGCGCTCCTGCGCGAGATCCGTGCGGTCGCGGGGGACGCCGGCCGCACGGGCGACGCGCCGGCCTGACGCCGGAGCGCCCGCAGGCGGGTTGCCGGTGGACGGGGCAGGTGCGGGGCGTTCGCAACTGCGCCGCGACTGCTCTTGTCGAGATGCTGCGGCGGATTTTCCACGGCATCGTGGGTGCCATGAGGCAGCGACAGGCCGCCCCCGGCCACGCCCCCGGCCACGGCCACGGCCACGGCCATGGGCACGGGCACGGCCATGGGCACGGGCACGGGCACGGGCACGGGCATGAAGACGGTGTGGAGACGCTCCGCGCGCGGGTGGCGCACCTGCTGCGCCCGCACTCGCACGAGCCCGCCGACAAGGTCGACCCGGCGATGGAGTCGTCCGCCCGGGGGATGCGCGCGCTGTGGGTGTCGCTCGCCGGTCTCGGCGCGACCACGCTGGTCCAGGCGGCGGTGGTGGCCCTGTCGGGGTCGGTGGCGCTGCTGGGCGACACCCTGCACAACGCGGCCGACGCCCTGACCGCCGTGCCGCTCGGGATCGCCTTCCTGCTCGGCCGCCGTCCGCCCAACCGCCGCTACACCTACGGCTACGGACGGGCCGAGGACCTGGCCGGCGTGGTCATCGTCATGACGATCGCCGCATCCTCGATCGCCGCCGCGTACGCCGCGATCGGGCGGCTCCTGGAGCCCCGAGAGGTCTCCCACCTGTGGGCCGTCGCGGCGGCGGCGCTGGCGGGCTTCGCCGGGAACGAGCTGGTCGCCCGCCATCGCATCCGCGTCGGGCGTGAGATCGGCTCGGCGGCCCTCGTCGCCGACGGACTGCACGCCCGCACCGACGGTTTCACCTCACTGGCCGTGCTGGCCGGAACCGGAGGGGCGGCCCTGGGCTGGACCTGGGCCGACCCCGCCGTCGGCCTGCTCATCACGGTCGCGATCCTGATGGTGCTGCGGCAGGCGGCGCGGGAGGTGTACCGGCGGCTGATGGACGCCGTCGACCCCGCTCTCGTGGACCGTGCCGAGGCGACCCTGCGGGGCACCCCCGGCGTGCTCGGCCTGGGCCAGGTGCGGCTGCGCTGGATCGGCCACCGGCTCAGGGCCGAGTGCGAGGTCGTCGTCGACCCGGCGGCCACGGTCGTCGAGGCCCATCGGGTCGCGGCCGAGGCCGAGCACAACCTGATCCACGCCATCCCCCGGCTGACGGCCGCCATCGTGCACGCCGACCCGCTGCCCCGCGACGGTGTGGACCACCACGCCGTCCTCGACGGCCACCGGCACGACCATCCTCCGGCCGGCCTCGTCCGGCATCCCCCGGCCGACCCCGCACGAGACACGCCGCGCCGCGGACCGAATGCGTTCACGGCCAGGGCGTTCAGGGGCGGGGCATGGCCATCGCGTTGGGGAAGGGCACCCCTCCCCCGTCGATGATCCGGGTGGCGAGCGGGCGCAGGAGGTGCGCGAGCCGGGCCACCCCCGCCTCGCCCAGGGCGTCCATCGGCGCCCGGGCGAGACGCTCGGTGGCGGCCTCGACGGCGTCGCGCTCGCACCGGCCCTTCTCGGTCACGGCTCCCTCGCGGTCGAGAACGCCGCGCTCGCGCAGCCGGTCGGCCGCGGCCCGCCACTCCTCCTCGGTCCACCCCCGGTAGGCCCGCTGCTCGGGCGGCACGAGCCCGAGCGCCGACGCGACGACGTTGGCCTCGCAGCCGTCCATCCCCGCGGTGACCAGGGCGGCCACGTGCCCGTCGCCGCGGAACTCGCGCAACGCGGTGAGCGCGTGCCACAGCGCCGCGAGCGGCTCGCCGGGCGGCGGCAGGGCGGCGTGCGCCGCGAACAGCACCCGCCCGGCGGCGGGGCAGGCCTCCACCGCGGCCCCGGCCAGGCCCGCGGCCTCCCGCACGTCCGGGTGATCGGCGAGGTCGCCGAGCAGACGGCGCAGGCACCGGCCGGCCACCTCCCGACGGGCCGCCAGCACCTCCTCCGGTGCGCAGAACCGCCAGGCGTCGGGGATCGCCCGGGCGACCATCGACGGGGCGAAGTTGTAGAACGCGGCGGTCACGACCTGCGGGGAGACCGGGCCGAGCGCGGCGGACCTGGAGGCGAAATACCCCATCCAGAAGCCCTTGAGGCCGGCGGCGGCGTAGACCTCCTTCGCCTCGGGCGCGAAGTAGACCGGCGCGTGGCAGCACTCGCCCAACCGCCAGATCTCGTCCATGCCCGCCAGGCTAGATCAGCCGTACGGGATATCAGAACCAGCCGCGGTGCCGGGCCATCGCGGCGAGGCCGTCGCGCAGCGCCTGCTCCACCCTGCCGGGGTTGTCGCCGTAGCCGACGCGGAAGCGGTTGTAGACATCGTGGCTGGAGGTGAGGAAGCCGCCCCGCTTGTCGGCCTCCAGGATCACGTCCATCGAGTGCGGTCCGGCGATGAAGGTCAGCTCCAGCTCGTTGAAGTGGCGCCGCCACTCCGGACCGGCGTGATACTCGATCTCCTGGTAGAACGGCATGGTCGAGCCCCGGAGCGTGCCGCGCTCCAGGTCGGCCCGCTTGAAGTGGAAGCCCATGTGGACGAGCGCCCCCAGCAGGTGGTCCTGCGCGGGCAGCGGGTTGACGTACAGCGAGTCGAGGTCGCCCTTGTCGAGCGCGCCCGCGAGCGCCAGCTCGGTGGCCACGCCGAGCCGCATGCCGGGCAGCGGGCGCCCGCCGACCGCGCTGACCGGCGTCTCCCACGGCACCGGGATCGCGAACGGCAGCGTGCGGGCCTCCCCCGCGCGCAGGTCGAACGGCCCGGACACCGGCGCCCGCAGGAAGCTGTAGGTCGAGTGGTGTTCCTGGTCGCCGTGCTCGACCTCCACGACGGCGGTGAAGTCGACGGTGATCCCGTCCACCTTGTGGTCGGACGATCCGCCCCTGAAGCGGACCTCGCCGTACAGGGTCTCCCCCGGGCGGACGTGCGGGTCGCGCAGCACCGTGTCGACCTCGACACCGGCCCCGAGCGCGGCCATCAGCTTGCGGAACACCGATCACTCCCTTGGTCGCGGGTCGTTCACCGCTGCCAACGACCCGTCCCGCCGCCCGGTTCCCCGTACAGAGGTGTCCGTTCCTGCCGTCCCCGTTCGTCGTACGGACATGATGGGATACCGGCCTGAGGAGGACGCATGAAGTACGTGCTGCTCATCTGCGGCGACGAGTCGGCGGCGGAGCACGCCGACGACGGGTGCGGCGGGTGGTCGGAGAGGATGGCGGAGCGCGGCGTGCTCCGGGGAGGCGCCGGGCTGCGCCCGCCGAGCGACGCCACCACGCTGCGGGTGCGCGAGGGCGAGGTGCTGCTGTCGGACGGGCCGTTCGCGGAGACCAAGGAGCAACTCGGCGGATTCTGCCTGATCGAGTGCGCCGACCTGGACGAGGCCATCGAGATCGCCGCCGCCCATCCCGCCGCGGCGTACGGCACGATCGAGATCCGGCCGCTCATAGACCTGTGACGCCGCCGGTCGAGGCCGCCGTCGACCGGGCCTTCCGGGAGGAGTGGGGGCAGGTCGTGGCCACCCTCATCCGCTGGACCGGCGACTGGGACCTGGCCGAGGAGTGCGCGCAGGACGCCTTCGCCCAGGCCCTGCGGACCTGGCGGCGCGACGGCGTGCCGCGCCGGCCCGGGGCGTGGCTGACCACCGCCGCGCGCAACCGGGCCGTGGACCTGCTGCGCCGCGAGGCCACCGGCGCCGCCAAGCTACGGGAGGTGGCGGGCGTGCTCAGGATGGACGACGACGACGCCGGCGACGAGCCGGACGTGCCGGACGACCGGTTGCGGCTGATCTTCACCTGTTGCCATCCGGCGCTCGCGCTGGAGGCCAGGGTGGCGCTGACCCTGCGCACCCTCGCCGGGCTCGGCACGCCCGAGATCGCGCGGGCGTTCCTGGTCGGCGAGCAGGCGATGGCCAAGCGGCTGGCCCGGGCCAAGCAGAAGATCAGGCACGCGGGCATCCCCTACCGGGTGCCGCCCGCGCACCTGCTGCCCGAGCGCCTCCCGGCGGTGCTCGCCGTGCTGTATCTCCTGTTCAACGAGGGCTACTCGGCGACGGCTGGCGCCGACCTCGTACGGCACGACCTTTCGGCCGAGGCGATCCGCCTGGCCCGGGTGCTGGTCCGGCTGATGCCGGAGGAGCCCGAGGCGGCGGGCCTGCTCGCGCTGATGCTGCTGCACCACGCGCGCCGCGCCGCCCGCCTCGACGAGGCCGGCGACCTGGTGGTGCTGGAGGACCAGGACCGCGGCCGGTGGGACGCCGGCCAGATCGCCGAGGGCGTGGCCCTGCTGGACGGCACGCTGCGGCGGGGGCGGCCCGGCCCCTACCAGGTGCAGGCCGCCATCGCCGCCTGCCACGCCACCGCGGCCCGCCCGGAGGACACCGACTGGGCGCAGATCGCCGTGCTGTACGCGCGGCTCGGGCGACTGGTCCCCTCGCCCGTCGTGGAGCTGAACCGCGCGGTGGCGGTCGGCATGGCGCACGGCCCGGCCGCGGGCCTGGCGCTGGTCGACGCCCTGCGGGAGACGGGCGCCCTGACCGGCTACCACCTGCTGCCCGCGGCCCGCGCCGACCTGCTGCGCCGCCTGGGCCGTACGGCCGAGGCCGCCGACGCCTACCGGGAGGCGGCCGGCCTGGCCGCCACCGACGCCGAGCGCCGCTACCTCGCCCGTCGCCTCGCCGCCCTCGGCTGACGCTTCGGCGTCAGGTCCGATAGTGATCGCCACCGGCTTCCCCTGTGCTCTTCCCTGCTGACGCGGAAGGTGTCCATCCGGGCCGTGTCCGTTCGTCGGGTGGGCGTACGGACGGACACGACCGGAAGGGCGACGAACGAATGGACACCGATATCCGGCAGCAGATCGCGGCGGAACGCCGCGAACTGGCGGACCTGCTGAGCGAGCTGCCGCCGCACTCGTGGGACGCACCCTCGCTGTGCGCGGGGTGGCGGGTGCGGGAGGTGGTGGCCCACATGACGATGCCCTACCGGCACTCCGGGCTGAGCGTGCTGGCCGGTCTCGTCAGGGCCCGGGGAAACTTCGACCGGCTGGCCGACCGGATCGCCCGCCGGGACGCGGCGGCGCTCGGCCCGCGAGAGCTGACCGCGTGCCTGCGGGACAACGCCGAGCACCCCTGGCGCCCTCCGGGCGGCGGCTACGCGGGGGCGCTGTCGCACGACGTGATCCACGGCATGGACATCACCGTGGCGCTCGGGATCGACCGGCGGATTCCCGGCGACCGGCTGCGCGTCCTGCTCGGCAACGCGCTGTCCCCACGGAGCCGCAAGTATTTCGGCGTCGACCTGGACGGCGTCGAACTGCGTGCCGACGACGTCGACTGGTCGCTCGGAGCGGGCACCCCGCTGTCCGGCGCCGCGCAGGATCTGGTGCTGGTCCTGTGCGGCCGCCGGCTGCCCGAGGGACGACTGCGCGGCGAGCCCGCCGCCCGCTTCATCCACTGAACGCGCTACTTCGGCCGTTGATCGCATCGATGGAGAGGTCTGTGTGCTTTCGAGCGTCAAGAGCGTTAACGTGCTCGGGATCACAGACCTCTCCGGCGGGGGCGAGGAGGCTCCCGGAGGGGACTTCTCCGCTTTGAGCATCCCTGGAGGCCGCTCGATGTCGTCCCACCCTGCGTCCAGCTCCGGGGCCGTCGACCCCGACCCGCTGATCAGGAAGCACCGCACCGCCGGCGCCACGCTCACCGTGACCGCGAACGGCGCGCCCCTCGCCGATCAGGAGGTGGTCGTCGCGCAGCGCGGGCACAAGTTCCTGTTCGGCTGCATCGGGTTCGATTTCATCCCGCTGGCCAACGGCGAGACCGCGACCGACACCGGCGAGCGGCGGTCGCTCGGCGAGGCTCCTGCGGCCGGGTCCCAGCAGGTCGCCGACCTGTGGTTCGACCTGTTCAACTTCGCCACGCTGCCCTTCTACTGGGGGCAGTTCGAGCCGGTCCGGGGCCGCCCGGACACCGAGCGGCTGCTCACCACGGCGCGGTGGTTCGCCGACCGGGGCGTCCCGGTCAAGGGGCACCCGCTCGCCTGGCACACCGAGACCGCCGACTGGCTGATGGACCTGTCGAACACCGAGATCGCCAAGGCCCAGGTGGACCGCATCCGGCGCGACATGACCGACTTCGCGGGCGTGATCGACATGTGGGACGTCATCAACGAGGTCGTCATCATGCCGATCTTCGACAAGTACGACAACGGCATCACCCGGATCTGCCGCGAGATGGGCCGGATCCCGATGGTCCGGATGGTCTTCGACGCGGCCCGCGAGGCCAATCCCCACGCCACGCTGCTGCTCAACGACTTCGACATGTCCGCGGCGTACGAGTGCCTGATCGAGGGTGTGCTGGAGGCGGGCATAAAGATCGACGTGCTCGGCCTGCAGAGCCACATGCACCAGGGTTACTGGGGCGAGGAGAAGACGCTCGCCACGATCGACCGCTTCGCGCGGTACGGCCTGCCCATCCACTTCACCGAGACGACGATCGTCTCCGGCCACATCATGCCGGAGGAGATCGTCGACCTGAACGACTACCAGATCCCCGAGTGGCCGACCACGCCCGAGGGAGAGGCCCGCCAGGCCGACGAGGTCGTGCGCCACTACAAGACCCTGCTGTCCCACCCTGCCGTGGAGGCCATGACCTACTGGGGCCTGTCGGACGGCGGCTGGCTCGGCGCGCCGGGCGGCTTCGTCCGTGCCGACGGCACCCCCAAGCCGTCGTACGACGCGCTGCGCTCGCTCGTCAAGGGCGAGTGGTGGCTGCCGCCGACGACGATGGTCACCGACGCGGACGGCCGCGTCCGCTTCGACGGCTTCCTCGGCGAGTACGAGATCACGGCCGGCGGCCGGTCCGTCGCGTTCACCCTGGACGAGCCCGGAGACGCCGAGGTGACCGTGTCCCTCTGAGCCGTGTCCCTGAGATCGGCTGGAAGAAATCTCTGAGATTTCTCGACAGGATGTCGAGAAGCGGGGAGCCGGCTTCTACCCAGGGGTGAGCGCGCCCGCGAGGGGCGGGCGGCAGGAGGAGCGCGACATGAAGTACATGCTGCTGATGCAGTTCGGCCCGCGGAGCGGCATCTCCTCGATGGACACCTGGTCGCCGGAGGACATCACGGCGCACATCGAGTTCATGCACGACGTGAACCGCGGGCTCGTCGAGGCCGGCGAGTTCGTGGACGCCCAGGGGCTGGCGATGCCCGACCAGGCGCGGATCGTGCGGGCCGGCGAGGGCGGCGTCCCCGTCGTCACCGACGGCCCGTTCCCCGAGACGAAGGAGTTCCTGGTCGGTTACTGGATCATCGACTGCGAGGGGCCCGAGCGTGCGTACGAGCTGGCGGGCCACATCTCGGCGGCGCCCGGCCTGACCGGCGAGCCGCTCAACATGCCCATCGAGGTGCGTCAGGTGATGGCGGCTCCGCCTCAGGAACTGTGAACGCCCCGCACCCGCACGTCGACGATCTGCTGCGCCCGCTGGCGCCGCGGGTCGTCGGCGTGCTCACCCGCAGGTTCGGCGACTTCGACGCGGCCGAGGACGCGGTCCAGGAGGCGCTGCTCGACGCCCTCGCCCAGTGGCCCGGCGAGGGCGTGCCGGACAACCCGAAGGGCTGGCTGGTCCAGGTCGCCCACCGGCGGATGATCGAGCAGGTGCGGGGCGAGCAGGCACGCCGCCGCCGCGAGGAACTGGTGGCCGCGCGGGCTCCCGCCGACCATCGGACCTCCCCGGCAGCCGACCTGGCGCACGAGGCGGACGGGGACGACACGCTCGTCATGCTGTTCCTGAGCTGTCACCCCGCGCTGACGCCGGCGTCCGCCATCGCCCTGACGCTGCGCGCCGTCGGCGGGCTGACCACGGCCGAGATCGGCAGGGCCTTCATGGTGCCCGAGGCGACGATGGCGCAGCGGATCAGCCGGGCGAAGCAGCGCATCAGGGCGTCGGGGGTGCCGTTCCGCATGCCGGAGCCGGAGGAGCGCTCCGCGCGGCTCGCCGCCGTGCTGCACGTGCTCTACCTCGTCTTCAACGAGGGGTACGCCGCCAGCGGCGGCCTCGGCCTGCACCGCGTCGAGCTGTCCCGCGAGGCGATCCGGCTGGCCAGGACGCTGCACCGCCTGCTGCGGGGTTTCCCGCACGGTGACTGTGAGGCGGCCGGGCTGCTCGCACTGATGCTGCTGACCGACGCCCGGCGACCCGCCAGGACCGGTCCGGGCGGCGTCCCCGTCCCGCTGGCGGAGCAGGACCGCGGCCTGTGGGACCGCGAGGCGATCGCCGAGGGCACGGCGCTGCTCACGGCCGCCCTGCACCGGGGCGCCGCCGGGCCCTACCAGATCCAGGCGGCGATCGCCGCGGTGCACGACGAGGCGGCGACCGCCGAGGAGACCGACTGGCCGCAGATCCTCGCGTTGTACGGCCTGCTGGAGCGCATGTCGCCCAACCCGATGGTCTCCCTCAACCGCGCCGTCGCCGCCGCCATGGTGCACGGCCCCACCGCCGGGCTGGCCCTGCTCGAACCGCTGGCCGGCGGCCCGCTGGCGAGGCACCACCGCCTGCACGCGGCGCGCGCGCACCTGCTGGAGATGGCCGGCGACCTCACGGCGGCCGCCGAGGACTACCGCGCGGCGGCGAGCCTCACGGCCAGCCTGCCCGAGCGCGGCTACCTGACCGCCCGCGCCGCCCGTCTCGGCGTGAAGTCCCGCTGACCCGCCGTCTCAGCACGCGGATCACGGCGGTGCGCCGGTGCCCGCACCTGTGCGCGGCCTGAGTGAACGTCGTCAGCGGCTCCGTCTTCGCCGCCCGGGCCGTCCGGCTGGTGACCTCCCCGGATTATCAGAGCCCGGAAGCTCGGCGCCGGGAACACGGCCGGCGGCGGCCGACTCAGCGGCGGCCCGGCGGCGGATGAGGCCGGTTCCCGGGCGTCAGGGACGGCGGGGATCCGATCCCGGCGCGAGGCGGCGGGCGAGGAACTCGAGCGCCGCGACGACCTCGGCGACCTGCGCCGGGTCGTCGGTGCCCAGAGCCGCCGCGAGGGGCCCCTCGACACCGGCCGCCCGCACGGCCTCCACGCGCGCGGACCGCTCGGCCTGCCTGATCACGACCCGGCGGCGGTCGGCCGGATCGGGGGCCGTCACGACCGCCCCGGCCTCCTTCAGCCGGGCGACGGCTCCCGACACCGCGCTCTGCGGCAACCCCGTGCGGGCCGCGATCTCCCCGACCGAGGTCTCCGGATGAGTGCGCAGGTCGGCGACGACCACCAGCACGGTCCGGACACTGGCGGCCTGCGTCGTTCTCGACGGGCCGATGTCCCCGACCGGCATGGCCTCTTCGCCGATCTTCATAAGGGTCCTGCCGAGCAGGAAGAGATCTACTCCGTTCACCGCTCCACAATACATCAGACTTGATGCATCAGACTTGATGGGTTATGGTCCTGATCACCTGATCCGAGAGGACGACTCATGAACGGCATGCTCCGCACGAACGGCGCCACCATCTACTACGAGGTGCACGGCACCGGGCCCGCGCTCCTCATCTCGCAGAGCGGGGAAGGCGACGCGGACCGCACCACCGACCTGGTCCGGCACCTCGCCGGCGACCACACCGTCATCACCTACGACCGGCGCGGCCTGTCCCGCAGCACCCTTGACGACTCCGGCGGCGGCGCGACCATGGCCGACCATGTCGACGATGTCCACCGCCTGCTCGCCGCCGTGACCGACCGGCCGGCGCACATGCTCGGATGCAGCTTCGGCGCGGTCATCGGGCTGCACCTGGCCGTCGAGCATCCCGAACAGCTCCACACCCTGATCGCGCACGAGCCGGTCGCCCCCGGTCTCCTGCCCGCCTCCGAACGCGCCCATCACGTGCGGGAGCTGGAGGAGCTGCAGCACCTCTACCGTGAGCGGGGCCTCGCCGACGCGTTCGTCAAGATCGCCGAAACGCTCGGCATCGACCCCGTCGCCCAGGACACCGAGCCCGGACTGACCCCGCACCCGTTGAACGACCGGCGGCGGGCCGGCTTCGACTTCTTCATCCGCAACGACTTCACCGCGATCGCCCGCGACACGCTGGACGTCGCCGCGCTGAGAGACACCCCGGTCCGCGTCGTCCCGGCCGTCGGCCGCACCACGCCCCGGCACGTCTTCGACTACCGGTGCGCGCAGGAGCTCGCCGTACTCCTCGGCGTCGAGGCGCGGGAGTTCCCCGGCGGGCACAACGGCAGCACGACCCACCCCCGCGGGTACGCCGCGCGCATCCGCGACCTCGTGGCCGGCTGAACGACGAAACGCGCTCACGAACCGGTAATTCCCCCCGCATACATATGGCCACTGCCCCGGAGAAGCCACCCCTTTCTGGATATCCCTTTCCCGGCGGGCCGCCGGAAACATGAGAGGCGACAGCGACCCGAGAGAATCGGAATAAAACAATGGCGAACACCTTCGGCAGAACCCGAGTCGGCGTGTCCGCGCTCGCCCTCGCGGCGGCAGCCGCCATCGCGCCGGCCGCCCCCGCCGCCGCCACCGACCCCGACTTCGAACTCGAGGTCACCTGGCGCTCGTTCTCCTTCATCGAACGCAGCAGCTGCGATCCGACCGGCCCGATTGTCGGCGGCGGCCGTATCGGGCCCCACCCCATGCCCGAGTGCGGGGCCTGGGAACGGATCAACGCGTCCATGAGCGTGGAGGGCGGCGAGGTCGTCGGCCCTTACCGCGTGCGCAACATCGGCACGTGGGACCGGGGTCCGCTCAACTGGAACCGCACCGAGAACTGGTCCAGCACCGACGATCCCGACTTCCCGGTGTTCATCGGAAGTTCGACGAACTTCAACGTGGCCGACCGTCCCATGTGCCAGACCGAAACGTACCGCTGGTGCCGGACGGCTTATTCGAAGAACAACAACACAGTCAAGATCCGCGGGAAATTCGGCGACACCGTCAAGCTGAACATTCACGCCCAGACCACGGACGGCCAGGAAGGCTGTCTGATGCACGACCAGTACACCTGGACCGAGGCACGAGTCGATCTCTACAAATCGTGGAACCCGCGCGTCGCGATCATGGGGGTCCGGTACGAGGGCCACCCCGCCGATCTCTGCACGGCCGGTTTCCAGATGGTGGCGAGACGGCTCTAGGCGGTGCCACCGGCAGGTGGGCCGGCACCTGAGGTGTCCAGCGGCGGGCGCTCTTGACGCGAAACGACGCCACGCCCTAGGTTGCTGCCGAAACCGACAATTTTCACAAACCTCCCGAAAATTTCGGGTCGGCCGATACCCGCCGGACCGGGTGCGGCACGGCCCGTCGCCGCCACATGATTCGGAGTCCGCGTGAAGGTCCTCTACATCGGCGGCACCGGAACGATCAGCTCGGCCTGCGTGGCCGAGTCGGTGCGCCGGGGCCTTGACGTCCACGTGCTCAACCGGGGCCACACCGCCCGGCGCCGTCCCCTGCCCGAGGGGGTCACGACGCTCACCGCCGACGTGCGGGACCGCGACGCGCTGAGCCGGGCCCTGGCCGGGAGTGCCTACGACTGCGTCGTCGACTTCCTCGGCTACACGGCCGAGGACGCCGCTGCGGCGGTGGACCTGCTGGACGGCCACACCGCCCAGTACGTCTACATCAGCAGCGCCTCCGTCTACCACAAGCCGGTGCGCCGGGCGCCGTTCACCGAGTCGACCGCCCGGCGCAACCCCTACCTCGCGTACGCACGAGACAAGATCGCGGCCGAGGACGTCCTGCGCCGCGCCTACGAGGAGCGCGACTTCCCCGTCACGATCGTGCGCCCCTCGCACACCTACGACGACGCGCACCCGCCGCTGCCGGGCGACTGGACGGCGTGGGACCGAGTCGCACGCGGCGACGAGATCGTGGTGCCCGGCGACGGCACCAGCCTGTGGACCCTGACGCACGCGGACGACTTCGCCGTCGGCCTCGTCGGCCTGATCGGCACCTGGCAGGCGCTCGGCGAGGACTTCCACATCACCTCCGACGAGGCGCTGACCTGGAACGAGATCTACGAGGTCGTCGGGCGGGCGGCCGCGACACCGGCCCGGCTTCTCCACCTGCCCGCGGAGTTCCTGCCGCTCGTCGCGCCGGACTGGTTCTGGTCCGATTTGATCGTCGGCGACCTCCAGCACACCGCCGTGTTCGACACCACGAAGATCAGGCGGTTCGTCCCGTCGTTCCGGCCGGTCGTCACCTGGCCGGAAGGGGCCAGGCGGCTGCACGCCTGGCGGTCCGCCCATCCCGAGGAGACCCGGCCCGACGCCGCGACCGACGCCGTGCTGGCCCGGCTGGCCGAAGGACACCGGCTCGCCTCGGCGGCCGTGGCCCGGCCGGCCCCCGGTGAGGGCGACGGCCTGTGACGGAAGGACGCCCCCCGATGCCCCTCGATCCCCCCGACGACCTGCCGGTCCCGGAACCGGCGCTGCGCCGGCCGTTCGGGCGCACCGGCCTGGCGGTGACACCGATCTGCGTCGGGACCAGTCCTCTGGCGAGCATGCCGGGCCTGTACGGGTACGAGGTCGGCGAGCAGCGCGCGCGGGCCACGGTGGAAGCCGTGTTCGACGGGCCGTTCAACTTCCTCGACACCTCGAACAACTACGGCGGCGGCAGCGCAGAACGGCGCATCGGCGCCGTGGTCCGCCACCGCGGCGGCGTCCCCGCCGGGTTCGTCCTGGCCACCAAGGTCGACGCGGACCCGCACACCGGTGACTTCTCCGGCGAGCGCGTGCGCCGTTCGGCCGAGGAGAGCCTGGAGCGGCTCGGCGTCGGCCACGTGCCGCTGCTGTACCTGCACGACCCCGAATTCCACATCACGTTCGAGGAGGCCATGGGCCCGGGCGGGGCGGTGGAGGCGCTGGTGGCGCTGCGCGACGCCGGCGTCGCCGGCCATCTCGGCATCGCGGGCGGCCCGGTCGGCCTGTTGCGCAGATTCGTCGCGACCGGCGTGTTCGACGCCGTGATCAGCCACAACCGCTGGACGCTGGTGAACCGCGAGGCCGGCCCGCTGCTCGACGAGGCTCGCGATCGCGGCGTCGCCTTCGTCAACGGCGCGCCGTACGGTGGCGGGATGCTGGTCAAGGGACCCGACGCCCAGCCCCGCTACGCCTACCGGGACACCGTCGAGTCCGTCCGGGACGCGGTCCGCGCCATGCGACGGGTCTGCGACGCGCACGGCGTGCCGCTCGCCGCCGCCGCGCTGCAGTTCTCGCTGCGCGACCCCAGGGTGGCGTCCACCATTGTCGGCGTCTCGGAACCCGAGCGGATCGAGGAGACGCTGCGCCTCGCCACCCTCCCGATCCCGCCGGGTCTGTGGGACGAGCTCGACCGGCACCTGCCCTCCCCCGCCGTCTCGCTGGACTGATCGCCCGCTCGGCTTCCCGGTTGTCGTGCGGCCGCACACGCGGCCTCCACCCGGCGCCGGTGCTGTCGCGGGCCGTCGCAGCCGGACCGGCGGGCGCGGACGCGGTCAAGGAGTGCGCTCACAGGAGACCGGCGTCGCGCACCTTCATCGCCACCTGGACGCGGTTGTCGGTGCCGAGCTTGGCGAAGATCCTGGTGATGTTCGCCTTCACGGTGGCGACGCTCATGTAGAGACGTTCGGCGATCTCGGCGTTCGACCTGCCGTGCGCCACCTCGACCGCGACCTCGAGTTCGCGCTCGGTGAGCCTGCTCAGCTCCTCTCGCGCCCGGGGAAGGGCCGGTCCGGACCCGCCGGTCGCCGCGGCGATCACCTGCCGGGCGACGCTCGGCGACAGCACGGGCTCGCCCTTCGCCACGGCACGGACCGCCTCGATCATCCGAGGCGGCGGGGTGTCCTTCAGCAGGAAGCCGTCGGCGCCGAGCCGGAGGGCCCGCAGCACCATGTCGTCGGCGTCGAACGTGGTGAGCACGAGGATCCTCGGCGGGCCGGTCCGCGCCCGCAGCAGTTCGGTGGTGGTCAGCCCGTCCTGGTTGGGCATCCGGATGTCCAGCAGCACCACGTCGGGGTGCAGGTCGCGGATCACGTCCATGGCGCGCAGCCCGTCTTCGGCCTCGCCGACGATGTCGAGGTCGGGTTCGCCGCCGAGGATGAGACGCAGCCCGGTCCGCACCATCGCGTCGTCATCCACTATCACCAGCCGGGTCACGATCCGCAGCCTCCCATGGCAATCGGACATCAAGGATGAATCGCCCGTCCTGGATCGTATGGCTCAGGGTGCCGCCGGCCATCCTCGTCCGCTCCGCCAGGCCCACCAGGCCCAGCCTGCCGCCCGGGCCGGGGGCCGAGCCGGAGCGCGTGCGATTCGTCACCCGGATCCTCAGGCCCTCCCCCGGCCGTCCGCCGAGTTCGGCGGTGACCCTGGCGCCCGGCGCGTGCTTGCGCGCGTTGGTCAGCGCCTCCTGCACGATCCGGTAGGCGTGCCGCCCCGTCTGCGCGGGCAGCGACTCCCGGCCGTCGATGCTGTCGTCCACCTCGACCTGCTGGCCGGCGGCGCGGACCTCGCCGAACAACGCGTCCAGATGGGTCAGGTTGGGCTGCGGCGCCTCCACGGCGCCGTCGTCGCGGAGCGTGCGCAGCACCGTGCGCAACTCGTTGAGCGACTGGTGCGCGTTCTCCTGGATGGCGAGCGCGGCCTCGCGCGTCTGCTCCGGGCCGAGGTCGGTCCGGTAGGCCAGGCCGCCGGCCAGCATCGCCAGCAGGGAGATCCGGTGCGCGAGCACGTCGTGCATCTCCTGGGCGATCTTGACCCGTTCCGCCAGCCGCGCCTGGTCGATCCGCTGCCGCTGCTCCCGCTCGGCGGCCCGCGCCCGCTCGCGCAGGGACAGCTCCAGGTCGCGGCGTCCGCGCAGGTAGAGGCCGAAGACGGTCAGCCCGCCGAGAATCGTCAGCCCCGACACCGAGGAGACGACCGTGGCCTGGTCTATGCCGCCCAGAGCCCCGCTGACCAGCAGGCACACCACGGACACGACCGCGACCGGGACCGTCCGGCTCCATCGGCGATGGGTCACCAGGGACACGTACGCGACCTGCGCGGGACCGGTCGCCGTGGCCGAGAACGTGGTCAGCAGGGCGGTCGCCAGGGCGATCTGCCACGGCCAGCGGCGCCGCCACCGCATCAGGACCAGCCCGATCAGGCCGAGCGTCGTGTCGATCAGCGCCTGCGGGAGACGGCCGCCGTCGTGCAGGACGAGCCAGGCCAGCACCGTGCCGTGGAAGAGCATCGGCACCACTGCGCACAGGTAGCGCAGCGCGACACCCTGCCTGTCCAGGGGTGGCTGGTAGTCCGGTCGGCCGTGCACAGCCCCACAGCTTAGGGACCACAAAGAACAGGTCTTAGCGACCTGGGTCGACCTGTGGACAACCGTGGGTATCGCCCGCGGCCGAACGGCCGGGCCCCGCGTCGAGACGCGGCGGACTCCGGTCCGATGCGGCGGCGTCCGCCCTCGCGGTGGACTGGGCAGCGTGATCGAGTTCAGACACGTCAGCAAGATCTACGGGAAAGTGAAGGCGCTCGACGACGTGACCTTCACCGTCGGGGCCGGGAGCGTCACCGGCTTCCTCGGGCCCAACGGCGCCGGGAAGTCGACGGCCCTGCGCATCCTGGTGGGGCTCGCCCGTCCCTCCTCCGGTTCGGCGACCGTGCTCGGCCTGCCGTACGCCGAGATGGCCTGCCCGGGCCTGCGGGTCGGCACCCTTCTCGACGCCGGGGCCCAGCATCCCGGCCGCACCGGCAGGGAGGCCCTGACGCTCGGCGCGATGACGCTCGGACTGCCGCGCACCCGGGTCGGCGAGGTGCTCGACCTGGTGGGGCTGACCGAGCGGGAGAGCCGGCGGACGATCGGCGGCTACTCACTCGGAATGCGCCAGCGGCTCGGCATCGCGCACGCCCTGCTCGGCGCTCCCGAGGTTCTCGTCCTGGACGAGCCCGCCAACGGCCTGGATCCCCAGGGCATCCACTGGATGCGCCGGCTGCTGCGCGACCTCGCCGAGGCCGGGTGCGCCGTGCTGCTCAGTTCGCACCTGCTGCACGAGGTGGAACAGGTGGCGGACCACATCGTGATGATCGGCCGTGGACGCGTGCTCGCCCAGGGCACGGCCGACGAACTCAGCCGGGGCCGTGGCCTCGAAGAGACCTTCCTCGAACTGACCGCGCACACGGACCGGAGCCCGGGCGCCACCGCGTCCCCGGGAACCGGCGCCGGCCGGGGCAGCGCATGACCCGCGCCGACCACCACCTGAACGACATCGCGGGGGCCGCATCGAGCCCCGTCACGAAGGACGACAAGATGAACGCCGACACGCCGGTCCCGTTCCGCAGGCTGCTCGCGGTCGAAGCCCGCAAGCTCGTCGACACCCGAAGCGGCAAGATCATCTCATTGATCATGGTCGGACTGGTGATCGCGTCCGTCGTCGCGCGCGGCGCCGTCGTCGGGCCGAAGCTGCAGACCCTGGTGGGCACGGCGGGGATCGCCCTCGGCACCCTGCTCCCGGTGCTCGGCATCCTCACGGTGACCGGCGAGCGGGCGCATCGCACGGCGCTGACCACCTTCGTGCTCGAACCGCGCCGCCATCGCGTCCTCGCCGCCAAATGCCTGCCGCCCCTGCTCGCGGCGGTGGCGCTCTCGCTGTTCGCCATGCTGGTCGCGGTGCCGGCCACGGCCGTCGTGTCCGAGGTCCGGAACATGGCCGCCGTCTGGGAGGTCCAGCCGCTCGGGCTGCTCGGCTGGACCGGGGGGAACGTCCTCGTGGCCGCGGCGGGCCTCGCCCTCGGCGCGCTGCTTCTCAACGCGCCCGCCGCGATCGTGATCAACTTCTCGGCTCCGGTCCTGTGGGCCGTCGTCGGCAGGCTCGGCTCTGTCGGCGCGACCCTCGCCGAATGGCTCGACCTCAACACCACCGCCACTCCGCTGATGAGCGGCGACATGACTTGGAGCGAGGGAGCCCGCCTCGCGACGTCGGTCGTCTTCTGGATCGTCATCCCCATGGCCGTCGGCCTGGTCCGCGTGCTCCGCGAGGAGGTGACCTGACCGGCCCGCCCGGTGAGTTACAGCCGGTCGAGGAGCATGGCGATCCGGTCGGTCTCCTCGGCCAGGAGGTGCTCCGGCACCGGTTCGAAGAGCTCCACGACCGGACGCCCCTCCTTGGCCTCCCACACACCCGCCACCCGGCCCCGATGGATCACGACGGGCGAGATCCACCCCGCCGCCCGGCTCACCTTGGGCCGTACGGCCTTCGGCAGGAGCGGTTCCAGGTCACGCGGCGCGCCCAGGATGAACTGGTCGAAGCCGGGCAGCAGAGGCACGTCCTCCGACGGCGGGCAGGCCAGCAGGTCGTCGAGAAGCTCCGCCGGCAGCACGGCGGGCATGCCCTCCACCTCGACCTGCGCGAGTTCACCCTCGAGCTCCCCGAACCAGCCGCGCAGGACGGCCTTCGGCGTGACGCCGCGGAACAGCCAGGCGTCGAACATCCGGGGGGTGGCCGGGCCGTGGGCGCCGAGGAACGCCCGGAGCACGCGCACTCCCCCTTCCTCCGGGGAGAGCGCCTCCCCCCGGCCGCCGGGAAGCCAGTCGGCCGGCGTGGTGAAGGTGACCCTGCGGTCACGCGGCGGGCCGTAGCACAGCTCGCCCAGGAAGCTGAGCGGCTTGAGCAGCGCGCCCCACCCGGACGTGAGGGCCTCCCTCAGGTGAGCGTCCCCGGTCACCTCGATGACCGCCTCGACCAGCTCCTCGCGGGTCAGCACCCGGCCGGACAACGCGCGCGGAACGGCGTCCAGGACGGCCTCGATCTCCCGGGCGGACACCCCGTGACCGCGCTGCCAGGAGGCTCTCTCCCAGAATCGGAGCGCCCCGAGGGTGGCCCGGTAGGCGGGCAGCTCGTCGGCCGGGAGGAGATGGAGCGTGCTGCGCATCGCCCAGGTCTTGACCAGCGTGCGGTCACGCCACAGGGCGTCCTCGATCTCCCCCGGGCGCGGGCTCGCATGCCGCACGGCCACGGCCAGCGCCGCCGACGAGGCGACCTGCGCCTGCACCCCGCACAGCCGCCGGGCGATCGCCACCGCGTCGCCGCCGCCCGCGGGCCCGACGAACTGCCGTCTCAGCCTCCAGGCGAGCACCTGCGCCCAGGTCGTCTCAGCAACCACGCCACACTTCTACACCTCCGGTACGACAAGTCGCGCATCCCCGGTGATTCAGCAGTGTGGAGCGCCCGGAGACGCCCGAGCGCAATACGGAGAGCCAGGGGGCCCATGCGGTACGGGTGCCCCGCGGAGGGAAGTTCGACAAGGTCCTCGCACCATGCGCGTATGTCGCCTCCGGGCGGTCCCAGGGGCTGCCCGCCGCTCCGGAGCCGACCCTCTTCGAGGACGCCGCCCAGCGGCGTCCGCTCTGTTACGTCGCACCTCCCCGGGAGGTGGACAGGAAGCGCCACCACGTCGTGCACGACGGTCAGGGCCAGGTCATCGGCACCGTGAAGCGGATCCCGCCGAAGCGTCCGCTCCGGCACACCTGGCGCATCGAGCAGCCGGGATATCCGGAGATCACGGGGCGCAACGAGTGGGTGAGCGGCAGGCTCAAGGACGTCGCCGGGCGGGCGGACGGACGGGCGCCGCACGGGGCTCTGGACGGCATGCTTTCCGACCTCGATCCCCGACGCAGGCGGCTGATCAGCGCTTGAGGGCTCGGTACCGTTTGAGCAGAGCGGTGATCTTCTCGTGGTCCGCGCCGCCGTTCAGTTCGTCGAGCAGATCGTCGGGGCACAGCTCGTAGAGATCTCCCCACCATCGGCGGGCTTTGTTGTCCCAGATCCGGTAGCCGCCCGGCACCCCTCTTGCCACATACCGCCTCCTACTCACTGCGCGACTCCGAGCTGTCGGAGTCCGGCGTGCAGCCCCGGCTCTCTGCGGTCTTGTGGTCCCGCTCCCGGGCGTCGGCCTCGGCGGCGTCCCGGCTCCCGCGGCGGCGTCTCATGCTCGCCCCGCCCGCAGGGCGAGTTCGGTCCGCCGCCGGGTGACATCGACGCGCCAGCGGTTTCTCCGGGTGTCAGCCGAGCCGGCGCAGGAGGTGCTCGCGGGCCGCACGGTCGCCGGGGCCGCCCCGCTCCGCGAGGCGTTCCGCGACGTACCGGCGGTGGGCCTCGTCCACGTTCCCGCCGTACTTGAACTTGCCGTTGACCTTCTGGACGGCCAGCCGGAGGCCGCGGATGCCCGGCAGACGCCGGTGATGCTCGGCGGGGTCGGCGAGGCCGTGGTCCAGGCGGGCGAGCTGGGCACGCAGGATGCCGAGCTTCCCGTCCGGGTCGTCGACGATCTCCGCGTGACAGACCAGCTGGACGGCCGCGTAGTACGTCGTGGGGACGCCGAGCCGGGGATCCTCGTCGGCGCCGGGCAGCGCCTTCCACGCTCCCTCGACGTACGCCCAGTCGCCGGCCACGGCCATGACCACGGCGGGGTTCTCCTCGATCGCCGACCAGACGGGGTTCGGCCGGGCGAGGTGCAGCAGGATCGTGGACGCGTCGGCGAGGAGGAACTGTGTCGGCACGACCACCGGCACGTCGCGGTCGCGTCCGGACGCGATGAGGTGACCGAACTCGTTCGCGCGGACGAAGGCCAGCGCCTCCTCGTCGGTGGCGGAGTCCCAGGGATGGATCAGCACCTCCTCACTGTACGCACTCGCCGCGGTGACATACCTCGGCGGTTCCCGGTGCTTTTGACCGCTGAACGTCCTTGACGATTCGCCGCCCCTCCGGCTGAAGCACCGGCATGACCTGCTGTTCTCCGGACCCCTACCGCCCGCCGAGGCCGGCGTCCCTGGCGCGCGCCACCGCCGCGGCGCGATCGGAGACGCCGAGCTTGGCGAAGATGTTCGACACGTGGTTGCGTACGGTCTTCTCGCTCAGATACAGGCGCCGCGCGATGGCGTGGTTGGTGAGACCGGCTGCGACGAAGTCCAGCACCTCCAGTTCGCGTTCCGTCAGCTCGGGCACCGGCCGGGGCCGTACGGCCGACGCGGTGAGAGCGGCCAGCACCCGGCTTCCGGTCGCCGCGCCGAACACGACCTGTCCCGAGGCCACCGCCTCCAGCGAGCGCACGATGTCGGCGGGCGTCGCCTCTTTGAGCAGGTAGCCGCGGGCGCCGGCCCGTACGGCGGCGAGGATCGACGCGTCGTCGGACAGCATGGTCAGGGCCAGCACGGCCACGCCGGGATGCCGGGCCGTGATGCGGGACGTCGCCTCGATCCCGCTCATGCCCGGCAGATGCAGATCCATCAGGATGACGTCGGGAGCGACCTGGTCCACCAGCTCGACGGCCGCCTCGCCGGTGCTCGCCACCCCCGCGACCTCCACCTCGGGCAGATCGCGGAAGAGCGCGACCAGCCCTTCGGCGAACACCGGGTGGTCCTCCACCACCATGACGCGGATCATCGGACCGCCAGCGGGAGCCGTACGACCAGGTGCGTGCCCGCCCCGGCCTGGTCGAGCAGTTCGAAGGTGCCGTTGAGCTCCTCGGAGCGGCGCCGCATGGAGGCGAGGCCGAACCCGTGGCGGGCGGGAGCCCCCACCCCGACGCCGTCGTCGTCGACCCGCAGCTCCAGAACGCCCGGCGCGTCGCACGCCCGCAGGCTGACCGTGCATCTGGACGCCATGGCATGCCGTACGGCGTTCGTCATGGCCTCGGCCGCGATCCGGTAGGCGGCCAGCTCGACCGGCGGCGGAAGGGCGGGCAGGTCGGGCGGGGCCTCCACCTCGACCGCGAGGTCGCCCGCGAAGCCCCTGCCGAGCTCGGCCAGCGCGCCCGTGAGCCCCAGCATGTCCAGGGGCGGCGGGCGCAGGTCGTTGACGATCGCACGGACGTTCTCGACCGTGCCGCGGATGCGGCCCGACAGCTCGTCCATCACCCGTTTGGCTCCCTCGGGGTCGGTGTCGACCAGGCGCCTGCCGCGGTCCACCTGCAGCGCGAGGGCCGCCAGCGTGGGGCCGAGCCCGTCGTGGAGTTCGTAGAGCAGCCGGTCACGCTCCTCCTGCCGGGCCGCCAGCAGCCGCCCGTGCGAACGCTCGAGATCGGCCCCGAGGCGGTGCGCCCGCACGGCCACCGCGACGTGCGGCGCGAGCTGCGCCAGCAGGGCACGGTCCTTGGGGCGCAGCCGCTCCCCCAGCACCAGCGTGCCGACCCGCTCGCCCTGGTAGAGGAGCGGAACGCTCTCACTTGTGTCGGCGCCGCTCGGGCGTCCCCAGGAGGCCACGACCGCACCCGGCTCCTCGACGGCCACATAGTGGATGCGCAGGACCCGCCCGACCTCCGCGGCCATCCGCTCCAGGAGGTCACCCGGCGCACCCGCGTCCGAAAGCCGCACGCCAAGGCGACGCAGCGCACGCGCCGGGTCGTCGCGATCGCCGTACACGAGGCGGTTCGCGGCGACGGACACCCGCAGATAGAGAGGGTGCACCGCGAGCGCCACGATCAGCGCGGACGCGCCGGAGCCGATCGCGTTCCCGAGCGTGGCCGCGACCAGGGCGTACGCGGCCAGCAGTGCGACGCTGACGGCGCCGAACGCGAGCGCGCGCGACAGCAGGAGATCGAGGTCCCAGAGGCGGTGCGCGACGACGGCCACCGACACCGCCACCGGCAGCGGGACGGCGGCGAGCGCCACGATGACCGGCCCCCACGGCACGAACAGGGCGACGCCGAGCAGGCCCACCGTCAGCAGCGCGGCGGCCAGCACCCATTGGAGCCGCCGTCGCACCTCATCGTCCGCCGACCGGTAACGGCCGACAAGCGAGCCGACCGCGGCGAGCACCGCGCCGACCGTGCACACCGTGCCCGCGGTCCTGAGGGCGTCCGGAACCCCGGTGAGCCCGGCCAGCACGCCGTCGTACCCCTTGGGGAAGAGCCCGGGGACCTGCTCGTAGGTCACCGGGCGGAGCATCCAGTCGAGCGTGTTCACCCCGATGCCGGCGTACGCCCCGGCCGACGCGGGCCACCAGCGGCGCGAAGGGAGGCGGCCGTCCGGGAAGATCAGCAAGAAGATCGTCGGAACCAGGAGGTAGGCGGGGATCCACACCCAGTTGGACACCCACATCGCCCACTCGTCCCCCGGCAGGCCGGTGCCGTCGTTGATGCCGAGCAGGCCGTACGCGCCGAGGGCGAGCCCGAGCCCCTGGGCCGTCCCCACGACCACCATCACCCAGCCGACCCGGCTCCCCGGCCGCTGCGCCACCACGAAGAGGCCGGGCACGCCGAACGACAGCGCCGCGACCGCGCGGAAGGCGTCGAACCGTTCGACGATCCCCGTCACGCCCAACTGCCGCAGCCTGGGCTCGACGACCAGCGTCCCGAGGACCAGGACGAGCAGTGCGCCCGCCGCCACGGCGGCGCGCCGGGCCGATCTGTCCGTCATGAGGGGGATGTTGCCATCCGCGTGTCCCGTCGTCACGGGACGAGATGTCCCGTCCCGCGCAGGACCGGCGGCTCATGCCCGCCGGACGTCCCCCGCAGGACCCTCGAATCCGCAACCCTTCACCACGTTCTTCGAGGAGAGGACATGTCCGCACCCACCGCCACACCCACCACCGTTCCCGCCGCCCGCCCGCTCTCGTCCGCGCTCGTCGCCGGCGTGGGCCTGCTGCTCGCCATGGACGTCGCCGGCGCGATCATCTCCCTGTCCGCGGGCCTCAGCCCGACCCTGCTCGACGCCCTCGGGCCGCAGGCGCGGCTGTCGGCGCCGATTCCGATGATGATCGCGCAGGTCCTGCTGGTCGTCGGCGCGACCCGGCGTCGCCGCGGCGTCGCCGTTCCCGCCTCGGCCCTCCTGGTCGTCGCAGGAGTGCTCGCCTTCATGTCCGGCTTCTACGACGGCGGCTACGCCGCCGACCTCACGGCGGGCCAGCGGGTCTTCCAGATCGCCCTCGTCACGGCCCACCTCGGAGTCGGCGTCCTCGCGGGGTTCCGCCTGGTAGGGCTGCTGCGGCGCTGATCGCGGGGGGTCACATGCGGCGGAGGAGCAGGGTGACGAAACCGAGCGCACCCCGGTAGCCGTCGAGCCACATGTCGCGATGCTCCCTCATCACGGCGAGGGCCTGCTCACCGTCGGGGCCGGGGTTGTCCGCGGCCCAGCGCGCCAGCGTGCCGGTCCACGACCACTCGTACTCGTCCCATTCCGCCAGATCGCTCACGTGGGCGTAGACGGTCAGCCAGCCCTTGGACTCGGCGGCCTCCACCGTGCCCGCGAGATCCGGATATTCGCCGATCGCTTCCGCGACCTCGGGAGCGGGAGGGCGTTCCCAGTACCCCTCCCCCACGAGTGCGAGGCCGCCGGGCCGTACGAACCGGGCGAGAGCCTCCATCGTCTCCGTCAGCCCGCCGAAGGCGTGCGTCGAGCCCACGCACAACCCCAGGTCGTACGGCTGGGCGGCGGTGAAGGCGTCGGCCGGCGACGTGTGCAGCGTCAGCCGGTCGGCCAGCCCTCGCCTGACGGCCGCCTCGTTCGCGGCCGCCACGGCGTGCGGGGAGATGTCCACGCCGTCGGCGCGGGCGGACGGGACGAGTTCGAGCGCCCGGAGCGACCACTCGCCCTCGCCGCATCCCAGGTCGAGGATGCGTGCTCCCTCCGGCAGCGCCGCGCGGCGCAGCAGCCGATCGAGGTTGGCGGCCGAGACGGGCGCGGCGATGGGATGATCACGATGGGCGATGGCGCTGAGCAGTTGTCGATCCACCTCGCCATCCTGCCGAGCTGGATCAGGCGCCCGCATCTGCATTTATCGGGCGACGAGGATCTTGCTAACGATCTGATTTCTCCCTCCAGCGAGGGGTAGTGTGCCGCGTCCAGGTGGACTCCCTAGGCGAGTGAGCCGGCCGGCCCCAGGCGGGCGGGGCGCGGCGGGCGGCGGTTCAGCCGGTCCAGGAGCTGTTGAGGAAGGACATCATCATCGGCACCATGAGCGGCCCGATCACCGCGGCATAGAGGATGATCACCGACCGGTGGCGGGCGCCCGCCCGGCCGATGAGCACCCACAGCGGCCACCACAGCAGCGCCGACCGGGGGATCGACATGTAGAACGTGGAGGTGACCAGCGCGCCCACCTGCAGCCCGACGTAGACGAACTCCGCCCAGCGGCGGGTGACGAGCAGCCAGACGAGCAGCAGCACCCCCACGATCGCCGCCGCGATCTCGAGACGGAACATCGGCGCGAACCCGCCGTCCCCGCCGGTCGAGTCCCACGTCGTGCGGAACGCCTCCCAAGGCCAGACCGGTTTCCGCCCCCATCCGGTCTGCTGCGCGTTGTTCCAGGCCAGCCAGTCACCCGTACGGGAGTACTGGTAGGCGGCGTACGCGAGGATCGGCGCGAACGGCAGCGCCAGCCAGGCCCCCCGCCACCAGCCCGCCCAGCCGTCCCTCCGGATGCGGCTCACGACGAACTCAACGATCAGCGCGACGGCGAGGAACAGTCCGGTGATCCGTACGCAGGAAGCTCCGGCGGCCAGGGCGCAGGCCAGCGGCCAGGTGCGGCGGCGGGCCGCCAGCCAGGCGGGCAGCGCGAAGGCGAGGAAGAGCGCCTCGGTGTAGCCGGCGAACAGGAAGACGGCAGGAGGACACAGCAACAGCGCCAGGACGGCCCAGCGCCCCGCCCCGGCGGGCCCCTCGAAGTCCGCGAGCCGGGCCAGCGCCACCACGGCCACCGCGCCGGCCACGAACGAGATGATCAGCCCGGCCAGCGTCCAGTCGTCCACCACCAGGTGGACCAGCCGCAGCGCCAGCGGGAGGCCGGGGAAGAACGCCGGCAGCCCCGGATCGGGCTCCAGCTTCGGGTCGCCGTCGTAGCCGAACTCCGCGATCTTCCGGAACAGGTCGACGTCCCAGAACTTCCACCGCTCCAGCAGCGGGGCGTGGTTCTGGCCGGAGACGATCAGGATTCCGTAGACCGCCACGAGGAGCATGCCCGCCCTGGTGCCCACCCACAGCAGCAGGGCGTCCCGGACGGTGGCGCTGCGCCACAGCGGTTCTGCGGCGCCCCCGCCGGCGGGGAAGTCCGAGTGCCCGGCGGCCTCCGTGTCCGGCCCGGTTCGCTCCCCACGCTCGGGGTCGTGCTCAGCTTCCTGGACGAAAGCCGTCACGTGCCGTCTCCTCTCGCACCTGCCGGTCCTCGCCGCGCGGTGTCCTACCGCTTCAAAGCACGGTGTCCTTCCGCCTCGAAGCGGGGTCCATCCCCCGGACCACTGCTGCTCCCCTGGGCCGTACGCGGCGAGCGGCGGCCGCGCCCATGATCGGCAATGATGTCAACCACCCGAGGCCCCGCGCCAGAGCGACGCCGGCGCCGCCTGCGGGAGCCGCCGATGACCTCGGGTTTCCGCCGAAACGAGCCGGGGCGGCCGGCGCCTCGGATGAAAGTTGCAGCGCCCGGGGAACTGAGCGCCCGGTGAGCTGGGAGATCCGAGGACTCATGCCGTGTGGACAACCACCGGCAGGTACACCTTGATCCGCACGCAGGGAAGTCGGGACAATTTCCCCGATATTCACGTCAAATCGCATCCATCCCTTTCACCGCCGCCCGTACGGCGACGCGTGGCATGCCGCCGTTCCAACCACCGCGACCCACGAGTGAGCGGAGGACGGCGGCGACCGCAGGGTCGGCCAACCCGACGACCCGCCCGACAGAAAGGATCGTGATGAGTCACTCAGCGCAATGCCTGGGCGTGGTCGCCGAATCGGCGCCGGGCGAGACACGCGTGGCGGCCACCCCGGCCACCGTCGCGCAGTTGGTCTCGCTCGGCTACGAGGTGATCGTCGAATCGGGCGCCGGCAGACGGTCGGGCTTCACGGACGACGCGTACGCCAGGACCGGGGCGCGGATCGCCGGCCGCGAGGAGACCTGGAACGCCGACGTCGTGCTGAAGGTGAACGCGCCGTCGGCGGACGAGACCGCGGCGTTGCGCGAGGGAGCCACGCTCGTCTCCCTGATCGGCCCGGCGGCGAACGCCGATCTGGTGGACGCGCTCGCGCGACGGCCGATCACCGTGCTCGCGATGGACGCCGTGCCGCGCGTCTCCCGTGCGCAGTCGCTCGACGTGCTGAGCTCGATGGCGAACATCGCCGGTTATCGCGCCGTCATCGAGGCGGCGCACGCGTTCGGGCGGCTCTTCACCGGCCAGGTGACCGCGGCGGGGAAGGTCCCCCCGGCCAAGGTCCTGGTGGCGGGCGCGGGCGTGGCGGGGCTGGCGGCCATCGCCACGGCGACCAGCCTGGGCGCGATCGTACGCGCGACCGACCCCCGTCCCGAGGTCGCCGAGCAGGTGCGCTCGCTGGGCGCGGAGTTCCTCGACGTCGGGGTCGCCCAGGAGACGAGCACGGACGGGTACGCCCGGGAAACCTCGCGGGACTACGACCGCCGCGCCGCCGAGATGTACGCCGAGCAGGCCGCCGACGTGGACATCGTCATCACCACCGCCCTGATCCCCGGACGTCCCGCCCCCCGGCTGCTCACGGCCGAGCACGTGGCACGCATGCGCCCGGGCAGCGTCGTCGTCGACATGGCCGCCGCGCAGGGCGGGAACGTCGAGGGCACCCGTCCCGGGGAGGCGGTCGTGACCGAGAACGGCGTGACCATCATCGGCTACACCGACCTCGCGGGGCGGCTGCCGGCGCAGGCCTCGCAGCTCTACGGCACCAACGTCGTCAACCTGATGAAGCTGCTCACCCCCGGCAAGGACGGCAGGCTCGTGCTGGACTTCGACGACGTCGTGCAGCGCGCGATGACCGTCGTCCGCGACGGCGAGAAGACCTGGCCGCCGCCGCCCGTGCCGGTGAGCGCGGCCCCCGCCGCCCCGGCCGCCCCGGCCACCCCGGTGCGGGGAACGGCGGCGGCTCCCGCCGGGAGACCGCCGTCGCCGCCCGGACGGCGACGCCATCTGGTCACCGCCGCCGTCGCCGCCGCGCTGTTCCTCCTGACCGCCTTCTCGCCGAACACGCTGATCGAGCACGTCACCGTCTTCGTCCTGTCGATCGTGATCGGCTACTACGTCATCGGCAACGTCCACCACGCGCTGCACACGCCGCTGATGTCGATCACCAACGCCATCTCCGGGATCATCGTGGTCGGCGCGCTGCTCCAGATCGGCCAGGGCGACACGGTCGTCGCCGTCCTGTCGTTCGTCGCCATCCTGCTGGCGAGCATCAACATCGTCGGTGGCTTCGCCGTGACCCGGCGCATGCTCGGCATGTTCACGAGGAGCTGACCGTGACCCTCACCACGGCCGCACAGGCCGCCTACATCGTCGCCGCCCTTCTGTTCATCCTCAGCCTCGCCGGCCTGTCCAAGCACGAGACCGCACGCTCCGGCGTCGTGCTGGGCATCTCCGGCATGGTCATCGCGCTCGCCGCCACGGTCGTCCTCGCCGCGGACGGCGGCGAGACCCTCGCGGTGGTCCTGCTCCTGGCCGCGATGGCGATCGGCGCCGCCGTCGGGCTCTGGCGGGCCCGGATCGTCGAGATGACCGCCATGCCGGAACTCATCGCCATCCTGCACAGCTTCGTCGGCCTCGCCGCCGTCATGGTCGGCTGGAACGGCTTCCTGGAGGTCGAGAACGGGGGCGGGGCGCAGGCGGAGGTCCCCGGCTCGCTGCTGGGCGTCCACCACGCCGAGGTGTCCATCGGCGTGTTCATCGGGGCGCTCACGTTCACCGGGTCGGTCGTCGCGTTCCTCAAGCTGTCGGCCCGGATCGACTCCCGCCCGATGATGCTGCCGGGCAAGAACCACCTGAACCTGGGCGCGCTCGCGGCGTTCGCGGTCCTGACCGTGCTCTTCGTGATCTCCCCGAACCTCGGGCTGCTCATCGCGCTGACCGCCGTGGCGCTGCTGCTCGGCTGGCACCTGGTCGCCTCCATCGGCGGCGGGGACATGCCCGTCGTCGTCTCGATGCTGAACAGCTACTCGGGGTGGGCGGCCGCGGCGTCCGGGTTCCTGCTCGACAACAACCTGCTGATCGTCACCGGCGCCCTCGTGGGCTCGTCCGGCGCCTACCTGTCGTACGTGATGTGCCAGGCGATGAACCGGTCGTTCATCTCCGTGATCGCCGGGGGTTTCGGCATCGAGGCGGGCCCAGCCGGCGACCACGACTACGGCGAGCACAAGGAGATCACCGCCACCGAGACCGCCGACCTGCTCAAGGAGGCCAAGTCCGTCGTCATCACCCCCGGGTACGGCATGGCGGTCGCGCAGGCGCAGTATCCGGTCGCCGACCTCACCCGCAAACTGCGGGACCGCGGCGTCGAGGTGCGCTTCGGCATCCACCCGGTCGCCGGCCGCCTGCCCGGTCACATGAACGTCCTGCTCGCCGAGGCCAAGGTGCCGTACGACATCGTGCTCGAAATGGACGAGATCAACGACGATTTCGCCACCACGTCGGTCGTCCTCGTCATCGGCGCCAACGACACCGTCAATCCGGGGGCCGTCGAGGACCCGGACAGCCCCATCGCCGGGATGCCCGTCCTGCGCGTGTGGGAGGCCGAGAACGTGGTCGTCTTCAAACGGTCGATGGCCACGGGCTACGCCGGGGTGCAGAACCCCCTGTTCTTCCGGCACAACAGCAGGATGCTCTTCGGCGACGCCAGGCAACGCGTCGAGGAGATCGTCTCCGCGCTGTGACGGTGTGACCAGCCTGCCGCCGAACGCCGATCCGGGCCGGGAGGACGACGCCTCCCGGCCGCGGTCACCCGTGCTCGATCTTCGTCAGCCCGAAGCCGAGCTGGCTGTAGAGCTCCAGCTGGTCGAAGTATTCGCGGTGCGTGACGATCCTGCTGTCCCTGACGAAGGTCGAGCAGGTGGCGCGGAGAGTGATGTGACGGTCCGTTCCCTCTATCTCGCGCCCGTCCGGCAACAGGAAAGGCCCCTTATGGGTGCCGGTATAGGTCCATTCCGTGACGGCGGGGTTGTCACAGTCGCCGAGCTCGAACCAGGCCGTCGCGTGGAAGTCCGGAAAGGCCCTGAAGAACTGCTCGTACATCCAGGCGATCTGGTCGTGGCCTTCCGCCACGCCTGACGGCGTGACATACACGGCGCCGGGGCTGTAGCAGCAGAGAATCCCCGGTATGTCGTGACTGTTGATCGCGTCGGCCAACCAGTGCTTGAGGTCCCAGAAAGTAGCCATAGGGCGCCCTCGGTGCGTCGAATATCGGCTACTCAATTTACGCAAAGCACGGTTTTCTCATGGTTCCCGAAGTGCCTCGCCTTGGCAAAAGACGGCTCGCGGTCGTCCCCGTCGGCTACGCGCTCCAGCTCCGTCCGGGCGTCAAGCGGCGATCCAACCAGACGTACAAGAGCTGTTGCACAACATCTCTTGTGCTTCTAGGGTGGGCAGGTGAGTGATCGTCCAACGCGTGAAGTACGCGACTCGAAGGTGCTCGCCGCGATGTCCCACCCGCTGCGCCGGCGGCTGCTCGACATCCTGCGGGTGGACGGGCCCTCGACGGCGTCGGTGCTCGCCGACAGGACCGGGCAGGCCGTCGGCAACATCAGCCATCATCTGAAGGTCCTCGCCGCGAGCGAACTCGTCGAGGAGGTGCCGGAGCTCGCGCGTGACCGCCGGGAGCGCTGGTGGCGCAGGTCGCCGGACGTCCTCAGCTGGTCGGCGTCGGACTTCCCCGACGATCCCGTGGCCGCGGCGGCGGAATCGCTCGTCCTCGACCGGCAGACCGCGCTCGTACGGCAGTGGTTCGCCGAGCGCGACGGCTACCCGGAGCCGTGGCGGCGAGCGGCGTTCACCACCGATCACTGGGCGAGGCTGTCGGTCGCCGAGCTCGCCGAGTTGGAAGAGCAGATATTCGCCCTGTTCGCCTCGTTGGCCGACCGGGAGGTTCCCGACGACGGGGAAGAACGCAAGCTGGTCTTCCTCACCGTCCGCGCCGTGCCGGGCCGGCCGTGACCACGACGCCGATCGTACGCGGCGGACTGCTGGGGACTCGCGACTTCCGGCTGTTGTGGATCGGCGAGACGACGAGCACGCTCGGCAGTTCCGTCGGCGGCGTGGCGCTTCCGCTGGTCGCCGTGATGACTCTGCACGCGAGCCCGCTGACCGTCGGGCTGCTGACCGCGGCCGCCTGGCTGCCGTGGCTGCTGGTCGGACTGCCCGCGGGCGCATGGGTGGACCGGATGCCGAAACGGCCGGTGATGCTGGTGTGCAACAGCGTGTCCATGGCGGTGTTCGCGAGCGTGCCGATCGTGGCATGGCTCGGCGCGCTGACGACGGCGCACCTGCTCGTTGCGGCCACGACGGGCGGTGCGGCGAAGGTGTTCTTCACCCTCGCCTACCGGGCCTACCTGCCCGTGTTGGTCGAGAGCGAGCGCCTGCTGGAAGCCAACGCCAAGCTCCAGGGCAGCGAATCGGCCGCGCAGATCGCCGGTCCCGGGCTGGCAGGGCTGCTCGCGCAGTGGTTCGGCGCGGTCAGCGGCGTACTGGCCGACGCGGTCAGCTTCGCGATCGCCGTGCTGTGCCTGCGTTCCGTGGGCACGCGCGAGACCCGCCGGGAGGGCGCCGCGAAACGGCGGCTGCGCGCAGAGATCCGCGACGGGCTGCGGTTCGTCGTCCGCGACCCCTACCTGCGCACACTCACGGCCTTCGGCGCGATGTCCAACATCGCCTTGATGGGTTACTCGTCGATCCAGGTCGTGTTCCTCACCCGGGACCTCGGCGCCGAGGCAGGACAGGTGGGCGTCGTGCTGGCGGTGGCAAGCTCGGGCGGCCTTTTCGGCGCCGCGCTGTCCGGCCGGACGGCCACGCGATTCGGAACGGCACGGGGATTCCTGCTGTGCGAGGCCCTCGCCGCACCGATGGCTCTGCTCGGGCCGATCGGCAGCGGCGGCACGGGACTGGTTCTCTTCACCGCCGCCGGCTTCGGCACCGGCCTGGGCATCGTCGCCTCGAACATCCTGACGAGCACCTTCCGCCAGCACTACTGCCCGGCCGAACTGTTCGGACGGATCACCGCGAGCGCCTCGGCCCTGAACTACGGCGCGATCCCCCTCGGCGGGCTGCTCGGCGGTGTGCTGGGCGAGGCGGTCGGCGTACGCGAGACCCTGATGCTGATGGCCGTCATCCAGCTCCTCTCACTCGCCGTCCTGCTGCTCAGCCCGTTCCGCCCCCTGCGCGACTTCCCCGTCCCCCACGTCTTGTCGGCCATGCCGGAACAACTGCATGCTGCAGACCGATCGTGATATCTCGCCGAATGATCAGAAGTGGGACGGTGCCGGGCGCCCTGGGCTCGTTGCCGGTCATCCGTCATTGCGCGCTGCGCAGTTTGAGAAGGTATGTCGCAGTAAGCGCAACGGCACGGTCTTCGTCGTCCGACAGATCTGCGAGGGCCCGCGACGTCGTGATCCCCGGGATGTCCGCGAGCGCCTGTGTCAGCCGTCGACGTGCGGACGATTCGATGCCGCTCTGGGCGAGGCAGCCAACGAGCCTGGTAGCGATCTGCTCCGTCAACGCGGGGTCACTCGCCAGCGTGCTCAGCGCATCGGCCGCATCGACGTCGTTCGTCCCCTCGACGATCATGTCGATGAGCGTCGGGACCGCGTCGGCTGCTCCACGTGCCCCGAGCGCCAGAGCCGCACAGCTGCGAACCACGACATCGGAGTTCGTGAGGGCCTGCTGCAGCAGCGCGGTGGCCGCACCGCTCGGAATCTCGGCGATGGACTGGACGGCCCGTTTCCGCACCGCGGCCACTGGTGAGTCGAGGCCCTCCGCCAGCAGCGCCACTCCGCTGTCGCCCGATCGCGCCAGAGCCCATCGCAGGGCTCCGGCGACGTTCGGGTCCGTCTCGCTCAGCGCTGCCTCGACCAGAGCTTCCACCGGCACCGAAACCTCTTCGACCGAGGACAGGGCCGCACGCTGGCGCTTCCCGGCGCTCTCCGACCCCAAGGCCTGGAGGAGTGCCACAATCCGGAGGACGTCCTCCCAGCCGGCGGGTTCCGCGGCACCGATCCGACGCAGTCGCGTGAGCAGTTCCGTCTCGGCCGCGATGCGCTCTCGCGTCTGGCGGATGAGGTCGTCGACGAGTTCCGAGGGCGTGAAGCCGGGATCATCCAGCGCACGCCCGACCTCGCGCAGCGACAGCCCCAATGACCGCAGGATCTCGATATGGAAGATCCGCTGGATGTCCTCGCTGGAGTACTCCCTATAGCCGGCCTCGGTACGACCCGTTGGCCGCACCAGGCCGAGCGATTCGTAATGCCTGAGCATGCGGGCGCTGACCCCGGACCGTCGTGCCACATCACCGATCAACACCGCCTGTCACCCCTCCTGGCCGGCCGTGCCGAGGACTGCGACGCGCTTCGCCTCCTCGATCGCGAACTCGAATCCGGCTTCCGGGTTGCGCAACAGCCGTTCCGTGGCGATCGC
Source organism: Microbispora sp. H10830 (assembly GCF_014161375.1). NCBI lineage: Bacteria > Bacillati > Actinomycetota > Actinomycetes > Streptosporangiales > Streptosporangiaceae > Microbispora > Microbispora sp. H10830. The sequence goes on from NZ_JABBWX010000011.1 coordinate 260,505, forward strand.
GTGCTGACGCACACGAGGGTCGCGATTCGTCATCGCGGCGTCCAGGGGCGGTGTGATCACCTTACCGAGCGCGATCAGCGCCCGGCTGAGGCTCAACTGCGTCTCACGCTCACCGCGTCCCAGCTGTGTCGCCAACACCCCGGCCAACTCGGGTTCTTCACCTTCGGGCACGAGCACGACCGCTGCTCGCCAGGCGCTCCGCGCCACCTCGTCGTCGGTGTCGGTCAGCAGCGCCCGTGTGATCGCCGGCCATGCCTGCCGATCCCCGATCTTGGACAGCGTGTGCAACGCCTGGCTTCGCGCCTGCGCACGCTCCGAGCGAAGTTCTTCGATGAGCTTCGGAACCGTCATCGATGACGAGTGGCGGGTGAGCGCCCACGTGAGCATGTCGCGCACGTAGAAATCGGGCTCGATCGCGCATCGTTCGACGAGCTTGTCGACGAACCGCGGGTCCGGGGTCGTGCCGGCCGCCAGCACTGCCTGCAGCCGCACCGACGAGCTGCTGCTCTCCAGCGCTTGAAGAGCTCTCAACGTGTTCGTGTCGTCTTCCGGTGTGGTCATCGGAACCACCACCTCCTCGGCGACAGTCAAGACCTTGTCACTGTGTCAAGGTCAAGCGGAGCCGCACAGGTTGAGCACCCGGGCCGTATATCGCAAGGCCTCCTCGGGGAGGGCCGCCATCTGTTCGATGCCGGGTCCGGGTGAGATCTCGAGGAGACGCGCCGAGACCATATGGTCAACCGGCGCAGTGGTTGTCGGCGAGGGATTTGTTCGCATCGGGGTTGCCGAGGGACACCGCCGCGTTCCAGTCGGCGCAGGCGGCACCGGTGTCGCCCAGCCGGGATTCGGCCACTCCACGCTGATAATAGGCGTCGGCGTATTGGGGGATCAGTCCGATCGCCGCGTTCAGATCGGATATCGCCCCGCGCGGGTTACCCAGCCCGATCCCGGCCGCTCCCCGGGAGTAGTAGGCCTCTGCCAGCTGCGGGTCATAGGCGATGGCCGTGGAAAGGTCCGCGTACGCGCCCGAGTAATCACGCAGAGCGATTTTGACCTTACCGCGCTCGTTGTAGGCGGCTGCGAAGGTCGGAAGCCGCGACACCTCATAGTCGAGCTCGCCGAGTGCCCCGGTGTAGTCACGGTCGTGGTACTTGATCATGCCGAGGTAGTGGTGCGCCAGGACGAAGTCCGGGTCGAGTTCGACGGTACGCTCGAAATCCGCTGTGGCGTCGGCGTAGTTTCCGTCGCGGAATCTGGCGATGCCCCGGCTGTTGTACGTCAACGCAACGCCGGGCTCTTCGGCGATGGCGTCGCTCATGATGGTTTCCGTGTTCCGCCAGGCCGTGTTCCGGATGATGGTCAGCGTGGCGAAGAGGATCACGAACCCCGCGGTCGCCCCGATCGCGCCGAAACGCAGCCTGCGATCACGGTGCCGGAGCGCTGTGTCCGTGAAATATCCGGCGATGAGGAAGATGCCGAGATACGGCAGGTACGCATATCTGTTCGCGTGGTAGCCGTCGATGAGAAGCACGGCCTGGGTCGGCGCGATGGTGACCGCGAAGAATCCGAGCCCGAAGACGACGATTTTGCGAGCCGGCCTCACCAGCCACAAAGCGGCGGCCCCGGCCGCGAGCACCAACGGGAAAAGGTAGAGGTACCAGGGGAAGGGCTTGTGGGGGTACTCGTAAACGAGGGACAGATGGAACGGGTAGATCGACTGCACCAGATGGTTCACCAACGCCGAGCAGGCCAGGAGGATCCGGTCGACAACGGTGTACCCGTGCTGCGGGACCACATCCTGCCGTACGTTCAGCGCGACGAGAACCGTGATCGCGGCGATGACGAGAAACGGGATCTTCTCCAGGAACAGACGTCGGCTCGGCCTGCGGCCCTGCAGGTGGTCCACGAGGAACAACACCAGGGGAAGCGCGACGGCGGTCGACTTGGAAAGCGCGGCCAGCCCGAACAGGACCACGGACCATGCCAACGGCTGCCAGCGCTGTGACCTGATGTAACGCAGGTAGACCAGGAGCGCGGCCAGTGAGAAGAGCGTGGCCAGCAAGTTGCTGCGGGCGGAGATCCAGGCGACCGTGTCGACGTTCACGGGATGGATCGCGAACGCCACCGCGACGAAGCAGGCCAGGAAAGCGCGCTCGGTGAGCCGGCGGAACAACACGAACACCAACGCCACATTGGCCAGGTGCAGTATCAGGTTCGTGAAGTGGTACATGCCGATCGCGCCGTGGCCGAACAGATAGTCGATCGCGTACGACACGTACACCAGCGGCGTATACATGAACTGCAGCGGCGTGGTGAACCAGTGGCCGATGTTGGTCCCGCTGAACTCCCGGATGGAGACGTTGTCCACCACGCCCTCAGGATCGTCGAAATAGATGAAGCCGTTGCCGAGGCCGTTGGCGTGCACGGCGAAGGCGCCCGCGACGATCAGTACCAGAATCTGCCATCGCAGGGAGGGGTCCTGCGTTCTGGTCGTGCTTGTGCGCGCGGCGGCATAACGGGCACCGCGGCGAACGGCCGGGCGAGCGGGCGTCATCACACGCCTCCAGTGAGCGTCGTCGCTGTCGGGCGTTCCGGCCCCGCCGGCGCTCCTCGCCGGCTTTGGACCGTCTCGGACTGTACGCCGCACTGATCGAACCCGGTACCGGCTGCGGCCCGCTTCGTCCGGCGGAGGGGCCTGATCAGGCGAGCGTGTCCAAGACGGCGAGGTCGTCGTCTGAAAGGATCAGGTCGGCGGCCGCCATGTTCTCCTCCAGGTGGGCCGGTGAGGCTGGGCCCGCATCGGGTGGGTGCCCCTGTCCGCGTCGGTCTCACCCGCCGGTGTATACAAGGCGAACATGACAGCGGATACCTTTACGGATTCGACAGCATTCCTCGCCTCCAAGGGCGCCGCCGAGATCCCTCACCCCGGCGGCACGCTCCTGGAGCACCTGCACCGTGTCGCCGCCCAGCTCAAGGACTGGGACGCGCCTGAAGAGGTGCAGCTCGCCGGTCTGTGTCACGCCACCTACGGCACAGACGGCTTCGACCACCCGCTCCTCGACCTCGCCGATCGCGCCGCGCTGGCCGAGGTGATCGGGGCCCCGGCCGAGGCGCTGGTGTATCTCTACGCCTCCTGCGACCGCGCAGCCACCTATCCCGCCCTGCGCTTCGTAGACCGCTTCATAGGCCGGCCGGTTGACCCCTCCGTCGCCGAACTCCGAGCGTTCATCCTGATCACAGCCGCGAACGAGATCGACGTCGCCCAGCACAACGCGGACATCCGCGCGGAACACGGGGCCGCGCTTCACGCGTTCTTCGCCCGTAACCGGGTTCTCCTGCCACCGGTCGCCTGGGAGGCCGTCAAGGAGACCTTCGCCGTCCGCATCGCGAGCCTCGATCACCTGGTCCTGACCGTGGCGGACATCCCCCGGACGATCGATTTCTATCGGGACGCCCTCGGAATGGAGCCGGTGACCTTCAGCGGTGGCCGCCACGCGCTCGCCTTCGGTTCCAGCAAGATCAACCTGCACCAGGCCGGGCACGAGATCCGGCCACACGCCCTCCGCCCCGTGCCGGGCAGCGCCGACCTCTGCCTGATCACCCATTCGCCCCTGGACCAGGTGGCCGCTCACCTGACCGCCGCGGGCGTACCCATAGAAGAGGGTCCGGTTCCCAGGACCGGCGCGCTCGGTCCGATCACCAGCCTGTACATCCGTGACCCGGACCACAACCTCATCGAGATCTCCACCTACGACTGATGGAGTAGCCCTGGTTCAAGCCTGGACCCGCGAAGCGCCGGCTCAGGGTGTTCGGTAGGAACAGGCGCCGCCTCCACGCCAGGGCGAAAAGATCAATCCCGGATGCCGGCAGGCGCCTGCCCGACCGTCGCGGGGGTATGGTCCGGCCTCCCCCGCACGGCGAAGACGCCGATGGCGAACAGCGCCGCGAAGAAGACGCCGTCGGGCACCAGGAACCAGGCCCCGGGCAGCCCGAGGGCGCCGAGGAGGCAAGAGACGATCAACGCGATCCCGATCCACCACGGCAGCATCCGCGCCCTCAGCACAGCGATGCCGAGGCAGATCGAGCCGACGACCAGCGCCAGGAGCGCGACACCCTCGAAGACCGCGAAACCCGGCGGTTCCTGTGCGGGGATGCCGCCGTGGCCGACCAGATACGGCTTGACGAACGCCTCAGTGGTGCCCTCGCCGACATTGAGCATCACCAGCGCGGCGAATATGCCGGCGTAGCCGACGATGTGCAGCTTCGGCGCACGCCCGGCGAAGGTCAGGATCACCGGCAGCCCCAGCGCGATGACGACGTCCCCGACCAGCGCGATCCCCTCGAACAGCGGCCAGTTCTGGTAGCGGAACACCTCGTCGCCGCTGCCCGGCGCGAGCAGGTTGGCGGCGAGGTAGCCCGCCCCCGCGACGATCGTGCCGACGATGAGCGCCCACCCGGCGAGGCGTCTCACGTTCACGGTCATGGTCTCCTCCATGGTTCGCAGCGCCAGGCGCTGTGCGCGATGCCGTCCGTCGGCGGCGCGTCCTCAGCGTCGGCCCTGCGCACCCGCGGCGTCGTCGTACCGGGGTCGGCACCGGTTGATACCCCGGTCGCGAACCACGCTGCCGGAAATGCGACCTGCGGATGACGCCACGCGAGCGCGCCCGTAGGTAACTTGCGGGTGTGATGGACGTGACAAACCCGGCCCGGGCCCGGGTGGAGTCGCCGGCGCAAGCGTGGCTGCGGCACAGGCCGGCCGGGCTGCTCCCGGACGCGCTGCTCGCCCTTGCGATCACCGGCTTCGCCCAGGCCGACCTTGCGTTCCATCTCGACAACTCGGCGCCGTACGGCCCGATGCCGGCCGTGGTCGCCTCCACGCTGGTGGCGACCTCGATCCTGGCGTTGCGCCGGGTGACGCCGCTCGCCACTGCCGTGATCCTCGCGGTCGCGATCGCCGGGCCGATGCTGGTGACGCCGCTGACGGTCACGCTGTGGGGCGATCTCCTGCCCATCCTGGTCGCCACCTACTCCGTGGCCCGGCACAGCGTGTCGGCGCGGGCCTTCATCGGCGTGGCGGCCGTCGGCGCCGGCTTGGTCGTAGTGTTCCTGCGCAACCCGGAGTCCGGCACCGTCGGCAACATCCCGTTCGTCGCGGTGCCGCTGGCGGTGTGCTTCGTCGCCGGCCGGGTGCTGCGTGCCCGTGCCCGCAGCCACTCCGACGACCGCGCCCGGGCCCGGCAGCTGGAGGCCGAGCGCGAGGAAGCGATCCGAGTCGCGCTTGCCGACGAGCGCGCCCGCATCGCGCGTGAGTTGCACGACATCGTGGCCCACTGCGTCAGCGTCATGGTGGTCCAAGCGGGCGCCGCCGAGGACCTGCTCGACCGCGACCCGCAGAAGGCGCGAGCACCGCTGCGCTCGGTGCAGGAAACCGGGCGGCAGGCCGTAGGCGAACTCGGGCGCATGCTCGGCCTGCTGCGCGGGGAACGGGCCCAGCTCGCGCTCAAGCCGCAGCCGGGCACGGCCGACCTGGCCGAACTGGTCGACCACATGGCCGCGATCCGCCTGCCGGTCGAGCTCACCGTGGAGGGTTCGGGCCGCCCGCTCTCACCCGGCGTAGACCTGACCGTCTACCGGATCGTGCAGGAGGCGCTCACCAACGTGCTGAAACACGCCGCGCCGACCACCGCGTACGTCAGGTTGCACTACGACGATCAGTCCGTACGGGTAAGCATCCGCGACACCGGGCGAACAGGCGGGCGGGGCGGAGCCGACACCAGCCGCGTCGGGCACGGCCTGATCGGGATGCGCGAACGGGTCGGGCTCTACGGTGGCTCGCTTGAGACAGCGGGCACGCCCGGCGGTGGCTTCACCGTTACGGCACAGTTGCCGCTGGAGGCGGGTCAGCGATGATCAGGGTCCTGCTCGTCGACGACCAAGCCCTCGTACGCGGCGGTTTCCGCTCGATTCTGGAGGGTCAGGACGATATCGAGGTGGTTGGCGAGGCGGTCGACGGCATCGAGGCCGTTGACCGAGGCTCCGTGCTGCAGCCCGACGTCATCCTCATGGACATCCGCATGCCGCGCCTGGACGGCATCGAGGCGACGCGCCACCTGCTGAACGGCGGCACCTGCCGGGCGCGCATCCTCATACTCACGACATTCGATGAGGATGAGTACGTCTACCAGGCGCTGCGGGCCGGAGCGAGCGGCTTCCTGCTCAAGAGCGCACCGCCGCGCGAGCTCGCCGGGGCCGTCCGTACGGTCGCCGCGGGCGAGGCACTACTGGCACCAGAGATCACCCGGCGAATGATCGAGGATTACGTCCGCCGCCCACGGCGGGGCTCTGACCGCCCAGCCGGGCTCGAGACGCTGACCCCGCGCGAACTCGAGGTACTGAGGCTCATCGCCCGAGGCCGCTCCAACGCAGAGATCGCCGCGGAACTTTACCTCAGCGGGCCAACGGTCAAAACCCACGTCACCCGCATCCTCGCCAAGCTGGGTCTACGCGACCGAGTCCAGGCTGTGGTCTTCGCCTACGAATGCGGCCTCGTCCACCCCGGCCACTGACCACGGCCGTGCACCAGACCCGCCACTGCGCCGAAGAGGATCAACCCGCGAGGTATCCGCGAACATCCAGCCGATCCTGTCCGCGTCGACCGGCGACGTCCGCTGCGGCGGCCGAGCGGTGGCGGCGTAGCCGGTCGGCGCACCCGAAAGCGGCGCGATGACGGCGGCGTCCACCAGCCCGAGAGGAAGATCGACGTACCTCTCGACGGGTTCCGCCATCCGAGGAAGATCCCCGTCCTCCAGCTCGGCTACATGAAGCCGCTGCCGCCGAACGACTTCAGGAACGCGACTTCGGCTTGTGGACCAACACGCGACTCCAGGAGATAGCCGACCTCTCCCATGACCGGCGACGGCACGAGGAGCAGGGTCGCGTCCCATCGCGGCCTGACGCCGGTCGTCCATGGGCCGATCTTCCCGTCTGCCTCGACCCACCGCGAAGCGGCAGCGGGCCGGCGACGGAAGGCCGAGCCCGTCCTCGCGCTTACCTCAACCGGCCGCCGTTCCTCGATCACCAGATGCCAACGGTCACGGACGGGCTTGAACTGGAGGAGTCGGGCTGCTGGGCTCTGCCTGGGTCGGGGCAGGCGGGACTATCAGGCCCACCTCAGCCACTACGGACCCGGCTCGTGCTCGTCGCGATCATCCCGGAGCTGAGGCCCCCGCCGGAGGCGCAATGAACTGGCCACAGGTCAAGGGATCGTCCTGCAGAGAACGATGTTTCGCATCTTGATCGCCCCATGCCTGGTTACTGAGGTTGAACTCGTGGTGTCGTAGGGGCTGATGGCTCGTCGTCCGTGCGGTATCACCGGAGCATGCGATATCCACAAGGAGGCGGGCTGACTGCCGAACGGCAGCAGTTCCGCGAGGAGTTACGGCTCAAGGCGGCCGAGCGGTTCGCCCAGGGCGAGGCGAGCTCGGTCATCGCCAAGGCCCTGCGCGTCAACGTCCGCTCGGTACAACGGTGGCGGCAGAAGTGGGAGCAGGGCGGTCCGCGGGCCCTGCGGTCGCAGGGGCCGGCATCGCTGCCGAGGCTGAGCCAGGAGCAGTTCGCGCAGTTGGAGGCGGAGCTGGCCAAGGGGCCGACCGCGCACGGCTGGGAGGACCAGCGCTGGACACTGGCGCGGATCAAGACGGTGATCGGTCGGCGCTTTCACATGGCCTACACGATCCAGGGCGTGCGGAAACTGCTGGCGCGTAACGGCTGGTCCTGGCAGGTCCCGGCCCGACGGGCCATGGAGCGGGACGACGGGGTGGTGGCCGGGTGGGTCAAGGAGGTGTGGCCCTGCGCGGAAGACTCGCGGCGGCCCGTGGAGCCCGGCTCGTCTTCGAGGACGAAGCCGGATTCTCCATGACGCCGCCGCACGCGAAGACCTGGTCACAGCGCGGCCGGACCCCGGTGGTGCGGGTCCGCGGCCGCTCCCGCAGACGGATCTCCATCGCCGCGCTGACCTGCTACAAACCCGGTCGCCGCTCCAGGCTCATCTACCGGCCCCGCCATGACGACGGCCGTCGCGATGGGCGCAAGAGCTTCTCCTGGCGCGACTACCGGGACCTGTTGATCGCAGCACACCAGCAGCTCGGTGGCCCGATCGTTCTCGTCTGGGACAACCTCAACGTCCACAAGGCCGCCGACCTGCAAAAGTTCGCCGAGGCCCGGGACTGGCTGACCATCTACTATCTGCCGCCCTACGCACCCGACCTCAACCCAGTCGAGGGGATCTGGTCCCTCCTGCGACGCGGCTGGCTCTCCAACGTCGCCTTCAGTACCCCTGAACACCTCGTCCAGCGCATCCGGCGCGGCCTACGGCACATCCAGTACCGCAGCGAACTCATAGACGGCTGCCTCGCCGAGACCGGCCTGGCAATCAGACCTACCTGAGCAACCCGGCCACATCACGAGTTCAACCTCAGTAATGCAGGGCGGCCGCGAGTGCCTCGGCCAGGGTCACGGGCGGGCGGCCGATCAGGCGGCGCAAGTCGCCAGAGTCGGTGTACATCTCGCCGCGGTTCATACCGCGGTCAGCGTCAGCGAGGACCTCCGCCAGCTCGGCGGGTAGGCCCGCGGCGTCCAGTACCTGGGCGAAGTCGGCCACCGGGAGGTCAGCGTAGGTAACCTGCTTTCCGGCCGCAGCGGAGATCGCGGCGGCGAGCTCAGTCAGGGTGAAGGATTCGTCGCCGCCGAGCTCGTACACGGCGCCGGTGTGGCCTTCAGTGGTGAGGACGACCGCTGCGGCCTCGGCGTAGTCGGCGCGGGACGCGGCGCTGATCCGCCCCTCGCCTGCGGCGCCGACGACCGCGCCGTTCTGCAGGATCTGCGGCAGTTGGCTGGTGTAGTTCTCCAAGTACCAGCCGTTGCGCAGCAGCACGCTGGGGATTCCGCGGTCCCGCAGATACGCCTCGGTCTCGCTGTGCGTGGCACCGATGACGGTGGTGGCCGTGTCCGCGTGCGTCGTGCTCGTGTACGCCACTAGCGACACGCCTGCGGATGCCGCGGCGTCGATCACGCGGCGGTGGTTGGCGACCCGCTCGCCCACGGGGACCGAGGCCGAGATCAGCAGCAGCCTGTCCGCCCCCGCGAATGCCTGGGCCAGGCCGTTCGTGTCCGCGAAGTCGGCGCGGCGTACCGTGATGCCTCGGTCGGCCAAATCCTTGATCCCGGCGATGTCCCGGCCGGTCGCGATGATGTCCGCGGCCGGGATCCCGCGCCGCAGCAGTGCCTCGACGGTGAGCCTGCCCAGCTGGCCGGTGGCTCCAGTGACGACGATCGGCATGATGGTCATTCCTTCCTTCCGCGCGTGCCTCGCACGCCTGCCGCGGTCCGTCCGCCGCGGGATGGAACACAGAATGACCTGAACACTCTCTGTTGGGGAGTAGCCACTTCTTGGTAGGGTACTTACCGCAGCGAAAGCATTGAGGTGAGCCGTATGGCTGCTGTCGAGAATGCGACCGGGCCCATGCCGTCATTCGATCCGTACGAGCGCGGCTGCCCGTCGCGGGACCTGCTCGACCAGATCGGCAGCAAGTGGGCGGTCCTCGTGCTGGGCGAACTCGGCCGGAACGGGACCTCCCGGTTCGGTCATCTCCGGCAGGCGCTGGCGGGCGTGAGCGAGAAGATGCTCACTCAGACGCTGCGCACCCTCGAACGCGACGGGCTGGTCAGCCGGACCGTCTACCCAGAGGTGCCGCCGCACGTGGAGTATGAGCTGACCGCGCTCGGCCAGACGCTACGGGAACCGCTGAAGGCGCTCACGGAGTGGTCCGTGCTGCACATCGAAGAAGTCATCACCGCCCGCGAAGAGTACGACGACCGCACTGAGCGCACCAGGTAATCAGCGGCGGCCAGCGGTCTGGTCATAGACGGCCGCCTCGCCGAGACCGGCCCGACAATCAGACCCACCTAAGCCACCCGGCGACATCACGAGTTCAACCACAAGTAGCTCTATTCTCCTGTGGATGTCGAATGGCCGGTTCCACTCTCCGCTGCGTTTAGGGTCCCATTCTTCGTTACGCGCGTCAGGGTGACATACGGCTTCGTATTCCGCGCTCGACACCCAGGAGATGGAAGGTGTGGATGCCGCGGTGACCATCAGGGTCAACAGAGCTACGGGGGCAGTGAGCCGCGGTGGCGTGCTGGCGGTCGGCGCAGTGCCTTGGTGCGGCGCGGCGGGCGCGCGGCGGTCCGCGCGTCCCCCGCGCGAGAACGGCTCCCAGGCCGCACGCGCAGCGTGGGGAGGACGGCGCGGGGGTGCGGCGGCGCGGTGCGCCACCGCCTTGATCCTGCTCGCCACCTTCGCGAGTCTGCGGTGGGGCGAGGTCGCGGCACTGCGGCGGATGGACCTGGACCTGAAGGCCGGGACCGTCAGCGTTCGGCAACAGCATGTCGAGTTGGACACGGGCGAACTCCTCGTCGGGCCGCCCAAGTCCCATGGCGGTCTGCGAACGGGGGCGATCCCGGAGGCGATCATTCCGGCGCTGCGTCAGCGCCTCGACCCGTTCACCGAGCCAGAACCGGTCGCGCTCGTCTTCACCGGGGCGAACGGCGGCATCCTGCGACGCAGCAACTTCCACCGGGCGGTCAAGTGGAGTGAGACGACCAAGAAGATCGGCGTCCCCGGGCTCCACTTCCACGATCTTGGCCACACCGGGAACACGATCGCGGCCAGTGCCGGCGCTTCCCTCCGCGACCTGATGGCCCGCATGGGCCATGGCAGCGTACGCGCCGCGATGATCTACCAGCCGCACGGCGGAGGCGGACAAGGGCATCTCGGACGCGAAGAATCGCAAGATCAAAAGGGCCAAGGTCCAAAGCTGATGGCACGGTAATGGCACGAAGCCCCGTGGCGTGATCGCTACGGGGCTTGTTATTGCTGATGGGCGGTACTGGGTTCGAACCAGTGACCCCTCGCTTGTAAGTCAAGCCAGGAAGAGTCGGGACCAGCACCGCCACCGCCCCGACCTGGGCGTACGATCCATCGTCGTCCACTGCCGTCCGGGCTCGTCCACGGCGATTGTCACCCAGATAGTCACCTGTCGCTATCGGCGAAGCCCGTACCGAGAAGCGCACGAGGCTCTCTCGGCAAGCCTCACTCGCCAGCCCTGGTCGGCAGCGCAGGGAACCCGTGCAGTAGCCTGACAGCGGTAGAAGCCAGAGGTTATATTCCGAGGTGTGGCCTGGAACGTCGTACTGCTCGAACCGGTTGAGGACTGGTTCCTCAAGCTCTGCGAGACCGACCCTCATACCGCGACCTTGGTCGAACGGGCCATCGACCGGCTGGCCGAGGTCGGCCCGGCTTTGGGCCGTCCGCTCGTGGACACCTTAGAAGACGACGACCTGAACAATTTGAAGGAGTTGCGCCCCGGCTCCCGAGGCCGCTCAGAGATCAGGATCGTGTTCGTCTTCGACCCAGACAGGGAAGCGATCCTTCTAGTAGCCGGAGACAAGGCTGGACGATGGTCGCGCTGGTACCACGAGGCAATCCCTCTGGCCAAGCACCGCTACGCCCAATACCGCGCAGACATGGCGAAGGAAGACCGAGATGAGCCCTGCTCGTAGCTGGCGCGAAGTCAAGGCGGAGGCGCACCGCCGCCATCCGGAGCTGGCCGATCCTGCCCGGCAGGCCGCAGCCGACGCTGAGCTGGATGCGTACGTGGCCGGACATCACCTGAAGGAACTGCGTAAGGCACTAGGGAAGACTCAGGCCGATATTGCCGCTGCCCTGGGCATCTCGCAATCCCGTGTTTCCCAAATCGAGAACGGCGATCCTGAGGTTATGGAGATAGAAACCCTTCGCGCCTACGCGAACGCCCTGGGAGGACACCTTCAGGTGACGATCAGCGTCGGCTCTCATTCCGTCAAGGTCGCCTGAACCGCCGCCTCCACAGGCCACCAGCCATCCCCTCCCGCGGCTTCGAGATTTCGGACTGGTCACCGATGCCCGGAAGTCGAGAGTCAAAGGCAGTGGCACGTCGATTCAATGGCGCCAGCCCCGCTTTCCCTTGTCGGAAGGCGGGGCTCTTTTCGCTGGTGGGCGGTACTGGGTTCGAACCAGTAATTCCTCGCTTGTAAGTCAACCCAGGAAGGGACGGGACCAGCACCGGCACCCGCCCCGACTTGGGCGTACGGTCCGTCGTCCACCGCCGTCCGGGCCCGTCCCTGGCGATTGTCACCCAGATAGTCACTCAGCGCGGCCGGTCCACGAGCGCCGCGAAACGCCCGGATGTTTGGCAGTCCTGACTGTTCCGAACGAGGCGACGCTCACGCTCCGCGGCAATAGACCGCGGTCTGCCGGCGCTGCCGTTCCTGGCGTACCGTCGGCAGCTGTGTTGGATGACGGCCGGTCAGCGACGATTGGCGGGCGATGCGTCGCGATCGGTGATCCAGCGGATGAACAGCACTAACTGAAGTGATGGCGACCCCCGTGCTGCGCTCAATCATCTCCTTCGTCCGTCCTCGCCACCTCGCTGTGCCGGCAGCCGTCTACCTCCCACTGGCTGGGCTCATGTTCGGTGGCTCGGCCGGCTCCCTCGCGGCGGTGAGCCGCGCCTGCGCCGATTTGCCGCCCTTGGACGTCCGCAGCTGGTGGACCCTGCAGGAGGCCCGGGCCATGCTGACCGCATGCGGCCCTGCCGGCCGCACCGCGTACTTGCACCAGCAACTGCTCGACCTGGCATATCCGGCCGCCCTCGCCGCGCTGCTTGTGGTGGCAACGGCACTGCTGGCCCGCCGCTATGGCGACCGATGGTGGCCGGTCCTGGTGCCGACAGTTGCCATGACCGTCCTCGACTACGTCGAGAACATCGGCATATGGGCCTTGCTGCTGGACTGGCCCCGCACCCATCCCGCCGTGATCGCATTGGCTGGCGTGGCTACAGCGATCAGACGCGTCCTCGGCTTCGTCGCGTTCACCACACCGCTGCTGCTGGCCTCGGTCGTGCTCGCCTCAGCGATCAGCCGACGCGTCCAACGGCCGGAATCCGCCGACCAGGCGACAGATACCGACACCTCCGAATCGGCACTTACCGCTGCGTCGTGAAAAACCGGGCAGCGTAGGCCCAGCTGAAGGCTTGGCCGCCGGCCTGGCCAAACTCGCCCGCGAGCGGGGGGGTGGGCCGGCGCCGTTGCCGGCCGCCGAGCCGGGCACCACGGTGGAGGTGGACCGGACCGTCAGCCGAGCCGGCACGGTCAGCCTCGCGGGGCCCATCGTGCTCGCCGCCGAGATCCTGGCGGCCGGCGCGCCACCGTCCGGATCGAAGAGCACACGCTCATGTTCTTCGACCCCGACACCCGCGAACTGCTGCGCATACCAGCACCGCACGGCGGAGGCGGACAAGGGCATCGCCGACGCGATGAACCGCAAGACCAAAGTGCCAAGATCCAAGATATTGACACGTCAATGGCACGAAGCCTCGTTTCGAAGATCGGAACGGGACTCTTTTCGCAGGTGGGCGGTACTGGGTTCGAACCAATGCCCCCTCGCTTGTAAATCAACCCAGGAAGGGCAGGACCAGCACCGCCACCTGCCCTGACCTGGGCATACGTCCATCATCGTCCACCGCCGTCCGGGCACGTCCATCGCGATTGTCACCCGGATAGTCGCCCAGTGCTGCCATGCTTGAAAGCAGCCGGACGATTAGATCCACTGCACGCGAACGATATACACCTCGCGCTGGGGCTCCAATACGAGATAGGTCACCAGCCCGCGCTCCCCAAACGGCATGACCCTCATATTGCCGTCGAGCTTGCTTGGCGACTGCGGTCCACCGGCCCAGGGCTCAAACTCAATCAGGTCCAGTACTCCGGCCAGATACCGCAAGGCATCGTCTGGCAGGGCCGCGATCTATTCTTGGGCGACAGGATCGGGCCCTTCTCGGTCCTGGGGTACGACCAACGCTCTACGGATGGCACGCAGATTCTTCTCCGGAAGAGGACCTTCAGGGGTGAACTCCTGCGGTTGCGCGCTCATGCCGCCAGTGTACGTACGGGTGCCCAGCGCGGCCCAGCCGATCGCCAATGACTCCCAAGCGTGGTTCGCCCTCCGGACCCAGCTCTACCGTCCTCGGCACCAGCGGGTACGGCCCGAGCCGAGCCTTGGATGGCCAAGTAGCTTCAGGCAGACGCGCCGTGCAGGACGAGTGCGCGCATCAGCCGGGCAACCGTGCAGCCGCCACCTCGATCCCTGTACGGTGCAGCTGCCGCCAGGCGAGTGGCCGCCTGCCTCGGCGGCCTTTGCGCAGCCGGGTCGCGGACCTGGTCGGCGCGTTCCGGAATGGTGGTGCCGACGCCATGCTGGCGGGACTCATGTGATCGCGAGCGCGCCATAAACGCCGTTATATCCCCTTGCCCAGGGCGTTCTCGCGAGCGGTCCTCGCTTCCTCGCCCACCAGGTAATGCACGGTCGTGCCCGGCAGAGTGGGCAGCTCGGCCCAGTGAGTGATCGGATCGTCGCACTCCTGTGGGTCGTCACGGTCCCGGCCGTAGGGCAAACGGACGACCCCGTCAGAGTCGACGAAGCAGTCGTGGTGCTCACGCCCGTCCTCATCGAAGTGACGGGTGGTGAAGTACATCGGCCTCACCAGCCAGAAATCCTGCCCGGCGTTCAGATCGAGCTCGTCCGCATCGTCGGACACGAAACGGCCCGTGATCGCGGCGGCCACAGGCATTCCGTCCCCCGGCAGCCTCTCCCGTGAGTCCACCCACTCCACCTCTGCGCGCATGTCCATCCCGGCTCCGATCTTCTGTCAGGTACGGCCATTTTCGCAGTCCTGCCCTTGTCCCGTCCGCTCAGCGCCGGCGAGCGGAACGTGCAGCCCTGGGCGTCCCCGGCGCGATCGACACCCGCGCTGCGCCACCCGTCGGAGAGCGGAGGAGAAGCGCCTCGAAGACGGACCCGGCGGGCACGGCTAAGCCGTCATCGCCAACGCGCTCCCGAGCCAAGGAACACCGGGAACACGATCGCGGCCAGTGCCGGCGCTTCACTCCGCGACCTGATGGCACGCATGGGCCATGACAGTGTGCGCGCCGCGATGATCTACCAGCACCGCACGGCGGAGGCGGACAAGGGCATCGCCGACGCGATGAATCGCAAGATCAAAACAGCCAAGATCCAAAGCTAATGGCACGTTGATGGCACGAAGCCCCGTGGCGTGATCGCTACGGGGCTTGTTATTGCTGGTGGGCGGTACTGGGTTCGAACCAGTGACCCCTCGCTTGTAAGTCAACCCAGGAACGGGCGGGACCAGCACCGCTACCCGCCCTGACCTGGGCCTACGGTCCCCCGTTGTCCACCGCCGTCCGGCCTCGTCCACCGCGATTGTCACCCAGATAGTCACTCAGGCGGCAGCGTCCGTGATCAGCCGGGCAACAGCGTGAAGGCCTCGACGTGGCGTGGACGCACGATCCGGAAGTGCCGGTGGTCGACTGTCGCGACCTCCCTCAGCCCCAGACGCTCCGCGATCGCGATGACGGCAGCGTCCACCAATCCGAGAGGAAGATCGACGTACCTCTCGACGAGTTCCGCCATCCGAGGAAGATCCTCGTCCTCCAACTCAGCCACGTGGAACCCGTTGCCGCCGAAAGACTTCAGGAACGTGACCTCAGCCTGCGGGCCGACACGCGATTCCAAGAGGTAGCCGACCTCTCCCATCACCGGCGACGGCACAAGCAACGGCCCCTCCGCCTGGCGCAGCAGCTTGAGACAGGCCTGGTGGTGCTCGTCCTTGGCGTTGCCAGCAGCGAGAAGGACGCCGGTGTCGCACAGGAGCACGTCAGCGGCCCATCTCGGAGCGCAGGATCTCCTCGTGGCGTTCGGCGAGGTCCGGCTCGGCCTCGAACGACGCGAAGAACGGAAGGTCACGCTCCACCGGGGCAGGCTCGTCCAGACGGCCGCGAATCAACTCCAGAGCCGGGCGTAGCTCCGACTCCGGCAACTGGTCCACGAGGTAGTGCAGTTCCTCGCGCATGACGCTCATGCCCTCAGTCTAGGTCTGCAGCGTGACGAGGGCACGAGCATCGGGCGTAACCCGGCCACCGAAAGATCGTTGGGGGCGGGGCCGACACGAGGTGGGGAGGAGAGCGGCGTAACAGCAGTCCCAGAATCACGGACGGGGCTCCGCCTCATGCAGAAGTTTCGGCAGCACTGTCACGGGTCCTGCCGCCGAAGGTGCCTGCGCTCGTTCCCCTTCACAGGCTTTGCCTTGCGGAGCAGTATCGATGCGGCCGCATCGCCCAGCCGGTACCGGTGTGGCCGGCCGCTGCTTGCCTCGTTCCCCCTCAGAAGCCTCCGCACGTGAGCTGCTCTGATATGCGCCTTCCTCAGGAGGCTTGCCAACTCCGCCGCTGTAACCAGAGTTGCCGCCGGCTCCAATTCCGCGGGCGCTGGCGTCTGGGCGTCGTCTACGCCGGGTTCTGTCCTCTCAGGCGGCTTGGTCCGCGTCGCGTGAAGCCATTCTGCGATGCGACGGTCAATGTGATGGCTGATGCGGTTGGCGACGCGCGCTTGAATATGAGTGTCGAGTCGCTCCTTGAGCCGGCTATCGAAGTGGGAATCGAGGCGTGGCTTGAGTTTCGCGTCGGCCCAGGTATCAGCCCAAGTGAAGAAGCGGATGTCGAACTTGTGCTCCACGAAGTCCGTAGCCATAACAGTGAAGTAGCCATCGAGGAGACTCTTCAGATGGGTGTCAGCCCAGGCGCCGAATTGCTCGTCGAATCTACTCTCGAAGTGAGCGTCGAGTTGATTTTTGAGGTAGGTGTCGGCCCACACCTGGAGCCGCGCATCCACCCGTGCGTCAAGTTGACGTTCGACCCGATCTTGAAACCACGCGTCGAACCAGCGCTCAACCCATGCCCTGCGTCCCATTCGCACCCCTCGCCAGGAGAAACGGAGGTATCGGCTGAACGTACGATATGAGGGCAGAAGAGAGACCGAGTAGCTATGAGATGGGCATATTTTCGTCGCCTTCAAGAGACGGAACTCGGCATTTCATCCTGTGGATACAGGTCGTATCGGCGGGGTGGCATGCGCCCCACCTGCCTCTGCTGCCCGCCTCGCCACAGCTTGTGTATGGGTAGGTTTGGTGATCACGCCACGCTTGAGCGGGCTGTCTTTAGCATGGATTCGTGGCGACGATAGGCGAACGCATCCGCAGCGTCCGGAAGCGCCGGGGCCTGACTCAGCAGGGCCTCGCCAACCTTGCCGGCGTGTCCGCCTCGCTCATCCGCAAGCTTGAGCAGGACGCCCGGAGAGACGTGCGGCTGGAAACGCTGCGCAAAATAGTGGTGGCCCTCAAGGTGCCGACGACCTCGCTGATGATGCGGCACGACGCAGAGCCGGCCGACGAGCAGACTCTCGACCTGTGGGGGCCGGTACGGCGGGCGCTGTATGGCCTCGAAGGTCCGCTCTTAGAGGCGCCGACCCGAGAAGGACTGGGCTCAGCCCTGGAAGCGTCGATGCCGCTGTGGAAGCAGGACCGCTATTCGCAGATCGCGGCCATGCTGCCGGTGATGCTTCGGGACGCCGATGCGCTGGTAGAGGCGGACCTGTCAGCGCGCCACGTACGAGGCAGACTGCTGCACCTTGTCGGCTGGCTGATGACCCAGACGCGTCAGTTCGACGAAGCCGAGTTCGCGCTGTCGCGGGCCATGGACGACATGAACGACCCCTTGGACGCGGCGGCGACAGTCGGCACCCATTGCTGGCTTCTCCTGCGCCAGGGGCGGCTCAACGAAGCCCGCCAGATGGCGACACAGTGGGCTGACGACGTGGAGCCCCGGATCTCTCGTGCGACGCCACACCAGTTATCCGCCTGGGGATGGCTCCTGCTTCGCTCCTCGGCAGCCGCCATCCGCGACAACCGGCCCGGCGAAGCAGATGACACAATCCGCCTTGCGCGAACCGCAGCCGTCGCGATGGGGCGCGACCTGACGCCGGACGAGGACTTCTTGCGCGCCTTTGGCCCGATCACCGTGGCGATGAAGCGCGTGGAGAACGCCATGATCGAGGATCGGCCGGACAAGGTCCTCCAGCTCTCGCAGACGATCCCGGTTACGGACCTGCGGCCAACCTCCAACAACCGGAACCGTCATCTCCTCGACGTGGCCGAGGCGCACCGCCGGATGCACCGGCACAGCGAAGCCTTCGACATCCTGCGAGGCGTCCGGCATGACGCCCCGGAATAGATGACCAACCAGCGATACGCCCGAGACATCCTCCAGGGAATTATCGGCAAGCGGCGCGCCCTCACCGACGACATGCGCGATCTCGCTGACTTTGTGCGACTCGAATACTGACTTGTGACACCGGCCGTGTCACTTCCACTTACAGGCATCAGGAAGTGACACGAAATCACACTTCCGGGCCTGTTGCGCCTGCTCATAGCGTTGCACCATGCACCCGACCATGGCGGGATTCCGTCCCATTCACGCACGAGGTAAAACACCCACAACGCCATCACGAGCCGCTGAACGATTGACCGACGAATTGGCGGCTCTCGGAATCCGGACTGATGTTCACGAGGGGTATGGGCTCGCCCTTGTGTCTGTGTGGGTCGAACTGGTTGTCTGGACAGATGGCCGATGCTACCGCTGGTGGTCCGGGCGTAAGTCGCCACGGACCCAACGGTGGTGGCAATCCCCTGAAACCGTGGAGACGTTTCTATGCGGCGATGGCTTCGTGAGCCCCCGCCGTGGCGGTCGCTCGGGCGGCCATGATCCGTTGCTCGTACTCGATCGGGGGTAGGCCGTCGGCGGCGCTATGGCGCCGGCGCGGGTTGTAGAAGTCGGCGATCCAGATGGCGATCTTCATCCGTGCCTGGTCCCGGGTGGCGAAGCGGTGCCGGCGCACGAACTCGACTTTGAGGGTGGAGTTGAACGACTCGGCCGCGGCGTTGTCCAGGGCGCAGCCCACCCGGCCCATGGATTGCACCACGCCCCAGTGCCGGCAAGCGGCCTGGAAACGGGCGGCGGTGTATTCGCTGCCGCGGTCGCTGTGAAAGATCACTCCCTCGATGGTGCCGCCGCGGGTGACGGCCGCCATCTGCAGCGCAGCGATGGTCAGGGCCGCGTCGTGGTGGGTGGACATGGCATAGCCGAGCATCCGGCGAGAGAACAGGTCTTCCACTGTCGCCAAATACAGCTTGCCTTCGCCGGTGGGGATTTCGGTGACGTCGCCGCACCACAGCACGTCCGGCGCTATCGCGGTGAATTGCCGTCGCACCAGATCCGGCGCCGCGGCCCGTTTCCCCGCCCTGGTCAGCCCTCGGGGTTTGCGGCGCTCGCGGGCGACCAGACCGAGTTCGGCCATCCGCGCCGCCACGGTGTTGACCGAGACCCGCCAGCCGTCCTGGTGCAGATCCCGGGCGATTCGCGGGGACCCGTAAGTCCCGGCGGAGGCGGTGAACCGTGCCGCGATCGCCTCATCCAACCGGTCTTGCCGCTGCCGGCGGGCGGTCGGCGCCCGATCGCGCCACTTGTAGAACCAGGCTTGCGAGACACCCAAGACCCGGCAGGTCAGCACATGGGGAACGTCATGCTCGGTCTTCTGGGAAGCGATGAAGGCCGCCACGCTCACCGGCCCGTCGCTTCCTTGACCCAGAGGACCACGGAGCGCTTGAGGACATCACGCTCCATCTCCAGCTCAGCGCGTTCCTTGGCCCACTCGGCCTTTTGCCTGCGCAGCCGCGCGAGTTCTTCACGCTCGGACTCGGCCAACTCTCCGCCGGAACCGCTGTCCTGCTCTCGGGCCAGCCGGTCCATTTGCACCCAGTTGGCCAGCGTGCCCGAGTTGATTCCCAGGTCCCTTGCGACCTGGGCGATCGACTTACCCGTCTCACGGACGATGCGCACCGCACCCGCCCGGAACTCCGGATCGAACCTGCGTCTGGTCTCTCCCACGACCCAACCTTCTCCTTAGGTCAGGTCTCCACGCTACGAGGGGAGAGCCAGTACCGATCATGAGCGCGAACGACGAACACGATTGGATGACCGACCTCGTTCGGGTCATCAACGCACCCGGCTATGACCGGTGGCGCTCGATGGTGGCCGCGACAGGCGGCTGTTCTCACCCGATCCACCTGGCCGGCGAGTCGGCCATCGTGGACGCGGGCACCGGCGAGGTCCTGCACAGCTACACCACAGCCGACGAGCCGGGCGGTCGCCTGCTCATCGCCTGCGGCAACCGGCGCGCCTCGGTGTGCCCGGCCTGCTCGGAGGTCTACCTGGCAGACACCTTCCACCTGATCCGCGCTGGCCTGTCGGGCGGCAAGGGAGTCCCGGAGACGGTCAGCTCCCATCCGCGGGCCTTCGTCACGCTGACCGCGCCGTCCTTCGGCCCGGTCCACTCCCACCGGGACGGAAGTGCCTGCCGTCCCCGGAGGCGTGACAAGGTGTGCGAGCACGGGCGGCCGGTCGGCTGTCATGCCCGGCACGAACCACGAGATGACCGGCTCGGACAGCCCATCTGCCCGGACTGCTACGACTACATCGGGGCCGTCCTCTGGCAGGCACACGCGGGCGCGTTGTGGCACCGCTTCACCCTGGCCATGCGGCAAGAGCTGGCCGCACAGATGGGAATGAGCCGCCGTGCCTTCGGCAAGGAGGTGCGCGTCTCGTTCGCCAAGGTTGCCGAGTATCAGCGGCGCGGCCTGGTCCACTTCCACGCGGTCATTCGTCTCGACGGCCCAGCAGGAGCCCTTGAACCCCCTCCCGTATGGGCCGATCACGACCTGCTCGTACGGGCGGTCCCACCTGCGGTCGCCCGTGTCCGTCTCTCCTCACCCGAAAGCGAACTCGGACAGTGGGAGCTGACCTGGGGCGACCAGCTCGACATCCGGCCCATCCTCCTTGAGGAGAAGGCGGAAGGAGTCAGCGAACGGGCGGTGGCCGGCTACATCGCCAAGTACGCCACCAAGGGTGCGGAAGCCTCCGGCACCGTCGATCACCGCGTGTCGTGCCCGGCCTGCGGCGGTCGTGGGCGGCTCGCCCTGACCGCTACCTGCGGGCGCTGCCACGGAACCGGCCTCAAACCCGGGCTCCACCTGGACGCACTGCCGGTCACAGACCACGCCCTGCGCATGATCCGCACCTGCTGGGACCTCGGCGGACGCCCGGAGTTCGCCGCCCTGCGCCTGCGGCCATGGGCGCACATGCTCGGCTTCCGGGGTCACTTCTCCAGCAAGAGCCGCGCCTACTCCCTCAAGCTCGGCGACCTGCGCGGCGCTCGCGCCCAGCACCGAGCCGCCGAAGCACGCGAACGCCACGGGCTGCCCGACCTCGGCGACGCGACCACGCTCGTCCTTGGCCACTGGCGCCTGGCCGGGATCGGCCACACGCCTGGCGAGGCGATCATGGCCGAACGCATCCGCCAGCGCGTCCAGACCGCCCGCGCCATCAGGGCAGAGCGCGAGGGCGGATGACCCCACCCCCATCCGCCGATCGGCGGCTCTACCGCATCCCTGACGCGATGCGCCTGCTCAGCCTCAGTCGCAGCGTCATCTACGAACTCATCCGCTCGAGGCGGCTTCGCTCCGTCCGCCAGGGCCGTACCCGGCTCATCCCGGCCTCGGCCATCGACGACTACATCCGGCTACTGGAGAAGGAGGCAAGGAAGGCATCATGACCGCCCGACGCAGCAAAGGAGACTGCGGCCTGCACTGGGACGAACAGCGGCAACGCTGGATCGCCTCGGTGACCCTGGGCTACTCCCCTGCGGGGAAACGCATCGTGAAGAAGGCCAGCGGCAAGACCAAGACCGAAGCCAAGGCCAAACTCAAAGAGATCATCCGCGACCACGAGGACGGGCTGGCCATCGCCCCAACCAACTACACCGTGAGCGACGCCGTGACCTACTGGCTCGCTCACGGCCTGGGCGGCCGGTCCCCCAGCACGGTCCGGATGTACGCGACATTCGCGGAGACCCACGTCCTCCCGGCGCTCGGCGCGCGCAAGCTGCGTGACCTGTCCGTGGAGGACGTGGACTCCTGGCTGGCCAGCAAGAAAGGAGAGCTCAGCACACGATCACTCAAGCTGATCCACGGCATCCTGAACCGCGCGGTCAAGAGCGCCATGCGCCGCGACAAGGTTAAACGAAACGTCGTCGACCTCTGCGAGATCCCCGAAGGGCGCGCCGGTCGTCCCTCCAAGGCGCTCACCCTGGCGCAGGCTCAGGCCATCCTCGACGAGACGGCCAAGGCCACGCCGCGCATGCGTGCGTACATCGTGCTCTCGCTGCTGATCGGCGCTCGGACCGAGGAGCTTCGCGCGCTCACCTGGTCACACGTCGTCGCCTACGACGAGAAGCGGCAGGCGTGGTTGCCTGTCGCCGAGGCCGGCTGGGGCCACGAGGAGTTCGCCATCCACGTCTGGCGCTCGGTCCGGCAGAAGGGCGACACCAAGACCGTCAAGTCCCGCCGATCCCTCAAGCTGCCCCGGCTCTGCGTCGACGCTCTTCACGCCCTGGCCGACAAGCAGGCCTCAACCGAGTTCGATCTCGTCTTCCGCACCAAGAACGGCACAGCACTCACCGCGCACAACGTACGACGCGACTTCCGCAAGATCCTCGACGACGCCGATCTCCCTGGCAAGGACTGGTCTCCACGCGAGATGCGGCACAGCTTCGTCTCGCTGCTGTCGGACTCCGGCGTTCCGATCGAGGACATCTCCCGTCTCGTCGGCCATCGGAACACCGTGGTCACCGAGACCGTCTACCGCAAGCAGATCCGCCCTGTGCTCATGCAGGGCGCTGAGAAGATGGACAGCCTCTTCGAGGCGTAGTCACTCAGATAGTCACTCGGTCCGCGAAAACAAGATCGACAACACGCCGTTTCACCTGGTGGGCGGTACTGGGTTCGAACCAGTGACCCCTCGCTTGTAAGGCGAGTGCTCTACCGCTGAGCTAACCGCCCGGACCGGACTACACCTTACGACACCGACCCGCCTCTCAGCACATCGAGTGACCAGTCGGCGCCCGCGTCGTCGTCTCCCGCCGCCTGCCAGCCGAGGAGGGCCGCCCCCAGCATGCCCGCCCGGGGGCCCAGGGCGGCCGGGCGTACGGGCGGGGGCTCCCGGAAGGTCAACCGGCCGGCCAGCCGTTCCCGCAACGGCTCGAACAGGGCCGCACCGGCCTCCGCCAGGCCGCCGCCGATAACGATCAGGGCCGGGTCGAGCACGAGCACGTACGACGCGAGGGCGATGGCCAGGGCTTCGATCGCCTCGCCGAACACCTCGGCGGCCACCGCGTCTCCCGCGACCGCGAGCTCGACGACCTCCTTCGCGGTCGCCGTACGGCCGGAGCGCGCCGTGAAGCGGCGGGCCACGGCCGAGGCGGAGGCGTAGGTCTCCAGGCAGCCGATCTGCCCGCAGGCGCACTTCTCCCCCGCCGGCCAGACGGACGCGTGCCCGATCTCGCCGCCCCAGCCGTGCGCGCCGCCGTACGGCTCGCCGCGGAGCACCACCGCGCCCGCGATGCCGGTGCCGATGGGCAGGAAGAGGAAGTCGGCGACGTCGCGGCCCGCGCCGAAGACGCTCTCGGCCAGGCCGCCCGTGCGGACGTCGTGGCCGAGCCGCGCCGGGACGCCGGGCGGCGTGAACGCCTCGGCGGGCACGTCGCGCCAGCCGATGTTGGCCGAGTAGACGGCGGTGGACGCGGTGACGATGCCCGGGACGGCCAGGCCCACCCCGGCGGGCTCGACGCCGTACCGGGAGCGGCCGAGGTCGGCGATCTCGCCGACGTAGGCGCGCACGGCCTCCACCACCGCGTCCGGACCGTGTTCGCGGCCCGTGGGGCGCCCGGCGAGGACGGTGACTTCGCCGTCGCGGGTGACCAGGCCGCCCTTCATGGAGGTGCCCCCCACATCCAGGGCGACGACGTAGGTCACGAGCGGCCCAGGACGCGGTCGAGGGCCGCCTCCACCTCCGCGGCGAGGCCGGGCATGCGACCGGAACCCGGCGAGCCGGCCGTGACGAGCGGCTCACCGGCACGGGCGAGCCGCACCTCGCCGCAGGAGCGGCACTCGATCTCCCCCAGGCGGCAGATCAGCGCGATCGAGCCGCACGAGGCGCACGTGTCGAGATCGAGGTCGTGCACACGCTGGCAGTCCGGGCAGACGAGGACCTGCGCCTCGCGGCGCACCGCGCGCTTCCATGGGCTGGCGCCGCGGACGGGATCGGTCTGCCGGGCCCCGCACCTGTAGCAGGGCATCGTGGCCTCCAATGGGGCGAGTCGGAGTCGGAGTCGAATATGTCAGTGCCCGGGGGCGGGCAATGAAACGATCAGATTTCCGCGAGCGCCTTCCGGTACTCGTCGAGATCGCGTGCGGAACCGATCGGGTTGACGACCTTCCAGCGCACGACGCCTTCGCCGTCGATGATGAACGTGCCCCGGAGCGCGAGTCCCCTGTCCTCATCGAGGACACCGTACGCCCGGGCGACCTCACCATGGGGCCAGAAATCCGACAACAGAGGAAAAGAGAAGCCCTCCTGGTCGGCCCAGGCGCGCTGGCTGAACATCGAGTCGACCGACACCGCCAGCACCTGGACATGCGGAGACAGGGAGTCGGCGAGCTCGTCGCGGATGGCCGCGAGCTCGCCGTGGCAGACGGGGCTGAAGGACAGGGGATAGAAGACGAGCATGACCGTCTTGCCCCGCAGGTCGGAGAGGCGCACGGGAACGCCGTGCTGGTCCTTGAGTGCGAAATCCGGAGCCTGCTGCCCGACCTCTATCGCCATGAGCAGTCCCTCCCCAGGTGTCCGCCCATCATCCTGCCGTACGGCATCCCCGGGCCGTACGGCAGGGCAATACTCAGCGGCGAGCCTTCGGGGCGACGAGCCTCGTGCCCGACCAGTCCCTGGCGGCGCTCACGCTGCTCGTCTGCGACAGCCCGGCGGTCGCCGCGTCCTCACCGATGTCGCTGGGCTCCACGTGGCCCTCGCGCCCCGCCTTGGGGGTCAGCAGCCAGATCTGGCCTCCGTCGGCGAGTGCGGTCATCGCGTCGCTCAGCGCGTCGAAGAGGTCGCCGTCGCCGTCACGCCACCAGAGCAGCACCACGTCGACGACGTCCTCGTAGTCCTCGTCCACCAGCTCGTTGCCGGTCAGCTCCTCGATGGACTGGCGCAGCGCCTCGTCGCAGTCCTCGTCCCAGCCGACCTCCTGCACCACCTGACCGGCTTTGAGGCCGAGTCGTTCGGCCAGGCCGCGTTCGTCCTGCGCCTGACCCGCGGTCGCGCTCACGTTTATCCCTCCTGCTTGGGGTGACCCCGCCCATGTCTTGCGGTTGTCCCGGCTCGTTGAGAGCCATGCTTCGGCACAGTCCACACGCTGCGACCCGCCGTCGTCAACGGTCGCCACGGCGGGTGACCCGCACCGTTATCTCTTAATCGGTCAAAAACGACAAACGAACACGCCTGTCAGGGTTGTCGACGTTGAGGTCGATCAAGGCGACCGACTGCCAGGTCCCCAGCGCCAGCCCGCCCTTGAGGACGGGAACGGTCGCGTACGGCGGAATGAAGGCGGGCATGACATGCGACCTTCCGTGCCCACGAGAGCCGTGCGCATGCCGCCACCGGTCGTCCGCCGGCAGCAGGTCCCCCAGAGCGGCCAGCAGGTCCTCGTCGCTGCCGGAGCCGAGCTCCAGCAGCGCCACGCCCGCCGTCGCGTGCGGAACGAAGACGTGCAGCAGCCCGTCTCCCCCGCACTCGCGCGCGAAATCGGCGCACTCCTTCGTTATGTCGTGCACGCGCTCGCGCGCGCCGGTCCGCACCTCGATCACCGTCGATTTCACATCCGCGATATTACGATTCGCGCTGAGCTGGAAGGACGACAGCGTCCGGACCGGGGAAGACGAGCGCTTCGTGCCCGTCCTCGTACCTCACCAGGAACGGCGGGCCGCCCTCTGGACCGCGGACCTCGACGATCACACCGTGCTTCTCGTGGTCGCCCACGACGGCACCGTGCACCACCAGCCGGTCCCCTACCGTTGCGTGCATCTCGATCCCCCTCTCTCCAGAGCCTGGTACGGCTATCGCCACCTGGAAAGAGGAGAAACCCCCCTCTCCTCAGAGGAAGGGACAACTCATACCAAAACGTTACGTGGCCGGCACGCCGCCCCGGCCCCGCCCGCGCACCCCCGGAAACGTGCCGGAGACGTGGAGACAGGCGAGGCGGAAGGTCCCCAAGACAATGGCGGGACGGCTACGACCGCGACCGCGCGGCGACTTCGCCCGGCGTTCCGGGTAGGGCGCGGTCAGGCCGGGTACGGAGGTTCCGACCAGGCACGATGTGACGCAGGCGACCTTGCGGCGCCCCCGGCGGCGACCGGGAATGGATGGTAGGTAAAAATCGTCCTACCATCGGTGGTCTAGGCCAACACCTGCCCCGCAGCCAGCGCGGACGGTTCGGTTACCGGGCAGTAGAGATGCACTTTCCGGTGGGACGAGACAGGATGGAAGAAGACCGCAACGCCGCGATCAAGCGCTGACCGCATCGCAGCAGGCAACACAGACGTAACAGATCCGACGAGACAAAGTCCATTCTCGGAAGGCGAGACCCAGTGGCTTCCGGACGCCAGCGTTTTTCGATCATCAGTGACGGCCTACCCAGCCAGTTGCCTGATGTCGATCCGAGCGAGACCAACGAATGGCTCGAATCGCTCGACAACGTCATCAAGACCGAGGGCCGAACCCGGGCCCGCTACCTGATGCTCCGGCTGCTCGAGCGCGCCCGCGAACACCAGGTCGGGGTGCCCGGCCTGCGCAGCACGGACTACATCAACACCATCCCCCCGGAGCGCGAGCCCTGGTTCCCGGGAGACGAGTACGTCGAGCGCCGCATCCGTGCCTACATCCGCTGGAACGCGGCGGTGATGGTGACCCGTGCCAACGCGCGGACCAACGTCGGCGGCCACATCGCCACCTACGCGTCCGCGGCCTCGCTGTACGAGGTGGGCTTCAACCACTTCTTCCGCGGCAAGGACCACGGCGAGTCGGGTGACCAGATCTTCATCCAGGGCCACGCGGCGCCGGGCATCTACGCCCGGGCCTTCCTGGAGGGCCGCCTCGACGCGCCCCAGCTCGACGCGTTCCGTCAGGAGCTGTCCCACGGGATCAAGGGCCTGCCCTCCTACCCGCACCCCCGGCTGATGTCGGACTTCTGGGAGTTCCCCACGGTCTCCATGGGCCTCGGCCCGATCGGCGCGATCTACCAGGCGCGGTTCAACCGCTACCTGCTCAGCCGCAAGATCAAGGACACCAGCCGCAGCCACGTCTGGTGCTTCCTGGGCGACGGCGAGATGGACGAGCCCGAGTCGCTCGGCGCGATCGGCGTCGCGGCCCGCGAGGAGCTCGACAACCTCACCTTCGTGATCAACTGCAACCTGCAGCGGCTCGACGGCCCGGTGCGCGGCAACGGCAAGATCATCCAGGAGCTGGAGTCGTACTTCCGCGGCGCCGGCTGGAACGTGATCAAGGTCGTCTGGGGCCGTGACTGGGACCCGCTGCTCGCGGCCGACGTCGACGGCGTGCTGGTCAACCAGATGAACACGACGCCCGACGGACAGTTCCAGACCTACTCGGTCGAGTCGGGCGCGTACATCCGGGAGAACTTCTTCGGCGGCGACCCGCGCCTGCGCAAGATGGTCGAGCACATGTCGGACGACGACATCCGCAAGCTGTCGCGCGGCGGCCACGACTACCGCAAGGTGTACGCCGCGTTCAAGGCGGCCCGCGAGCACGTCGGCCAGCCGACCGTCATCCTGGCCCAGACGATCAAGGGCTGGACGCTCGGCAAGGACTTCGAGGCGCGCAACGCCACGCACCAGATGAAGAAGATGAGCAAGGCCGAGCTCAAGGAGTTCCGCGACCGGCTCTACCTGCCCATCCCGGACAAGGACCTCGAGGCCGACCTCCCGCCCTACTTCCACCCCGGCGAGGACAACGACGAGATCGCCTACATGAAGGAGCGCCGGGCGGCGCTCGGCGGCTACCTGCCCAAGCGGGTAGTACGCGCCAAGCCGCTCAAGCTCCCCGGCGACCCCGTCTACTCGGGCCTGCGCAAGGGCTCCGGCAAGCAGAACGTCGCCACCACCATGGCGTTCGTCCGCCTGCTGAAGGACCTCATGCGGGACAAGGAGATCGGCGCCAGGTTCGTGCCGATCATCCCGGACGAGGCCCGCACGTTCGGTGTGGACGCGATGTTCCCGACCGCCAAGATCTACTCGCCTCACGGGCAGACGTACGAGGCGGTCGACCGTGAGCTGCTGCTGTCGTACAAGGAGTCGACCGAGGGTCAGATCCTGCACGAGGGCATCAGCGAGGCCGGCTCGATGGGCTCGGTGCTCGCGGTCGGCACCTCGTATGCCACCCACGGCGAGCACATGATCCCGGTCTACATCTTCTACTCGATGTTCGGGTTCCAGCGGACCGCCGACCAGATGTGGCAGCTCGGCGACCAGATGGGCCGGGGCTTCCTGCTCGGCGCGACGGCCGGCCGCACCACGCTGAACGGCGAGGGCCTGCAGCACGAGGACGGCCACACCCCGCTGATCGCCTCGACCAACCCCGCCGCCGTTTCGTACGACCCGGCGTGGGCGTTCGAGATCGCGCACATCGTCAAGGACGGCCTGCGGAGGATGTACGGGGAGCAGCCCGAAGACGTCTTCTACTACCTGACCGTCTACAACGAGCCCTACCCGCAGCCGGCCGAGCCGGAGAACGTGGACGTGGAGGGCATCCTCAAGGGCCTCTACCTCTACGCCCCGGCGACGGGCGACGGGCCGAAGGCGAACATCCTGGTGTCCGGCGTCGCCGGCCCGTGGGCGCTGGAGGCACAGCGGATGCTGGCGGAGGACTGGGGCGTGTCGGCCTCGGTCTGGTCGGCCACCTCCTGGAGCGAGCTGCGCAGGAACGCCCTGGACGTCGAGGAGCACAACCTGCTCAACCCCGACGCCGAGCAGCGCGTGCCGTACGTGACCAGCAAGCTGACGGGTGTGCCGGGGCCCTTCGTGGGCGTCAGCGACTACATGCGCGCCGTCCCGGACCAGATCGCCCAGTGGGTGCCCGGTGACTGGACCTCGCTCGGCACCGACGGCTTCGGCCTGTCCGACACGCGTTCGGCGCTGCGCCGCCACTTCCACGTGGACGCGGCCTCGATCACACTGGCCGTGCTGACCCAGCTCGTGCGGCGCGGCGAGGTCAAGGCCGAGACGCTGCAGGAGGCCGTCGCCCGTTACCACCTCAAGAACGGGGTGACCGAGGTGTCGGCTCAGCAGACCCCGGAGACCAACGACACCCAGTCGATGGGCGTCTGATCCGCGGATCGTCCGGCGGCCCCCGTTCCGGCGGGGGCCGCCGTCGTCTCCCGCGCCCGCACCGCACCTGAGCGGCGCGAAAGCAACCTTGCAGTGCGGTACCGTCCGGTCCCAAGCCACCTCCAAGCAATAAACAAGACCGTTCCATCACGCTTGCTGCCGTGGATGGAAATCTCAGGAAATACTTCGGCAGACTGACCGGGGGGATGGCCGCGATGGCGGCCTTCGCCCTGCTCGTCGTGGCCGCTCCCGCTTCGGCGGACACCGGGGACGAGGTCCCCGTCGGCACCCGGCTGGCTGCTCGCACCCACCCGGCCGTGCAGCTCACGAGCATCACGTACTCGGGCGAGGTCGTCGTCCCGAGCAGCCAGGCCAAGCAGGCGGCCTGGGACCAGCTGACCAACGACGCCACCCAGGCCGTGCTCGCCGGCAAGATCCCCTCCGACGAGCGGAGCATCGCCAAGTTCCTCTTCCAGCGCGTGGCGGCCGACGTCGACCGGTACCTCCAGCCCGTCGGCCCGGAGCGCACCGTCAAGGCCCAGGTCGGCGGTATGTGCACGGGCTGGTGGGTGACCCCGGACGGCTACATGGTCACCGGCGCGCACTGCGTGCAGATGAGCGACGAGGAGCTGTCGCAGACCTTCGCGCAGCAGGCGCTGGAGAAGTTCAACAAGCAGGACGCGAAGGACATGATCAACGCCCTGCGGAACTTCGAGGCCGACAAGGAGATGATCGAGCTCGTCCAGCAGATCTACGTCACCTTCAACAGCACCCACCTGGAGATCCGCGGCCTGCAGAAGAGCCTGTCGGTCCTGCAGAGCCTGCCCGGCGGCGGTGTCGACAAGACGGCGAAGGAGGTCCCGGCCGAGCTGGTGTCGGTCGGTGAGAGCTACCCGGGCAAGGACTTCGCGCTGCTCAAGGTCAACGGCCAGCAGAACCTGCCGACCGTGCCGCTCGGCGACGACGCCGACGTGCAGACCGGCGACACGCTCTACATCAGCGGCTTTCCCGGCCTGGTGACCAACACGCCGTGGTTCAGCGTCGAGTCCAAGCTCGACCCCGCGCTCACCGAGGGGCCGTACAACGCCAAGCGCACGACGCAGGAAGGCGTGCCGTACATCCAGACGCAGGCGCCCTCCTACCACGGCAACTCCGGTGGTCCGGTCTTCAGCCGTGCGGGCAAGGTCGTCGGCATGCTGATCGCCGGCACCGTGAGCGAGAACGGCGAGGCGTCGGAGAACGAGAGCTTCGTGCTCCCGGTCTCGATCATCAAGGAGAAGCTCAACGAGAAGAACGTCAAGCCCGCCGCGTCGCTGACGACGACGAAGTACAACGAGGCGCTCGACGACTTCTTCCAGCGGCACTACAAGGACGCCCTGCCGAAGTTCCGCGAGGTGCAGGCGCTGTTCCCGAGCCACCCGTACGTCGCGAAGTACATCACCGACTCCCAGCAGGCGATCTCGTCCGGCAAGGACGAGACCCCGCAGCCGATGTGGCTGTGGATCGCCATCGGCGCCGGTGTCCTGATCGTGGTCGGCGGCGGTCTCCTGCTGCTGGTCCTCATGCGCAGGCGCAAGAAGGCCCCCTCCTCCCCGCAGGACCAGTCGCCCTCGCCGGCGTACGGCGGGCCCTACCCCGGGATCAACGGCGGCGGCTACCCGGCGCAGGTCGGCGGCGGCTATGACCGGCAGCCGGTGAACGGCCAGGTGCTGCCACAGGGCTGGCAGCCGCAGAGCCTGCCGCCGGCCAACGGCCACCAGCCCGGGCGGACGGCGGGAGGCTACGAGGCTCCGCGCCCGCGCGACTACGATCCCCAGCGGCCGGGCGGGGGCTACGATCCCCAGCGGCCCGACGGCGCGACGCAGTACGTGCGTCCCGCTCCCTCGCCCTATGGACAGCAGCGGCCGCAGGCCTCACCGGGCCAGGGCCCGGCCGACTCCAACGCCCCGGACGTCGCCGACCTGGAGCGGGAGATCGCCGAACTGCGCCGCCAGTTGCAGCACCGCCCGCCGGAGGCGTGACGAGACCCCGCCGCCGGCCGCCCGACACCGCCGCGGCACGCGTGGTGTCGCGCGTCCGGCCGCCTGACACCGCCACCTCACCGGAGGCGACGCACCGCCGGCCACCTGGCAGGCACCGCCACCGCATGCGTGGCGACGCGCCGCCGCCGGCCGCCCGTATCGGCACCTCGAACGGGCGGCCGGCGGACCCCACCCGACCGGCGGTGGCGGGGAACGGCCGTCCGAGCGCCCTGACGGCCCGGAGGGGAAGGGCCCGGGGGAAAGGCGCCGCAGGGGAAGCACGGGGGATCCCGGCGGGCGTTCGGACGGCCTGGGTACGCTCCGGCCGGTCAGGCACCGGCCGGAGCGAAGACGCCGAAGAGGTTGCCGGACGGGTCGTGGAGGTAGGCGAAGTCGGGACCGCTCTCGTTGCCCACGACTTGGCTGAGCACCTTGCCGCCCAGTGCCTCCACCTTCCGGCAGGTCTCGGCCACATCCCGCACCAGCACGGTGAAGACGGCGTGGCCGGGCATGTCGCCACGGGTGCCGAACACGCCGCCGCGCATCTCCTCGTCACCGGCGTAGCTGATGAGCCGGTAGTCGATACCCATGGCGGCCGAGTCCTCGTCGGTCCGGAACCGCCAGCCGAACAGGTCGCCGTAGAAGCGCTGGACCCCCTCGGGGTCGTCGCTCGCGATCTCGAACCAGGCGACCGTGTTGACGGCGGGGGCGGCGGGAGTGGTCATCGTCGGCCTCTTTCTCTGTTGCCTTGTATGCAGGCGCTCGCTCTCCTACGCGACGGCACCGGCAGACGGCGTGGCGAGCGGGGAAGGTGCTCGGTGGACCATGGCCGGTCCGTCGTGTGAGTAGAGCCTCCCGCCCTTCGGCGACACCCCCCTGTCGGCGTTTCCAGAAACTCGCGAACATTCTTTCGAATCAACGGTCAGTCGAGCACCGGCGTGCGTGCGATCATGTCGGGCACGCCGGCGTCGAACGCCTCCAGGGGCCGGCCGGGCACCGGATCCTCGGTGAGGACGGCATCGGCGATCCGGTCGAGCCGGAAGACGCGGACGGCGTCGCGCAGCCGGCACCAGGCCACCAGATACCACCACCCGCTCCGCCCGCCGACGAACGCCCCGGGCTCCACCTCCCTCGTCGTCAGCACGCCCTGCGCGTCGCTGTAGTGGATGCGTAGGACGACCCCCTTGAGCAGGGCCTCTTCGATGACCCTGCCGATCGACCCGGTGTATCGGGACTCCGGCTTGTCGTCGGTGAGGATCTGCACGCGGGCGGCCAGTTGCCGGGCCCGCTCCCCCTCGGGGCCGGGCATGGCGGCGACGAGCTTGCGCAGCGCGCTGCGCGCCTCGTCGGCGAAGGGCTGCTGTTCT
This sequence comes from Microbispora sp. H10830, assembly GCF_014161375.1. NCBI lineage: Bacteria > Bacillati > Actinomycetota > Actinomycetes > Streptosporangiales > Streptosporangiaceae > Microbispora > Microbispora sp. H10830. The sequence continues at coordinate 293,250 of NZ_JABBWX010000011.1, forward strand.
GTGCGGCTGAGGGCGATCGCCACCGCCACGGCCTCAGCCGGGGTGAAGTTGAGCGGGGGCAGGGACATGCTCTTGTCCAGCGCGTACCCTCCCCTGCGCCCGACCTCCGCGTAGATGGGCACGCCGGCCTGCTGCAGCGCGGAGATGTCCCGCTCGATGGTCCGCGAGCTCACCTCGAAGCGCAGGGCGAGCTCACGCGCGGACCGGCAGCGCGGGGAGATCGCCCGCAGGTCCTCGACGATCGCATAGAGCCGGTCGGTACGGTTCACGCCGCAGAGGGTAGGCCACCCCACCGACATTTCTCGCTGACGCGTTCGACTCCCGCGCATCGGCGCACGTCAGAACGGGCACACCCGAGCGACGCCCGTCCACCCGGCTCACGGATTCGCGGGTCCTCACGACTCCGCCGCACCAGCCGCGTCCGGCCCCGGCCGTGCCGCCCGCGTTTCCGGTCGTACCCGCGCCGCCTCCCAGCGCCGCGGGGCGGCGACTCAGCCGCCGACGGCCTCGGCGAGCTCGGCCAGGCGGTCGCGGCCCGGCTCGGGGAAGCGCTCGTCCATGACCTCGGCCCAGGAGATCCGGTCGAGCCGGAAGACGCGCACGTCGTCGCGTAACCGGCACCAGGCCACCAGATACCAGTGCCCGCCCCGGCCACCCAGGCAGATGCTGGGCTCGACGTCCCTGACGGTGGGCACGCCCTTGCTGTTCACATACTCCAGGCGCAGCACGTGCCGCCCGCGCAGCGCCCTGTCGATGGCGCGTTTCACGGACTCGGGGCCCGCGAGCGCGTACCCGCCCTGGTCGAGCCGAATCGGGACACCGGCCTCCCGGAGCTTCGCGACGTCGCGCACGACGGTGCTCTTGCTGACCCCGAGGCGCGAGGCGAGCTCGCGGGCCGACAGGCATCCGGCGGATTCCAGCTCCTTCACCAGCGCGTCGCGGCGTTTCATGATTCGACGCTACGTCGATCAGTCCGGCGAAACCCGCCCAACACACCTCACTCGGGCGCCACAGCACTATCACCCCAAGTCCGCAGCAGTCCCCCAGGGGCGGGTGTTGCGGATGCGGTCGGGCGGTATCCCGCACAGGGCCGCGCGCTCGCACCCGAACCGCTGCCAGTCGAGCTGGCCGGGCGCGTGGGCGTCGGAGTCGATCGCGAACTCGCAGCCCATCTCGTACGCCAGCCGCATCAGGCGCTTGGGCGGGTCGAGCCGGTCGGGCCTCGAATTGATCTCCACCGCGACCCCGAACCTCCGGCACGCCTCGAAGACGATCTCGGCGTCGAACCGGGACTCCGGCCGCCCTCGTCCGCGCACGACCCGGCCGGTGCAGTGCCCGAGGACGTCCACGTTGGGGTCGGCCACCGCCGCGACCATCCGCCGGGTCATGTCCGCGGACTCCATCCGCAGCAGCGAGTGGACGCTCGCCACCACGACGTCGAGCCGTTCGAGCAGCTCCGGCTCCTGGTCGAGCGAGCCGTCGGTGGTGATGTCCACCTCGATGCCGGTCAGGATCCGGAACGGCGGGCCGCCGTCCCCCGCGTACCGCTCGTTGAGTTCGGCGACCACGTCGAGTTGCCGCCGCAGCCGGTCGGCGGACAGGCCGTGCGCGACGGTCAGCCGGGGCGAGTGGTCGGTCAGCGCCAGGTACTCGTGACCGAGCGCGCGGGCGGCGTCGGCCATCTCCGCGATGGGCGATCCGCCGTCCGACCAGTCGGAGTGGCTGTGGAAGTCGCCGCGCAGCGCCGACCGCAGCGCCTGCGCGGCCTCGTCGAGGTCGACGTCCTTGGTGTCCTCGAGCCGCCGCAGGTAGGTCGGCACGGCGCCGTCCAGCGCCTCGGTGACGGCCAGGGCCGTGACCTTGCCGATGCCCCGCATGTCGGTCAGGCCGCCGGTGCGCGCGAGCCGTACCAGCTCCTCCCGGGGCAGGTCCTCGATCGCGGCGGCGGCGCCCCGGAAGGCGCGCACGCGGTAGGTCGGCTCGCCGGCCCGTTCCAGCAGGAAGGCGATGCGCTTCAGTGCCTCGACGGGATCCACACCCGGGACGCTACCCGGCGTACGGCATCTCAGCCGGGCGGAGATAACAGACCGATCAGGAACCCCGCGGCTGCCTGTCCCGTTCGTCCAGCGAGACGATAATGTGTGCCGATCTCGACAGCAGGAGCCCGATTGGCAGAACCCGGGGAGAGCCCCCCACCGAAGACGACGCCACCCGGTGGCTCCTCATTGCCCACCCATCCCATGGCGATGGGCACGCCGCGGCCGGAGACGCCGCCGCCGTCGAGCGGCATCAAGTCCTCCACGGCGATCAAACTCGGCACCCTGGGCGTGCTGTCCGTCCTCGTCGTCGGCTTCTGCGCGGCGCAGGACGACTACGAGGAGGTCGGCGCCGACTGCGTGGACACCTCGACGCTCAATCCGGACGGGTCGTACGTGGTCGTCGACGACGACTACTGCGACGACGACGGCAGCGGTGGCAGCCACTACTACGGCTCGCACGGCGCGTACCGCTGGTACTACGGCGGCAGCCACGTGGGCGGCCGGGTCTACCACGGCACGACGGTCCGGCCGGCCGACGCCCAGATCACGACCCGGTCGGGGCGGGTCGTGCAGCGGGGCGGCTTCGGCTTCCACTTCGGCGGCGGCGGCTGAGCGGGGCCGGCACGTGCGCAGGCTGACCTCGGCGCCCAGGGAGAACTGGGCCGCCCTCATCGAGTCGCAGGGGCTCGCGTTCCATCGCTCCGCCCACCCCGAGGGCCTCACCCGGCCCTACTGGGACGAGAGCGTCCACTACGTCTTCACCATGGACGAGGTCCTCGCCCTGGAGGAGCAGGTCGAGGAGCTGCACCGGATGTGCCTGGCCGCGGCCGACCACATCGTGGCCTCCGGCAGGTTCGCCGACCTCGGCATCCCACCGCACTGCCGTGCGGCCGTCGCGGAGTCGTGGCGGCGGCGCGACCCGCACGTCTTCGGCAGGTTCGACCTGCGTTACGACGGCGCGGGACCGGCCAAGCTGCTGGAGTACAACGCCGACACGCCGACCAGCCTGGTCGAGAGCGCCGTCGTGCAGTGGTTCTGGCTGAAGGACGTGTATCCCGAAGACGACCAGTGGAACTCGATCCACGAGCGCCTTGTCGACCGCTGGAAGTCCCTCACGCTCCAGACGGGCCCGGCCCACTTCGCGTGGACCAGCGCCGACGAGACGGGCGAGGAGGCGATGACCATCGGCTACCTCCAGGAGACCGCGGAGCAGGCCGGGCTGGTCACGGCGGCGATCGCCATGGAGGACATCGGCTGGGACGCGCTCAACCACCGGTTCGTCGACATGGAGCACCGGGTCGTCCGCACGCTGTGCAAGCTGTATCCCTGGGAGTGGATCGTCGCGGAGCCGTTCGCGCCGCACGCGCTCGCGCAGCAGATCTCGATGACGTGGATCGAGCCGCTGTGGAAGATGCTGCTGTCCAACAAGGCTCTGCTGGCGATCCTGTGGGAGCTGTACCCGGGCCACCCGAACCTGCTGCCCGCCTACCTCGACGGTCCCCGCGAACTGGCCGGCGGCCCCGGATACGTGCGCAAGCCGCTGCTCGGCCGCGAGGGCGCCTCGATGCGGATCGCCGCGCCGGGCGTCGAGGTGGAGACCGAGGGCGACTACGGCAGGGAGGGCTTCGTCTACCAGGAGTTCCTGCCGTTGCCGGACTTCGACGGCTGGCGTCCGGTGCTCGGGGCGTGGATGGTCGACGAGGAGTCGGCCGGGCTCGGCATCCGGGAGACCTCCGGCCTCGTCACCGACGACACGTCCTCTTTCGTCCCCCACCGCATCCACGGCTGAAAGCGAAGGCCCCCCGTGAACACCACAACCTCCATCGCCGACGTGCTCACGCACGGCGCCCTGGCGATCCTCGCGTACGCCATCCTGGGCGTGCTGCTGCTCGTCGCCGGGTTCTACGTCATCGACCTGGCGACGCCCGGGCGGCTCAGCAAGGTCATCCGTACCGACCGCAATCCCAACGCCACGGTGCTGGCCGCCTCCAGCGTCGCCGGCGTCGGACTCGTGGTGGCGGCCTCCATCTGGTCGTCCGGCGGCGCGCTGCGCGAGGGCCTGCTCGCGACGCTCGTGTTCGGCCTGGTGGGCATCGCCGTGCAGACGCTCGGCATGGTGGCCTTCGACAAGGTCGCCGGCATCTCGGTGCGTGAGCTGGTCCGGGAGACCACGCTGCAGCCCGCCGCCGTCCTCCTCGGCGTGACGCACTTCTTCATCGGCCTCATCACGGCCGTCGCCGTCATCTGACCCGCCGACACCGGGGGACGCCCCGGGACGACGCCCGTGAAAGATTCATGGGCGCGCGTGAGGAGGCCCAGGTGGGAGCGTCGTACGTCCCATTAAGGCGTTTCCGGGGATACGCCCGTATAGACCGTTCCCGCCCGGAGGGCCTACTCTCCTCCTCGTGATCACGGGGACCGCGACGTCCGGGCAACCGGCGGAGGAGCCGCCCCGGAGAGGCAGCGACCCCGACGACACCCTGGAGGCAGCCGCCGTGGACGGAACGGCCGTCGCGGAGCCCGGAGACACCGCAGGCACCCGGGCAGCCGGCGAGGCGGAGCCTGGAGACACCGCCGGCGCCACGGCCGCCGTCGAACCGGAGGAACAGCCGGACGGCGCGGCGGCCCCGCACCCCGCCGCGCGGTTCCTGAGGTCCAACCGGCACCTGATCGCGGTGTCCGTGCTCTGCGCGCTGTCGTCGGCCCTGAACTGGACCCTCTCGCTGCTCAGGTTCGCCCACTTCCAGGTGGCCACCTACGACCTGGTCATCTTCGACCAGGCGGTGCGCGGATACTCACACTTCTCCGCGCCCACGGTGCCGCTGCGCGGGGTCACCGGCGGCTTCGGCATGGACTACATCCAGCTCGCCGACCACTTCTCGCCGATCCTGGCCGTGCTGGCACCCCTCTACTGGCTGCACAACGGGCCCGAGACGCTGCTCGTGGCGCAGGCCGTGCTGTTCGCCCTGGCCATCCCGTTCGTGTGGATGTTCACCCGCCGCGTGCTGGGCACGCCGCACGCCTACCTCGTCTCCGTGGCGTACGCCATCTCCTGGCCGGTCGCGCAGGCGACGGCGGTGGAGTTCCACGAGGTGGCCTTCGTGCCGCTGCTGAGCGCGATCGCCATCGAGCGGCTGCACGCCGGGCGGCGGCTGCCCGGCGTGCTCGCGGTGCTCGGCCTGCTGCTCACCAAGGAGGACCTGGGCCTCATGGTGGCGGGCATCGGCGTCTGGCTGTTCTTCACCGGGCAGCGCAGGCTCGGCGCCGGGCTGGCGTTCACCGGGGTGGCCGTGTTCGAGGTGGTGCGCAAGTTCGTGATCCCCCTGGCGGGCGGCAACCCGGCCTACTACACGCGTTACTCCAAGCTCGGCGAGGACCTGCCGCAGATGCTGTGGAGCGCCGTGACGCGGCCGCACGCGTTCGTGGCCATGCTCTTCGACGACCACTCGAAGTGGGACACCTGGGGCCTGCTGCTGTGGCCGGCGCTGTTCCTGTGCCTGCTGTCCCCGCTGGTCCTGGCGGCGCTGCCGCTCATCCTGGAGCGGCTGCTGGCCGACTCCGACAACTGGTGGTCGACCGGCTGGCACTACGACGCGTTCGTGGTGGTGATCCTGCTGATGGCCGGGGTGGACGGCGCGGCCCGGCTCATCCGGTGGCTGGAGCGGCGCGGGGTGCCGCGCCCCGGGCACGGCCTGCGGCTGGCCTACGCCGCCGCGGTCTTCGCGGTCGCTGTCACCACGGTTCCCTACCGGCCGTTCGACAACCTGATGAGCCCGGACTTCTACCACCCCGATCCGCGTACGGCGGCCAGGGAGCAGGCCATGAGCATGGTCCCCGACGGCGTGGTGGTGGAGGCGAGCGACGACTTCGGCGCGCGGCTGTCCGGCCGGACGACCGTGCTGTGGTGGGACTACCAGAAGCGGGGCACGCCCTGGATCGTGGCCTCGGTCAACAACGACCTGCGCGGCGTGGTGAACAGCTACCTGACCGAGGGCTACGAGCTTCGCCTCGACCGGGAGGACATCGTCGTCCTTCACCGCATCGGCGCCTGAGGCCGCGGGCCGCCGTTCCGACCTGCGGCGACACCCTCCACACCCCCGTACGGCACGATCACCGGGATGACCTGGCACGCTAGAGGGCGTGAGCGAGCGGGGCGCGTGGAACGGCGGACAGGTGCGTACGGACGGGCAGAGCGACGACGTCGTCCGGATGGCCGGAGACGGTGTGCCGATGAGCGACAAGATCCGGGAAGACACGGCGCGGCGGCTCGACCGGGCCATGGGCAGTCTCGGAACGGCCGCGATGGCCCGGATGGAGGAGCGGCTGGCCTGGTATCGCGCGCTGTCGGCGGAGGACAGGTCGTGGGTCGGCCTGGTGGCACAGGCCGGCATCGCGGCGTTCGTCGAGTGGTTCGGCCACGCGGGCGAGGGGCGGCCGACGCCGAGCATCGAGTTCTTCGGCACCGCGCCGCGCGAGCTCAAGCGCAGCGTGTCGCTCCAGCAGACGGTCGACCTCGTCCGCATCGTCGTCGAGGTCGTCGAGGCCCAGGTCGAGGAGCTGGCCGCGCCCGGCGGCGCGGAGTTGCTGCGGCACGCGATGCTGCGCTACACGCGCGACGTCGCCTTCGCCGCCGCCCAGGTGTACGCCAGGGAGGCCGAGGCGCGCGGCTCGTGGGACGCGCGGCTGGAGGCGCTGATCGTGGACGCGCTGGTGCGCGGCCAGGTCGACGACGGGCTGCACTCGTGGGCCGCCGCGCTCGGCTGGACCTCCGCGCCCGTCGTCGTCTTCGCCGGGTACGCCCCCGACGAGGACCCGCAGAGCGTCATCGACGGGCTGCGCGACAAGGGGCGGCGCCTCGGCCACGAGCTGCTCGCCGGGGTGCAGGGCGACCGGCTCATCGTCATCGTGGGCGGCGCGGACGGCGTCAAGGACGCGGCCCGCGGCGTGGTGGCGCGCTTCGGCCCCGGGCCCGTCGTGATCGGGCCGGAGGTGCCCGACCTGCATGCGGCGGCCAGCTCGGCCCGCGCCGCCATCGCCGGTCTGCGCGCCGCGGCCGGCTGGCCCGACGCCCCGCGCCCGGTCCTCGCCGAGGACCTGCTCGCCGAGCGCGCGCTGGACGGTGACGAGGACGCCAGGGCCCAGCTGGTGGAGAACGTCTACAAGCCGCTCGCCGGGACTCCGCTGCTCGACACGCTCGCGACGTACCTGGAGCAGGGAACCTCCCTTGAGGCGACGGCCCGGCTGCTGTTCGTCCATCCCAACACCGTGCGGTACCGTCTACGTAAGATCACGGAACTGACCGGGTACCAGCCCACGGAGGGGCGGTCCGCATTCACCCTCCAGGTGGGTCTCATACTCGGGCGCCTGTCCGTAACCTGAGCCGGGTGCCTTAATCTTCTCGACACCGAAACTGTAGGTACCCCACAACGCGGCGGCCACAAAGTTCGTTCGGATCTCCATCGGTGTGGTGAACCTCTACAGGGCAGGGTTGAGTACGTGCTCGTCATCGTCGCTCCGGGCCAAGGCGCCCAAACCCCAGGATTCCTCAGTCCGTGGCTCGAGATACCCGAGTTCCGCGACCGAATCTCCGCGTGGTCGGAGATCGTGGAGCTCGATCTCGTGACGTACGGGACGACCGCCGGCGGCGACGAGATCCGCGACACCGCCGTGGCCCAGCCCCTGCTTGTGGCGGCCGCCCTGGCGTCGTTCGAGACTCTCGGGGTCCGGCCGGACATGGTCGCGGGGCACAGCGTGGGCGAACTCGCCGCCGCCGCGATGGCCGGGGTGCTGACCCCCGAGCAGGCCCTCGCCCTGGTGCGCGAGCGCGGCCGGGCGATGGCCAAGGCCGCCGCCGTCACCGAGACCGGCATGAGCGCCGTGCTCGGCGGCGCGGAGGAGGACGTCCTCGCCGCGATCTCCAAGCACGGACTGACCCCCGCCAACATGAACGGCGCGGGCCAGATCGTCGCGGGCGGCACTCGGGCGCAGCTGGAGGCCTTCGCGGCCGAGCCGCCGGAGAAGGCGCGGGTGCGCTCCCTGGCGGTCGCCGGAGCCTTCCACACCGTCCACATGGCCCCCGCCGTCGACCATCTGCGCGCCGAGGCCGCGGCCCTCACCCCCGCGGACCCGTCGGTCACGCTGCTGTCCAACTCCGACGGCGCGGCCGTCGCAGGAGGAGGCGAGTTCCTCGACCGGCTGGTCAATCAGGTCGCCAACCCGGTCCGGTGGGACGCCTGCATGGCGACGATGGCCGAGCGCGGCGTCACCGCCATGATCGAGCTGCTGCCCGGCGGCACGCTGACGGGCCTGGCCCGTCGGGCCCTGCCCGGGGTGAAGACAGTGGCGCTCAAGACCCCTGCCGACCTGGACACCGCACGGGAGGTGCTGAAGTGAGGCTCGGTCAAGGCGCCCCTGCGGCGAGGATTCTCGCGTTCGGCGGCTACCAGCCCGCCCAGGTCGTGACCAACGACGACCTCGCCGCCCGGCTCGACACCAACGACGAGTGGATCCAGAGCCGCGTCGGCATCAAGGAACGCCGCGTGGCGGGCCCGCAGGAGTCGGAGATCGACCTCGCGGTGCAGGCCGGCGGCAAGGCCCTGGCGGCCAGCGGCCTGTCCAGCGACGACATCGACCTGGTGATCGTGGCGACCTGCACGATCGAGGCCCCGATTCCCAACGCCGCCGGCCGCGTCGCCCACCGGCTCGGCATCACCGCCCCCGGCGCCTTCGACCTCAACGCCGCGTGCGCGGGGTTCTGCTACGCGCTGGCCGCCGCGTCCGACGCGGTGCGGTCGGGCTCGGCGACCAACGTGCTGGTCGTCGGCAGCGAGAAGCTCACCCAGTGGGTCGACGGCGAAGACCGGTCGACCGCCGTGATCTTCGCCGACGGCGCGGGCGCCGCGGTCGTGGGCCCCTCCGACCGGCCCGGCATCGGCCCGGTGGCCTGGGGCAGCGCCGGCGACAAGGCCGAGGCAATCATGATCAAGGACCGTCAGTCCTTCCTCTACCAGGAAGGCCAGACGGTGTTCCGCTGGGCCACCACCGCGCTTCACCCGGTGGCCAAGCTCGCCTGCGAGCGTGCGGGCGTGGACCCCGCCGACCTGGCCGCCTTCGTTCCCCACCAGGCGAACCTGCGGATCGTCGAGGCCATCGCGCGCAAGCTGGGCGCCGACAACGCCGTCGTCGCCAGGGACATCGTGCTCGCCGGCAACACCTCCGCCGCGTCGATCCCGCTCGCGCTCTCGCGCATGATCGAGCGCGGCGAGGTCCAGTCGGGCGGCCTGGCCCTGCTGCTGGGCTTCGGCGCCGGCCTCACCTACGCCTCCCAGGTGATCGAGATCCCCTGAGGAACTTGTACGGCCTGCCGTACAGAGCTGGGGCAACCCAGGAAACCCGGAAGACAGTAAATCCAAGGAGTAGTCGCGACATGGCACTGACCGAGCAGGAGATCCTCGCGGGCCTCGGCAAGATCATCAACGAGATCACCGGCATTTCGGCCGACGAGGTCACCCCGGAGAAGAGCTTCGTGGACGACCTGGACATCGACTCGCTCTCCATGGTCGAGATCGCCGTCGCGGCCCAGGACGAGTTCGGCGTCGAGATCCCCGACGACCAGCTCAAGCACCTGAAGACCGTCAAGGACGTCATCAACTTCATCCAGGCCTGACCTTCGCCGTACGACGGTCGCGCGGACGTGCCCGCCCCCGCCTCCGGCGAGGCGACAGGGCGCGTCCGGCCCCCTTTCACGCCCTGATTACCAAGAGGAGTGCAGACAAGTGAGTAAGGACCGGGTACGTGTCGTAGTCACCGGGCTCGGCGCGACGACGCCCCTCGGTGGAGACGTCGCATCGACCTGGTCGGCGCTCCTCGAGGGGCGGTCGGGCATCCGCACGCTCACCGAGGACTGGGTCGACACCGTGCCGGTGAAGTTCGCCGGTGTGGCGGCCGTCGACCCCGGCGAGGTGCTTCCCCGGCCCGAGGCCAGGAGGCTCGACCGCGCCGAGCAGTTCGCCCTGATCGCCGCCAGGCAGGCCTGGCAGGACGCGGGCGCCCCCGAGGTGGACGGCGACCGTCTGGGCGTGGTGGTCGGCAGCGGCATCGGCGGAATCGGAACGATCCTTTCCGCCTACGACCTCTACCGGGAGAAGGGCTGGAACCGGCTGTCGCCGTTCACCGTGCCCATGCTCATGCCCAACGGTTCGGCCGGCTGGATCAGCATCGAGCTGGGCGCCAAGGCCGGCGCGCACGCCACGGTCAGCGCCTGCGCCACCGGCGCCGAGTCCATCGGCTACGGCATCGACATGATCCGCTCCGGCCGGGCCGACATGGTGGTCGCCGGCGGCACCGAGGCGGCGATCCACGGCCTGAACGTGGCGTCGTTCGCCGCGGCGCGGGCCATGTCGACCCGCAACGACGAGCCCGAGCGCGCCTCCCGCCCGTTCGACAAGGGCCGCGACGGCTTCGTGCTCGGCGAGGGCGCGGGCATCGTGGTGCTGGAGTCGGAGGAGCACGCCCTGGCTCGCGGCGCCCGCATCTACGCCGTGGCCGCCGGAGCCGGTTACACCAGCGACGCCTTCCACATCACCGGGCTGGACCCGGACGGCAAGGGCGGCACGGAGGCCATGCTCCGGGCCCTCAAGAACGCGGACCTCGCCCCGTCGGACGTCGTCCACGTCAACGCCCACGCCACATCGACCCCGCTCGGCGACGAGATCGAGGCCCGTGCGATCAAGGAGGCCATCGGCGACCACGCGATCGTCACCGCCACCAAGTCGATGACCGGCCACCTCCTCGGCGGCGCCGGCGGCATCGAGTCGATCTTCACCATTCTCGCCCTGCACGAGCGGATCGTGCCGGCCATCGCGAACCTGGACGACCCGGCCGACGGCATCGAAGTCGACCTCGTACGCGGCGAACCCCGCAAGCTCGAGGGCGACCAGCTCGCCGCGATCAACAACTCCTTCGGGTTCGGCGGACACAACGTCGCCGTGGCCTTCACGACGGTTTGACAAGGGAGTCTCGAATGACAGTGCTGGACAGCAGGACGGTGGCCGATGCCGCCGGAGCGGCCGCCGTCGACCATCGTGACCCCCTGGTGCGCCTCGGCCACCTGCTGGACGAGGGCTCGATCCGGCCGATCAGCCCCGAGGACAAGAGCGGCGTGCGTGCGGTGACCGGGCGCATCGAAGGTGTGCCGGTCGTGGCGTTCTGCAGCGATGCCCAGGTCCAGGGCGGCGCGATGGGCGCGGAGGGCTGTGAGCACATCGTCCACGCCTACGACGTGGCCGTGCGCGAGCGGGTGCCGATCATCGGCCTCTGGCACTGCGGCGGCGCCCGCCTGGCCGAGGGCGTGGAGTCGCTGCACGCCGTGGGCCGCGTGTTCGCCGCCATGACCAAGGCGTCGGGCCTGGTCCCGCAGATCTCCGTCGTCGTCGGCCCGGCGGCCGGCGGCGCCGCGTACGGCCCGGCCCTGACCGACATCGTGATCCTGGCCGACCAGGGCCGCATCTTCGTCACCGGCCCCGACGTCGTCCGCAGCGTCACCGGCGAGCAGATCGACATGGCCGCCCTCGGCGGTCCGGAGCCGCACAGCAAGCGCAGCGGCGTCGTCCACGTCGTCACCAAGGACGAGCCCGAGGCGATGCTGCGGGCCCGCCAGCTCGCCTGCCTGCTCGGCCACCAGGGCCGGGTGCGCGGCGAGGTGGACGAGGTCGACTTCAGCGACCTGCTCCCCGACAACCCCCGCCGCGCCTACGACGTGCATCCGCTGGTGAACGGGCTGCTCGACGAGCCCGGCGTGGAGCTGCACCCCAAGTGGGCGCCGAACATCGTCACCACCCTGGGCCGCTTCGGCGGCCGCACGGTCGGCGTCATCGCCAACAACCCGATGCGGCTCGGCGGCTGCCTCGACTCCGCCTCGGCCGAGAAGGCCGCCCGGTTCGTCCGGATGTGTGATGCCTTCGGGGTGCCGCTGGTGGTGCTCGTGGACGTGCCGGGCTACCTCCCCGGCGTCGGCCAGGAGCACGACGGGGTCGTCCGGCGGGGCGCGAAGCTGCTGCACGCGTTCGCCGAGGCGTCCGTGCCCCGCGTCACGCTGATCACCCGCAAGGCGTACGGCGGCGCGTACATCGCGATGAACTCCCGCTCGCTCGGCGCGACCCGGGTGTTCGCCTGGCCGTCCATCGAGGTGGCGGTCATGGGTGCGGTCGCCGCGGTGCGCATCCTCAAGCGGCGCGAGCTCGCCGCCGCCCCGGAGGAGGAGCGCTCCGCGCTCGAGGCCCGGCTCGCCGAGGAGCACGAGAAGGCGGCGGGCGGCCTCCAGCGCGCCCTCGACCTCGGCGTGATCGACGAGGTGATCGAGCCGGCCAAGACGCGCGGCGCGATCGCCCGGGTGCTCGCCCAGGCCACCCCGGCCCGGGGGGCCCACGGCAACATCCCGCTCTGACGACGCACTGAAGGCGCCGGTCCCCGCATCCGGGGGCCGGCGCTTTCGTATCGTGGAGCTGGGCGTCACCCATATCGACACCAGCGACTTCTACGGCCCGCACGTCGCCAACGACCTGATCAGGCAGGCCCTGCACCCTTATCCTGACGATTTGGTCATCGCCACCAAGGTCGGCGTGGTCCGCGACGAGTGGCGCGGTTTCGAGGCCGCCGCGGAGCCGGAGCGGCTGCGCGAACAGGTCGAGGAGGAGAACATGGCCGCGGCCCGGTTGTGCCTGTCCCCCGAGGACATCGCCGTCCTGGACGGGCTCGCCTGAGCCGTCGCCCGCCCGGCCTCCACGGGTGGGGACCGGGCGGACGCGGAGGAGGTCAGGACGTGAGCTGGGGAAGCTCCAGGTAGGACTTGCCGCGGACGAACCACTGGAAGTCGGCCGCGTTCTTGCCGCTCGGCGAGGGCAGCCCGGCCCGCAGGTTCACGGCCGTGTTGACCAGGCCCCAGTTGAGGCCGCAGCCCGACGCCTTCGGCACGGCGAACGTCGTGTCCTTGGCCGCGACCTTGAAGACCGGCGTCCCGTCGATGGACGTCAGGTCCAGCGAGGTGACCTCGGGGTTCAGCACGATCGGAGCGGCGTCGCTCCCGATGTAGCACTTCTTGCCGAGCAGCGAGTGAATCATGCGGATCTTGATGCCGACGTTTGTCGGGAAGATCGGGCCGGCCTCGACCTTCCCGGTGCCCTGGGTCTCCACGTACACGTCGGTGAGCTTGGGCACCTCGAACGGCTTGCCGATGAGGCCGCCGGGCACCTTCATCCGGCCGCCGGCGACGCTGCCGAACGCTGCCGCCGTGCTGCCGTCGGCGAGCTTGCCCTGTGCGACGGTGATCCGCAGCGGCTCGCTGATGTCCTGGGTGATCGAGCCGAGCTTGATCGAGCCGCCCACGGTGATGATGAAGATGCAACTCCAGGTGTCGGGCGTGGCACCGGCCGGAAGCCGTGGGCAGTCGGCCCAGTCGGCGTCGCTCGGGTGGTAGTCGTAGGCGGCGGCCGCGTGGGCGGGCGCCGCCGAGCCGGCCAGCAGCGCCGCCGCCGCCACGCCGATCGCCAGGCGCCGGGCAAGAACGCTCATGGACTCCTCCTCGGGTCCGCGTCGGGGGGTGCGGACGTGGATGAGTCCCGGTATATCTGCGAAAAAGACGACTTTCTATGTCGCTTTCACAAGGCGCAAGGGCGGATTGTTATCACCATCCGCATAAAAAGGCGTCAGACGGCCGCGTGCAGCCAGCGCACCGGCGCGCCCTCGCCCGCGTACCGGAACGACTCCAGCTCCTCGTCCCACTGCTTGCCCAGCAGGCGGTCGAGCTCCTCCTCGAGGACGACCCGGCCCTGGGCGGCCATCAGCATCACGTTGCGTAGCCGGTCCTCGGGGATCAGGATGTCCCCGTTCGCGCCGACGACCGCCGTGAAGGCGCCCAGCGTCGGTGTGTAGGCGTGCCGGGAGCCGTCCACGCCCGGCGAGGCGTCCTCGGTTATCTCGAAGCGGATGCGCTGCCAGCCCATGAGTGAGGACGTGATCGCCGCCGCCGTGCCGGGACGCCCCTCCCACTCGGCCTGGGCCCGCAGGGTCCCGGGCGCGGCGGGCTGGGCGGTCCACGTCAGGTCGACGGGAACGCCAAGAACGCCTGCGACGGCCCACTCGATGTGCGGGCACAGCGCAGGCTGAGCCGAGTGGACGTACAGGACGCCACGAGCAGCAGCCACCGGACCTCCCAATTCGCATGAGGTGCGCCTTCCCCAACGGCCTCACACTTGGAATGATCACGGTTGGATGACTGTAGGAGAGACTACCGTCCGTCGCAGCCTGGCACCAGAGGGGGGTCATACCGATTGGCGCTTGGCGACCAACTGAATCGGGAAGGACGCGTTCCGTAACCATCACGGAAAGGCTCCCCGATGCGCAGCCGGCTCGTCGAACCCCTCCCGGGACGGCCCGTTCTCATCCGGCCGGACGAACTCCTGACCTCCTCCCCCGCCGCCGTCGCCCGGTGGGCCCTGGGCTCCGAGCCCCTTCCGGGTGCCGGCCGCGTCCATCGCGTACGGCTGCCGCCGGGCACCGACGTGATCGACCTGACGGCCACGCTCCGCGACCGCGGGCACGCCGCTTCCCCCAACCACGTCCTGTCCGGCCAGCCGCTGTTCTTCGGCGGGCCCGGGGGACCGCCCCTGCCGGCGGCGGCGCCGCCGTACGAGCCGGGTGAGCCCGGCGAGGTCACCGTGGCGGTCCTCGACACCGGCCTGGCGCCGCACCCCTGGCTGGCGCGGTGGTACAGCGACGACATCGCCGAGACGCCCGACGCGGACGGCGACGGCGCGCGCGACCGGCAGGCGGGGCACGGCACGTTCGTGGCCGGGCTGATCCAGCGGCACGCGCCCGGCGTCCGGCTGCGCGTCCTGCGCTTTCTCGACAGCGACGGCGTGAGCGACGAGGCGGCGCTGCTGCGCGCGCTCGCCGCGCTGCGCGGCGACCGGGCCGACGTGGTGAACCTCTCCTTCGGCGGGCACACCTTCGACGACGCGCCGCCCCTCGGGCTGGCCGAAGCGCTCGCGGGCTTCCCCGCCGTCGTCGCGTGCGCGGGCAACACCGCGTCGTCGCGTCCCTTCTGGCCCGCGGCCCTGCCCGGTGTGGTCGCGGTCGGCGCGCTCGACGGCGACGTCAGGGCCGGTTTCTCCGCCTACGGCCCCTGGGTGGACGTCTGGGCCCCGGGCGTCGGCCTGGCCAGCAGCTTCCTCGATTTCGGCGACTTCCACGGCTACGCCACCTGGAGCGGCACCTCGTTCGCCGCCGCCGTCGTCACCGGCGCACTCGCCCGCCTGTGCCGGGAGGTCCCGCCGGGCCGGGCCGTACGGCGCCTGCTCGACGGCGGCCGGCGGATCGCGGATCTCGGGGTGGTCGTGACGAGCGGAGATCGATAGGGTTCCTGTCACCATAAGCTTCCCCCCGATCGCGCAGAGTGACATATGTCGACAGACGACTCCATCGCCATCATCGACCAGGCCTCCTGGGAGGACCTGGTCGCCCGATTCGACGGCAGGATGTGGGCGGTCGCCCGGGCGTTCGGGCTGAGCGCCGCCGACGCGGCCGACGCCGTGCAGGGCGCATGGCTCCGGCTCGTGGAGAACGCGGGCGCGATCCGCGACCCCGAACGGATCGGCGCGTGGCTCGTCACCACGACCCGCCACGAGGCGGCCCGGCTCAGCCGCAGAGCACGCGGGGAGGTGGTCTCCGACCTGGACGTGCCGGACACGGCGCTGCCCGACCCGACGGCCGCGGTGGTGGACGCCGAATTCGGCAGGCAGGTGTGGCGCAGGCTCGACCTGCTCGGTGAGCCGTGCCGGTCGCTCATCCGCCTCTACGTGCTCCACCCCGAGGCGCGGTACGCCCAGATAGCGGTCCGTCTCAACCTGCCGGTGGGCAGCATCGGCCCCACCCGGGCCCGATGTATGGCCCGCCTGCGCGCTCTCGTGGAGGAGGAGACCCGTTGAGAGAGGAATACCTGCTGGCGGCCCTGCGCATGGGAGCGGGCGCCGATCCGGTGCCGGAAGGCGTGTCGGCCGCCGCCCGGGCGGTCTTCGGCCTGCGGGTGCCCGGAGGCGTGCCCGCCGGGCCGGTCGACCTCCCCGTGCCGCCGGGAGCCCGTTCCTCCCCCGAGGCCGGGGCGGCGCAGGCCGGCGTCCGGCGCTTCAGCGCGAACGACCTGGTCATCGACGTCGAGACGGCCGTCACCGGCGGGCGCATGGAGGTGGCGGGTCAGGTGTCCCCCACGCCCGGGCCGGACACCAGGATCGAGGTGCGGACACCGCACATCGCCAAGGTCCGCGTGCCCTCCGGCAGTGGCCACTTCGCGGTGGCCGGTCTGCCGCCCGGGTGGGTCAGCGTCGTCTGCCACCGGCCCGGCCACCCTCCCGTCTTCACCCGCTGGATCCACGTGCACCCATGACTTCTTCCGGGGACCTGCTGCTCGACAGGGCCGAGGCCGCCGTGCGGCTCTCCGCGACCGATCCTCGGCTGGCCCTCGGGGAGGCGAGAGCCGTACTGGACCTGGCCGCCGGCGCGTACGGCGAGGCGGCGTCGGTGGCGCTGCGCGCGGCGGCGCTGGCGGCTCGCGAGCTGGGCGACCTCGAACTCGCCGGAGAGCGGCTGGAGGAGGCGATCGCGGCGGGGCGGGGGTTCCCGCGCCGGGTGGCGCAGGCCAGGATGTCGCTCGTCACGGTCAGGGCCCAGCTCGGCGACCCCGAGGGCGGGCTGCGCCTCGCCGACCTCGCCGAGCGGGATCTCGCGGGAGCGGACCTCGCGAGGCTCGGCGTGCAGCGGTCGGTCGCCCTGATCCTGCTGGGACGGCACGAGGAGGCCGTACGGCACTGCGACCGGGCGATCGGCCTGCTGGACGACGATCCCCGCTTCCGGGCGGGCGGGCTGCTGAACCGCGGGCTCGCCCACACCTATCTCGATCAGTACGGCGAGGCCGAGGCCGACCTGGCCGAGTGCGCCCGGGTCGCGAGGTCGGCCGGCCTGGATCACGTCGCGATGCTGGCGGAGGGCAACCTGCCGTTCGTGGCCGCCCGGCGCGGCGACATCGCCGCCGCCTTCGCGCGATACCGCGCGGCCGAGGCCACGCTGTTCGGCTTCCCCGAACGGCTCGCCGTGATGCGCACGGACTTCGCCGAGGCGCTGGTGGCCGCGCGACTGCCCGGTGAGGCGCGCACGCTGCTCGAACAGGCCGTGCCCGAACTGGTGGCGGCCGGGGCGCAGGCGGCGCTCCCCGGCGCGCGGCTGCTGCTCGCCCAGGCCGCGCTCCTCGCCGGGGACGCCCCGCTGGCCGAGACGACGGCGCGCACGGCGCTCGCGGAGCTGGACGCGCAGGGCAGGACGGCCTGGCTGCCCCTGGCCAGGGAGGTGGTCCTGCGCGCCCGCCTCGCGGAGACTCCCGCCCCGCAGGCCGCGCACGCACGGGACGCGGCGGCGGAGGCCCAGGCCGGCGGCAGCCGGAACGCGGCGGGGGCCGAGAGCCTGGTCACCGACCTCGTCGCCTGCGCCGGCGACCTCGCGGCGTGCGGCTGGCCCGGGGCCTCGGCGGCGCTGCGGCTCACCGCCGCGGCGGCGGCCGTACGGCTGGGCGCGATCACGACCGCCCGCCCGCAGCTCGATCTCGTCGCCGCCACCGCCACCCGCCCGCTCGTACGCTGGCACGCGGTGGCGATGCGGCACCGGTTGGACGGAGACCTCGATCGGGCCCTGGCGGCCACGGCACGGGGCATCGAGGCCGTGCACGCCCCGGGCGGCGACGTCGGTCCACGCGAGCGCGACCTGGCGCGGGACGCGGAACTGCGGGTGCACGCGGCGCGGCCGGCCGAGGATCTCGCCGCGTTCGGCCTGGAGATCGCCCTCGACCGGGCCCGGCGGACGGGGGACGCGCGGACGGTGCTCGAGTGGGCCGAGCGATGGCGGGCGGTCGTGCGCGGCGCCGCGGCTCCCACGTCAGTGCTCCACGGTCTCCTGCCCGCCGGGTCCGGGCTCCTCGTGGAGCTCGTGCGGCGCGGCGACGACCTGTTCGCCGTCACAGCCGGGTCAGAGGGATGCGCGCTGCGAGCCCTCGGCTCCTACCAGGCGGCGGTGGAGGCGACCGTACGGATCCGGTACGGCCTGCGCCGCCGCGCTCTGCTCGACACCCTGCGCGATGCCGCGCGTGACGCGGGCGATCTTCCCGGGGTGGTGGACGAGGGGACGGCCCGCGAGCTGTCCGCGCTCGACCGCGCTCTCCTGTCCGGTCCCGGCACCCTCATGTCAGCGGGGAGCCGGCCCGGCGGGCCGGTGACGGTCGTGCCCACCGGAGCGTTGTGCACGCTGCCCTGGCCGCTGCTTCCCTCGCTGCGCGGCCGGCCGGTGTCGGTGGCGGCCGACGCCGCCGCGTGGCTCGCCCCGCGGCCGGGCCCGGCCGGCGTCCCCCTGGTGCTGTCGCTCGCGGGACCGGGGCTCGACCACGCCGCGGCCGAGGCCGACGTGGTCGCCGCCGCGCACGCGCGGGCGCGGCGCGTCGGCGCCACCAGGGCGGAGGCGCTCCGCGCGCTTGAGCGGGCCGACGTGCTCCACGTCGCGGCCCATGGGATGTTCAGTCCGCGCGGGCCCATGCTGTCGCAGATCACGCTCGACGACGGACCGCTCATGGCCTACGACCTGCTGACCGCGCGGCGGATCCCCCGTCTCGTCGTGCTGTCGGCCTGCGACGCCGGGATGGCGCACGCCCCGGTGGACGGCGCGGCGCTGGGCCTCGCCGGGGCCTTCCTCGACAGCGCCGCCCGCAACGGGGACGCCGCGTGCGTGGTGGCCGGTGTGGTGCCGGTGCGCGACGACGAGGCGCTGACGCTCATGACGCTCTTCCACACGCTGCTGGCAGAGGGCCGCTCCCCCGCCGAGGCGCTGGCCCAGGCGTCCGAGAAGACGGCAGTGCCGGGCTTCGTCTGCTTCGGCGCCGGCGACGAGCCTCTCGTCGCCCGCTGACGCGCCGCACCCTCACCGACGGCGGTGCCTGACGCGCTCCGCGTCCCGGTCAGCGGGCGCCCACGGTCGCGCCACCACGCACCCCGTCAGCCGGTCGCGACCGGCCTGCCGGGGTCGGCGACCCAGTTGGACCACGAGCCGACGTACAGGGCGGCCGGCAGCCCGGCGATCTCCAGTGCGAGCACCTCGTGGGCGGCCGTGACCCCCGACCCGCAGTACGCGCCCACGGGCACGCCCTCGACCGCCCCGAGGCTGTTGAAGCGCTCGCGGAGGAACTCCCTGTTGTGGAATCGCCCGCCGGGCTCGACGTTCCCAGTGGTCGGGGCGCTGACCGCACCCGGGATGTGCCCGGCGACCGGGTCGATCGGCTCCACCTCACCCCGATAGCGCTCGGCCGCCCTGGCGTCGAGCAGCACGCCGTCGGACGCCAGCGCGGCGGCCTGATCGGCGTCGAGCACCGGCATCCCGCCCGGCCGCGCGGTGAAGTCGCCCGGCGGGACGGGACTCTCGTCCTTGGTCACCGGGAGCCCGGCCCGGGTCCAGGCCCGCAGCCCGCCGTCGAGCACGCGCACGTCGCCGTGGCCGAAGTAGCGCAGCGCCCACCAGGCCCTGGCCGCCGCCGTCGAGTCGGCCTCGTCGTAGACGACCACCGGCCGGCCCTCGGACACCCCGAGGCGGCGCATCGCCCCCTGGAACGCCTCCGGCGCGGGCAGCGGATGCCGTCCGGCGGGCCCGGCGGGGGCGGCGAGATCGGCGTTGAGGTCGCAGAAGACCGCGCCGGGGATGTGGCCCTCGCGGTACGCCTCGACGCCGGGCGGTCCGCCCAGCCGCCAGCGGACGTCGAGGATCGCGGCGTCGCCGATCGCGGCGAGCTCCTCAGGAGTGATCAGCGGGCTCATGCCATCCCCTCGCCTTTGGATCTGTCGGACGGTGCCGCGGCCATTGTGTCAAGCCGACGGGGCTCCACGCGCCTCAGGACGCGGTCGCGGCGAGCAGTTTGAGGATCTCGGCGGTGGTGCCGGTCTCGCCGAGGCGCGGGAAGATCTTCTCGACGCTGTGGCGGTGGGCCTCGGGGTCGAGGTCGGTCATGGCGTCGGTCGCCAGGGTGACGTGGTAGCCGTGCTCGTGGGCGGCGCGGGCGGTGGACTCGACGCCGATGCTCGTGGCCACCCCGGTCAGCACGATCTGGGTGACGCGCCGGCGGCGCAGGTGCAGGTCGAGGTCGGTGCCGTAGAACGCCGACCAGTTGCGCTTGGTGACGACGACGTCTCCCGGATGTCCGGCCAGGTCGTCGGCGATCTCGTCCCAGCCGTCGGGCCGCGCGCGCCCGGGGCGTGACAGGTCGGTGCGTCCCGGGACGGCGTCGGAGCCGTCGGCCGCGGCGGTGACGCGGACGAGGACGACCGGCAGGTCGCGCGCGCGGAAGGCCTCGGCCAGCCGGACCGTCCGGGCGAGCACGTCCGCGGCGGAGTACGGGCTGCCGGGGACGGCCAGCACACCCTTCTGCAGGTCGACGACGACGAGCGCGGTCCTGGGGTCGAGCGTGGTAACGGGCATGGAAATCTCCCTTTGTGCCATGTGAACAGAGGGTCAGGTACGGCCGACGCGGCGGAGCGACCGGTCGGCGAGGATGCCGAGCAGCAACAGGACCGAGACGCCCAGCAGGAGCAGGCTCAGGTGGTGCAGCCCGAGCGTGGTGGCGCCGTGCCGGTAGAACGCCGCGTCGGCGGCCGAGGCGCTCAGCGCGCCGAGATATCCGAATGTGCGCAGCAGCCCGGCCGAGGAGCCCATGCGGGCCGGATCGGCCTGCGCGTACAGCGCGTTCTGGTTGGCCAGCCCGTTGAGGCCCTGCGCGACGCCGACGAACGCGCCGATCAGCGCCAGCAGCCACATCGGGCTGCCGGAGCCGGCCGTCAGCAGCGCGGCGCAGCCGGCGATCTGCGCCGCGGCGCCCGCGACGAGCTTGCCGCGCACCTCGGCGCGGCGGCCGGTGAGGGCGGTCACGGCGATGGCCATCGCCGACATGGGCAGGAGCAGCAGCCCGGCGGCCGAGGGAGTGAGCGACCGGCCGTCCTGCAGCCACTGGGGGAACCCGTACATGAAGGCGTAGGAGGTCGTGTAGGCCAGCCACTGCCTGCCGTACGTGGCCAGCAACGGCAGGTTGCCGCCCAGCACCCGCAGGTCGAGGAACGGCTGCGCCACCCGCAGTTCCCTTACGGCGAAGCAGGTCCCGGTGATCGCGACGATCATCAGCAGCCACCAGAGCCCCCACGCCGGGTTCATCAGGAACGTCATGAACGCCGTGAGCGTGCCGGCGAACAGCGCCATGCCGATCACGTCCAGTCCCCCGCCGGGCCGGGCGGCCGCGGAGGAGGTCGTGACGCGGCGGGGCAGTCGCCGCGCGCCGAGGACGAGGCAGGCGGCCGAGAGCGGCACGTTGACGGCGAAGATGAGATGCCAGCCGCCCGCTCCGATGAGCAGACCGCCCAGGGTCGGCCCGACGACCGCGACGACCTGGTTGGAGATCGACAGCGCCGCCAGGATTCCGCTGGGACTTCGCATGCCGGTGCGGTCGGCCTCGGCCCGCAGCAGGAACATCGAGGCGGGGTAGGCGGCGGAGGTGCCGATCCCGAGCAGGACCCGGGACACGATCAGGACGCCCAGGCTGGGCGCCGACACGCCCAGCAGCCCGGCGACGCCGACCAGCGCCGTGCCGGTCAGGTACAGCGGCCGTGGGCCGAAGGTGTCCACCAGCCGTCCGATGACCGGCTGCCCGACCGCGGTGGCCAGGTACAGCCCCGTCACCAGCCACGCGGTGTGCGCGGGCGAGGCGTGGAACCAGCGGCCAATCGGGACGAGCGCCACCGCCAGCATCGAGGAGTTGATCGGGTTCAGGATCGAGCCCAGGATCATCGGGGCGATCAGCCGGCGGTCGAAGCCGCCGGCGTCCGATCGGCGCCCGGCCCGGGAGGCGGCCGGAACCCGGGTCACGCCCGCTCCTTGATCATGACTGGGCCACGGCGTCCAGCAGCGCCATCGCCTCGATGATCGTGCGCAGCTGTGCTTCGGTGCAGTGTTCCTGCAGCGCCCGTGCCAGCCACGCCTCGCGCGCCCTCCGGTCGTCGAGGCGGCGCTCGCGCCCCAGCTCGGT
The DNA here is from genome assembly GCF_014161375.1 of Microbispora sp. H10830. Lineage (NCBI taxonomy): Bacteria > Bacillati > Actinomycetota > Actinomycetes > Streptosporangiales > Streptosporangiaceae > Microbispora > Microbispora sp. H10830. Next base: position 315,435 of record NZ_JABBWX010000011.1, read on the forward strand.
CAGCGTGACGAGCTGACGCCGGCCGTCCTCGGGATCGCGGTGGCGTTCCACCAGCCCGGCCCGTTCCAGTGCCTGGACGATCGCCGCCATGGACTGCGGCCTGACCCGCTCGGCCGCGGCCAGCTCACTGGCCGACGCCGGGCCGTGCTTGGCCAGCCGCACCAGCACGGAGACCTGGCCGGAGCTGAGGTCTCCCTCCGCGTCCAGCTCTCTCAGCCTGCGAACGAGCCGGCTGACCGCCACCCAGGCGTCGCCGGCCGCCTGCGCCGCCGCCTCCGAGACGGCATCGCTCATGGGACTCCTCCCGGAAGACAGCCAGAAAGACAGTTCAGACTGTACACCTCAAACTGAGCAGTCCAGGCTGTTGATCAGAAGGCAAGCGGATCAGCGGCGGATCTCCCAGAAGCGTCAGCGGCAGATACGCAGAGGCGTCAGCGGCAGATCTGCGGGCGCGTCAGCGACGGATCTCCACAAGCGGGACGTTCTGCTCGGCGGGGGTCAGCGAGCCGTGGTAGCCGATCATGGACGACTCCACCGGCTCCACGGCCGAGGCCACGATCACGCACTCGCCGTACGGCACGGCCACCACGTCGCCGACGCGGCCGAGCCACTCACGCCGGACGCGGCGGCCGAACCATCCCGCCGCGACGGCCTCCTCGCGGGTGACCACCCAGGCCCGTCCGCGCAGGGCCTCCCGCCAGGTCTCCAGCACCGCGGAAGCCGCGCCGGGAGAGGTGTAGACGTGGCGGGCGCGGGCCTCACCGCCCAGCATGAGCACGCCCTCCCGCAGGTCGGGGCGGTGGTCCACGTCCACCTTGTCGGTCGCGTTGATCATGCCGTGGTCGGCCGTGACGTACAGGACCGCGCCCGGCGGCAGCGCCCCGGCGATGCGCTCGGCCATGCGGTCCACGACGGCGAGCTGTTCGAGCCATTCACCGCTGCCCCACCCGCTGAAGTGCCCCACGCGGTCGACCTCGCCGTAGTAGACGGTGACGAACCTGGTCTCGCGCAGCGCCTGCCGCACGGACTCGACACGCTCGCCGGGGCTCTCGGCCGCCCGGTGGCGCATGCCCCGGTAGACGGCGCGGGTAAGTCCTGTGCCGTCGAACGAGGCGGGCGCCACGTAGACGGGCTCGATCCCCGCCGCCGCCATCCGTTCGTAGACAGTCGGCGCGGGCTGCCACACGTCCGGGTCGATCGACAGGCCGGGGGCGGTCCAGCGCAGGCAGTTGAACAGCCGCCCCTCTCCCGGCACGGCCATCTGGATGCCGACCATGCCGTGCTCCCCGGGCGGGGCTCCGGTGCCCAGGGTGGCCAGGCTGGTCGGGGTCGAGGAGGGGAAGCCGGCCGTGAGCGTCCCCCGCAGATGGGCCGACAGGAACGGCGCGGCGCCGGGATGTGCGGCAAGGAGCTCGGCCCCGAGGCCGTCCACGAGGAACAGGCACACCCGCGGGGCCGGTTCCAGCGCCAGCGTGTCGTCGGCCGCCAGCCCGAGGGAGGCGAGCAGCGAGCCCGGCAGATCGGCCAGCGAGGCCGTGCCGTACGCGGGCACGTACGGCACGGGCACAGGCGGCACGGGCACAGGCGGCACGGGCACAGGCGGCACGGGCACGGGCGGCGACGCCACGGGCGGCTCCCCGGGCAGAGCTCCCGAGGGCTGGGGGTCGATCACGTCACCTCCCGGCGGCTCGAGGGGGGACGGTCAGGCCGTCGCCGCCTTGGCGGTGGCCTCCGACAGCGCCTTCGCGAACGCCAGCACGTGGGTGACGGCCTCGGGACCGTCGGCCGCCTCGCTGACCCGCAGGGACAGGTCGTCGGCCGTGATCGCGCCGGTGTAGCCGTGGTCGGCCTCGCAGTTCTCGTCGCCGCAGGTCGCCGGTTCGAGATCGACGTGGGAGATCGCGCCCCACCCGATCGTCAGCGTGACCTCCGTCGGGGGGACGCCCGGCGCGTACGACGCGGGGTCGGGCACGACCCTGGTCACGGCGACCGACTGGATGCGGCTGAGCCTCACCGCCTCGGTGGTGGTGGAGGCGTGCGAGGCGGGCATGCCCTCGGCGGGCGGGTGCTCGTCGGTGTGGCAGACCAGCAGCCGGGTCGGCGAAAGGACCAGGACCGTGACGTGCCTGCGCACCTCCATCGCCGGGTCGAACGTGGCCTCGTGATGCACGACGTACGCCGTGACCGGCTCGTTGCCGAGCGCGGAGTCGACGGCGTCGGCCACCAGATCCGGGTAGTAGCCGCTGCGATCTATGGCCTCGCGCAAGCCCGCGGCGGAGACTCGGGTTTCCCTCATGGGTCCATCCTGCCCTGTAAGGGACACCTGTTTCACACCCCGACGGGACGGGTTTTCCGCCCACGGCGTGACGCCGGCCCGATCAGATCAGATGGCACCGATCAGCTCAGGCGGCGGGGCCCGACGTCGGGACGCAACGCGGTGGCGGGCCGCAGGACGGCCCGCGCGCCGAGCACGGCCACTCCCGACGCGCCCGCCAGGACCTGGTCGAGGTCCATCCTGGCGACCTCGGGCAGGGCGTCGGCCAGCAGCCCCACCCGCACCAGCAGTTCCTCCAGCGCCTCCACGGCCACCGCCTGGTAGCCGTACTCGCCGAACAGCAGCGGCGCGGCGCGGACCGACCGCACCAGCCCCGCCGCGTCCTCGGCGGTGAGCGGCGCGAGGCGGTAGGCCTGGTCGCCGAGCAGCCGGGCGGTGACCTCGCCGAGGCCGAACGTGACGACCCCGCCGAAGTAGCGGTCCTGGGTCACGCCGACGACGGTGGGCACCGAGGGCTGCGGCGCCATGCGCTGCACCGCGAGCGGCGTGCCGGGCCCGAGGAGCGCGGCGAGGTCGGCGTACGCCTGCCGGACCCCGGCGGGCTCGCCGAGGCCGATGCGGACGGTGCCGGCGCGGCGCGCGTCCTCCGGGTCGGCCGACTTGACCACCACGGGCCAGCCGATCCGCTCGGCGGCGGCGACGGCCTCCTCGGCGTCGGCGGCGACGTGCGCCGGCCACACCTCGATGCCGTAGCAGGCCAGCAGCGCGGTCGCGTCGATCTCCCGCTCCTCGCCGTCCGCCCCCTCACCGGCCGCCCCCTCACCAACCAGGGCGGCGGCGACGATCTCGCGCGCCGCGGCGGTGTCGATCCCCTCGACGGACGCGACCGTGCCCGGCGGCTGCCTGCGCCAGTGGGCGTACCGCACGACGTGGGCCAGCGCGCGGACCGCCTCCTCCGGGGCGGGGTACGACGGGATCGACCCGCGCTGAGGGGAGTCGTCGCCGGGGCCGCCCGCCACGCGCAGCTCGGCCGGCATGCCCAGCTCGCCCTGGAAGGTGGCCAGCACCGGCTTGCCCGACTCCCGCGCGACCTCCAGCAGCGCCTCGGCCACCTCACGGCAGTCGCCGGGTATCGGCGGCATGTAGATCGCGACGGCGGCGTCCACCTCGGGCAGGACGCTCCGCAGGGCCTCGGCGAACTCGGCCGCTCCGGCGCGGGCGCCGAGGTTCACCGGGAGACTCGGCTGCAGGCCGGCGCCGGCGCACGCCTCCTCCGCGAGCAGCGTGAGCGCGTCGGAGTTGCCGACCACGCCCACCCGCGGCCCGGCCGGCAGCGGCTGGTGCGCCAGGAGCTGGGCGACGTCGAAGAGCTGGACCAGGTCGTCCACCCGGATGACCCCGGCCTGCGCGAACAGCGAGCTCAGCGCTGTGTCGGGCAGCGCGAGCACGGGCGCGCGGTGCCCGCCGGGGACGCCCCGCGACTTGACCACCACGATCGGCTTGGACCGCGAGATCCGCCGGGCCAGCCGGGTGAACTTGCGCGGGTTCCCGATGGACTCCAGGTAGAGCAGGATCACGTCGGTCGCCGGGTCCTCCTCCCAGTATTGGAGGAGGTCGTTGCCGGACACGTCGGCCCGGTTGCCGGCCGAGACGAACGTCGAGATGCCCATGCCGCGCTGCGCCACCCGCTGCAACAGCGCGGTGCCGAGCGCGCCCGACTGGCTGAAGAACCCGACCCTCCCCCGCCCCGGCAGGGTCGCCGCGAGCGTCGCGTTGAGCCGTACGGCGGGGTCGGTGTTGGCGATGCCCAGGCAGTTGGGCCCCACCACCCGGATGCCGTACGCCCGGGCGATGCGGACCAGCTCCTCCTGGCGTGCGCGGCCCTCGGGCCCGGTCTCGCCGAATCCGGAGGAGACCACGACCAGGCCCTTCACGCCCTTCTCCGCGCACTCCTCGACCAGTTCGAGCACGCCCTCGGCGGGGACGGCCAGCACGGCGAGGTCCACCTCGCCGTCGATGGCCGACACGCTGCGGTAGGCCCGCACGCCGGCCACCGCCCGTACGTGCCTGTGGACGGGGTAGACGGGGCCGGTGAAGTCGGCGGCGAGCAGGTTGCGCAGGACCGTCTGGCCGATGCCGCCCGGTTCGCGGCTCGCGCCGATGACCGCGACCGACTCCGGCGTCAGCAGGCGGGCGATCGAGCGCGCCTCGGCGCGGTGCTCGCGGGCGAGCCGGACCTCCAGCGCGGTCTCGGTGCTGGACAGGTCGAGCGTCATGCGCACGACGCCGTCCTCGAACTGGCTCTGCGCCGTGTAGCCGGCCTGGCGGAACAGGCCCATCATCCGGTGGTTGCCCGGCAGCACGTCCGCGATGAAGGTCTTGATCCCGCGCTCGCGCGCGGCGGCCCGCAGGTGCTCCATCAGCACCGAGGCCACGCCCCTGCCCTGGTGGGCGTCCTCCACCAGGAAGGCCACCTCGGCGTGGTCGCGCGGCTGCACCCGGTCGTACCGTACGACCGCGACCATCTCGGTGCCGATCGTGGCGATGAGGGCGACCCGGTTGACGTAGTCGACGTTGGTGAACCAGACCACGTCCTTGTCGGTCAGCCGCGGCCGCGGCCCGAAGTACCGGAAGTAGATGGACTCCGCGGACAGGCGCGAATAGAACGAGCGCAGCATGTCGGCGTCGTCCGGCCTGATCGGGCGGACGTGGGCGGTGCCGCCGTCGGACAGCACGACGTCCGCCTCCCAGTGGGCGGGGTACTGAGGGTGCACGCAATCGAGGCTAGCGGTGTCCGGCTTGGCCTGTATTGAGACATTCCTTACGACTGGAGGGCCCGCTTTCTGGATCCGCTTATAGGGGATCTACCAGCCCTGACGTGGCAAGTTGGGCAACGCTTGTGCATCGACTGTGCCCGTCTGTCCGCTCTCCACCCCACGACGCCCCTGGAAGCTGTTAGGTTTCTGGACGTCAGCCTCACAGCACGGAGAGGACGCCGCCCCTCCTAGGGCATGGCTCACCTCCACAAGCAGTTGGCAAGGTGGTGACATCATGACGCGGGTCGTCGTGGTGGGCGATCTCATGACGGACGCGGTCGCCCGCGCGAAGTTCCCTCTTGCTAGGGCGAGCGACACCCCGGCCGTCGTGACCATGCACGGTGGCGGCTCCGGCGCCAACATCGCCTCCTGGCTGGCCGTGGAGGGCTCGGAGGTCGCCTTCATCGGCCGCCGCGGCGCCGACATCACCGGCCGCAACCGCGACATGGAGCTCATGGGGTACGGCGTGGACGCCCGGCTCGTCATGGACCCCGAGCGGCCGACCGGCACCTGCGTCGTGCTCGTTACCCACAAGGGCGAGCGGACCATGCTGTCCGACCCCGGCGCCAACGCCGCGCTGTCCCCCGAGGACCTGCCGCGCGACCTGTTCGGCACCGGCGGCCACCTGCACATGTCGGGCTACACGCTGATCAACGAGGGGTCGCGCGACGCCGGCATCGCCGCGCTCGACATGGCCCGGCGCGCCGGCATGTCGATCTCCGTGGACTGCGCCTCCTCCGCCCCGCTGGAGCGGACCGGCGCCGAGCCGTTCCTCGAGTGGACCGACGGCGCGAAGCTGCTGTTCGCCAACGCCGACCAGGCCAAGGTGCTCACCGGCAGGGACGACGCCGCCGCGGCCGCCAAGGTGCTCACCGCCTGGTTCCCGCAGGTCGTGATCAAGCTCAACGCCGAGGGCTCGCTCTGGTACTCCAACAGCCGTCCCGAACCGGTCCGGGCGCCCGCCGAGGTCGTCGACCGGGTGGTGGACGGCACCGGCGCCGGTGACGCCTTCGCCGCCGGTTTCCTGCCCGTCTGGCTGGACGGCAAGCCGGCCGCCGAGGCGCTGGCGGCGGGCAACGCCCTCGCCGCCAAGTGCATCTCCAACCTCGGCGCCCGCCCCCGTCTCTGACCCGGATTTCAGAACGGCCCGGTTCAGAACGGCCCGGTTCAGAACGGCCTGGTCAGAGCGGCGCGGTTCAGAACGGGCTTCGCACGAGCACGACCGGCTGCGCGGGCCGCAGGCGCAGCAGCGGCACGAAGGCCAGCAGGAGCAGCGCCGCCGCCAGCGGGATCAGGTCCTTGCTCGCGAGCGGAAGCACTGCCTGCACGAGCACCAGCGCCGGGCTCCACCACGGCACCCGCCGCCCCGCGGCGAGCCGGGCCACCAGCGCGACCATGCCGGCGTAGAACAGCAACGGCACGACGGTGTACACGACCGGCTCGACCCCCGGGATCGCCTTGACGGCGTCGAAGCGGGGCCCCATCGCGTCGTGGTCGGCGGACAGGAGGCCGACCACGATGTCGATCGTGAACTGCGCGGCCAGCGCCAGCGCGCCGGCGAGGCCGGCGGCGTACCCCGCCGTGGCCGTCACGCCGCCGCCGGCCATCGTCCGGAGCCGCCCGAAAATCCGGACGAAGAGGATCAACGCCGCCAGGAAGAACAGGTGGCCCACGGTCCAGGCCAGGCCGGGCCCCCGGCTGCCGTCGAATCCGTCGGCGATCCGGGCGACGCCGTACGCGCCGACCAGGGCCGGAGCCGCAACAAGTGATCTCATGGCGACAAGTTTGGCGACCACGCGCGGCCCCGGGATGGGGTGATCACCCTGACCTCACCCTGACCCGTCCCGGAGCCCGGCCTCGGCTCGCCGCCCCCGTGTGTCAGGGCCGGTGTGTCAGGGCCCGTGTGTCAGGGCCCGTGTGTCAGGGCCCGTGTGTCAGGGCCGGCCTGTGAGGGCCCGTGTCTCAGGGGCGCGCCGGTCCGCCCCGGGGCTGGGCTCGGGAGGTGGTCAGCTGGTGACGGCCAGGGCCAAGGGCAGCACGGCGGGCGCCCCGGCGTGACGGACCTGGGCGGCGGCCAGCGCCATCGTCCACCCGCTGTCGACGCGGTCGTCCACCAGCAGCACCGGCCCGCCCGCCGCCGCGATCCTCGCGGCGACGTCACGCGGCATCGCGAGCGTCCCCCGGATGGCCGTCACCCGCTGGGCGCTGTTGTGCCTGGCGGCGGGCGGCCCGTCTCGATAACCGAGCGCCCCGAGATACTCGAGCCGGCCGACCTGGGCGAGCCGCTCGGCGAGCGACCCGACCAGCGCCGGTCGCGTGCCCGACGGCACCGCGACCACCGCGACCGGCCGCCGCTCCCACCCCCATGACTTCAGCACCTCGACGACGGCCGCGAACACGTCGTCGGGCACCGGCCCGTCCCCCGCCGCGAACAGTTCGCGAAGCCGGGTGCCCCAGCCGATGTCGGTCAGGCGGCCGAGCGCGCGGCCCGGCTCGGCGGACAGCTCCGGCTTGATCCGCCCCTTCAGGTCCGGCAGGCCGGTGGGCCACTGGCGGCGCGGCTCGATCTCGACACCGGGGCGCGCGAGCCGCTGCTGGGCGGCCCGGACGGCCTCGTCCGGCACCTCGGCGGAACGGTGGGCGCCGGTGCAGTTGTCACACCTGCCACACGGCGTCGCCGAGTCGTCGTCGAGGTGGCGGCGCAGGTACTGCTCCCGGCATTCCGTGGTCGCGATGTACCCGAGCATGGCCTCCTGCTCCGCCCGGCGCTCGGCGGCCACCCGGGCGTAGCGCTCGGTGTCGTAACTCCACGGCTCGCCGGTGGCCTCCCAGCCGCCCTTCACCCGGCGTACGGCGCCGTCCACGTCGAGCACCTTGAGCATCATCTCCAGCCGGCTCCGGCTGAGGTCGACCCTCGTCTCCAGTGCGGCGGTGGACAGCACTCCCCCCTCGGACAGCGCCTCCAGCGTCGCCCTGACCACGCCCTCCGGCGGGAAGGCGAGCGAGGCGAAGTAGGCCCAGATCTCCCGGTCCTCGGGGCCGGGCAGCAGGATGACCTCGGCCCGCTCCACGCCGCGCCCGGCCCGGCCCACCTGCTGGTAGTACGCCACGGGCGAGGCAGGGGCGCCCACGTGGATGACGAAGCCCAGGTCGGGCTTGTCGAAGCCCATCCCCAGCGCCGAGGTCGCCACCAGCGCCTTGACCCGGTTGCCGAGCAGGTCCTCCTCGGCCGCCAGCCGGTCGGCCGGCTCGGTCTGCCCGGTGTACGCGGCGACGGTGTGGCCCTGCTCGCGCAGGTACGCGGCGATCTCCTGGGCCGCGGCCACGGTCAGCGTGTAGACGATGCCGGAGCCCGGCAGCTCGTGCAGCGTCCTGGCCAGCCAGGCGAGCCGCTGGTCGGCGCCGCCCAGCCGTACGACGCTCAGGTGGAGGCTCTCCCGCTCCAGGGGGCCGCGCAGGACGAACACCTCGCCGCCGGCCAGTTCGTCCCACTCCTGCGTGACGGCGAGTTGCTCGGCGACGTCGCGGGTGACCCGGGCGTTCGCCGTGGCCGTCGTGGCCAGCACGGGGATGCCCGGCGGCAGCTCGGCCAGCAGGGTGCGGAGCCTGCGGTAGTCGGGCCGGAAGTCGTGGCCCCAGTCGGAGATGCAGTGGGCCTCGTCGATCACCAGGAGACCCGCGCTGCCGGCGAGCTCGGGCAGCACGTTGTCGCGGAAGTCGGGGTTGTTCAGCCGCTCGGGACTGACCAGCAGCACGTCGACCGCGCCCTCGGCGACCTGGCCGTAGACCTTCTCCCACTCCTCGGGGTTGGCCGAGTTGATCGTCTCGGCGTGGATGCCCGCCCGCTCGGCCGCGGCGATCTGGTTGCGCATCAGCGCCAGGAGCGGGGAGACGATGACCGTGGGCCCCTCGCCGAGCTCGCGCAGCAGCGCGGTCGCGATGAAGTAGACGGCCGACTTCCCCCAGCCGGTGCGCTGCACGACCAGCGCCCGCCTGCGGTCCATGACCAGGGCCTTGATGGCGGCCCACTGGTCGTCGCGCAGCCGCGCCTGATCGCCGGCGAGCGCCCGCAGCCGGGCCTCCGCCTCTTCCCGCAGCATCACCTCTTCTTCGCTCACCCGCCCATTGGTACCAGGTCCGGCCGACCGTTTCCGCCGCGACCGCGAAGCGGCCGGACCGACCCGGGCGGGCGTCGTGGTTGGATGAATCCCGCTATGGACGTGACCACCTGGTATCTCGAACAGACCAGCCCCGCCGACCTGCGGCCGGGACGGCCGCCCGCGCTCCCCGCGCAGGTCGTCCGCGCCGAGGTCCCCAGCCCGGAGTTCAGCCGCTTCCTCTACACGGCCGTGGGCGGCGACTGGCAGTGGACCAACCGGCTGCCGTGGACCTGGAAGCAGTGGAAGGACTGGCTCGACCGGCCGGGCGTCGAGACCTGGGTGGCCTGGGTGCGCGGCACCCCCGCCGGGTACGCCGAACTGGTGGCCCAGGACGGCGGCACGATCGAGATCGTCAACTTCGGGCTGCTGCCGTACGCGATCGGGCAGGGCCTCGGTGGGTGGCTGCTGGGCGAGGCCGCGGCCCGCGCCTGGGACCTCGCCGAGCGCTGGCCGGGACGGGAGGTCACCCGGCGGGTCTGGGTGCACACCTGCTCTCTCGACGGACCGGCCGCGCTCGCCAACTACAAGGCCCGGGGTTTCCGGATCTACGACGAGAAGCTGAACATGCCGGGCGACGAGGACGAGGGCGAGACGCCCGGTCCCTGGCCCGGCGCCGGCCCCCGCGACTGACCGTTTCCGGGCCGCAAGGGCTGTCCTGCCGGGGAAGCCGGGACGGCGGGCGTGGGCCCGGCAGTATGGTGGTGAGTCGCGAACAGGGTGAACTCTCGGCAGAATGTTCGATGTCCACCACTGATGTCCACCGTTAACGTTCGCCCTCCCCGGTCCCGACGGCCGGGGGCCGGCTCCTCGACACGCAGGAAACCACGACATGGCCCGACGCACGACGACACCCCCGCCGGACGAGGACTTCGAGGAGCGGATCGTCGACATCGACGTCTCCGCGGAGATGCGGACGAGCTTCCTTGAGTACGCCTATTCGGTGATCTACCAGCGCGCGCTGCCCGACGCGCGCGACGGACTCAAGCCCGTCCAGCGCCGCATCCTCTACTCCATGAGCGAGATGGGCCTGCGGCCCGACCGCGGGCACGTCAAGTCCTCCCGCGTCGTCGGCGAGGTGATGGGCAAGCTCCACCCGCACGGCGACTCGGCCATCTACGACGCGCTCGTACGGCTCGCGCAGCCGTTCTCGATGCGCCTGCCGCTGGTGGACGGGCACGGCAACTTCGGCTCTCCCGACGACCTGCCCGCCGCGATGCGGTACACCGAGGCCCGCCTCGCCCCGGCCGCCATGCTCATGGTGCAGTCGATCGACGAGGACACCGTCGACTTCAAGCCCAACTACGACGGCCAGGAGACCGAGCCGTCGGTCGTGCCGTCGGCGTTCCCCAACCTGCTGGTCAACGGCGCCTCCGGCATCGCGGTCGGCATGGCCACCAACATGGCCCCGCACAACCTCGGCGAGGTCATCGCGGCGGCTCGCTACCTGATCAGGAAGCCGGACGCGACGCTCGACGAGCTCATGCGCTTCGTCCCCGGTCCCGACCTGCCGACCGGCGGCACGATCATCGGCCTGAACGGCGTCAGGGACGCGTACGAGACCGGCCGTGGCACCTTCAAGATGCGGGCCAAGGCGACGATCGATCAGGTCACGCCGCGCCGCAAGGGCATCGTCGTCACCGAGCTGCCGTTCAACGTGGGCCCGGAGCGGGTGGTCACCAAGATCAAAGAGCTGGTGAACGCGAAGAAGCTCACCGGCATCGCCGACCTCAAGGACCTGACCGACCGGCACAAGGGCCTGCGCCTGGTCATCGAGGTCAAGAACGGCTTCAACCCGGAGGCCGTGCTGGAGGAGCTCTACCGGCTGACGCCGATGGAGGAGACCTTCGGCATCAACAACGTCGCCCTCGTCGACGGTCAGCCGCGCACGCTCGGCCTGCGCGAACTGCTGTCGGTCTACGTGGACCACCGGCTCGACGTCGTGCGCAGGCGCTCGGCGTACCGGCTGCGCAAGCGCGAGGAACGGCTCCACCTCGTCGACGGCCTCATCATCGCGCTGCTCAACATCGACCGGGTCATCCAGGTCATCCGGAACTCGGACGACACGGCGCAGGCCCGCGCGCGGCTCATGGAGACCTTCGAGCTGAGCGAGATCCAGGCGAACTACATCCTCGACACCCCGCTGCGCCGCCTCACCCGCTACGACAAGCTGGAGCTCGACCGGGAGAAGGAGCAGCTCCAGGCCGACATCGCCGAGCTGAACGAGATCCTCGGCTCGGAGGACCGGCTGCGCAAGGTCGTGTCGTCCGAGCTGGCCGAAGTGGCCAAGACGTACGGCACGCCGCGCCGCACGGTCCTGCTCGAGTCGTCGGAGGCCGCCAGGGCCGCCGTCGTGCCGCTGGAGGTGGCCGACGATCCCTGCCTGGTGCTGCTGTCGTCCACCGGCCTGCTCGCCCGTACGACCGACGCCTCGCCGATCTCCGGCGAGGGCGACCGGGCGGCGCACGACGTGCTGGTCTCGGTGGTCCGCTCGACCGTGCGCGGCGAGGTGGGCGTGGTGACTTCCAGCGGCCGGATGATCCGGGTCTCGGTGCTCGACCTGCCCGCGCTGCCGCCCTCGGCCAACCCGCCCTCGCTCGCGGGCGGGCATCCGGTGTCGGAGTACGTCGCCCTCGAACCGGACGAGAGGGTCGTCGGGCTGGGCTCGCTCGACCCTGACGGGCCTGGGCTCGCGGTCGGCACCAGCCAGGGCGTGGTCAAGCGGGTCGTGCCCGAATATCCGGTCAACCGCGACGAGTTCGAGGTGATCGGACTGCGGGACGGCGACGTGGTGGTCGGCGCCGTCGAGCTGACCTCCGTCGACCACGACCTCGTGTTCATCACCAGCGACGCCCAACTCCTGCGCTTCCCCGCCTCCGTCGTACGCCCCCAGGGACGTCCGGCGGGCGGCATGGCCGGTGTGCGCCTCGACGGCGACGCGAAGGTGGTCTTCTTCGGCGTGGTCGATCCCACGCGGGAGGCGCGTGTGGTGACGATCGCCGGGTCCTCCACCGCCCTGCCCGGCACGCAGATGGGGGCGGGCAAGATCTCCGACTACGCCGACTTCCCGCCGAAGGGACGCGCGACCGGTGGCGTGCGCGCCCAGCGCTTCCTGAAGGGCGAGGACGTCCTGCTGCACGCCTACGCCGGCCCGGCGCCGGTCAAGGCGGTCTCCTCGACCGGCAAGCCGGTGCCGCTGCCCGAGGAACTCGGCCGCCGCGACGGCTCGGGTGTGCGCCTCGTGCACGCCATCGCCGCGATCGGCGGCGCGCTCGGCGCGGACGGCGACGAGGAGGCCGCCGCGACGGAGGGCGGCATGGCCACCACGGGCGACACCGGAGGCGAAGAGCCACCTATGTGACACGCGGCGAAGAGCCACCCCGTTGAAACAGGCGGCGCGGAGCCGGTCTCGTAGCTCCGCGCCGCCGCCCCTGCGCCTGCCCGTGGCCTTCAGGTGGCGGCGGGGCCCCCGTGGAATGAGGAGTGGAACGAGGAGCGGTACGCCTGCGGTGTGGTCCCCACGACCCGCTTGAACCGCTCCCTGAACGCGGTGGGCGACCCGAAACCGGCCTGTGCGGCGATGCGCTCGATGCCGTGGTCGGTGTTCTCCAGCAGATACTGCGCCCGCCGGACCCGGGCGCGCAGCAGCCACTGCAACGGCGTGGTGCCGGTCTGCTGACGGAAGCGCCTGCTGAACGTCCGCTCGCTCATCCCGCCGCGGGCCGCCATCTCCCGCAGGGTGAGGTCGCGGCCGAGGTTGTCCTCGATCCACGCCAGCACCGGCTCCAGCAGCGAACCGCTGGGCACCGGCGGGTGCTCGTGGACGATGAACTGAGCCTGACCGCCCTCCCGCTCCAGCGGCATGACCGACAGGCGGGCGGCGTCGGCCGCGACGGCCGAGCCGTGGTCGCGCCGGATCATGTGCAGGCACAGGTCGAGCCCGGCGGCCGCGCCCGCCGAGGTGAGCACCTGCCCGTTGTCGACGTAGAGCACGTCCGGCCGCACGTCCACCAGCGGGAACCGCCGGGCCAGCGCGGGCGCCGCCGCCCAGTGCGTGGTCGCCCGCAGACCGTCCAGCAGCCCGGCCGCCGCGAGCATGAACGCGCCCACGCAGATCGAGGCGAGGCGGGTGCCCCGCGCGGTCGCGTCGCGCAGCGCCTCCAGCGCCTCGGGCGGGGGCGGCCCCGCCCGCTCCGAGCAGCCGGGCACGATGATCGTGTCGGCCTCCGCCAGCGCGTCCACGCCGTACGGCACGCGCAGGGCGAACGCCTCGGTCTCCACTTCGGGGGCGGGCCCGCACACCCGCACGCGGTAGGGGCGCCGGCCGTCCGGCAGGCGGGTGCGCCCGAACACCTCGATGGGGGTCGCCAGATCGAACGGCACGACATGGTCCAGCGCCAGGATCGCCACGGTGTGCACGATCGCCACGATAGACGGAATCCCGCCAGTGACGAATCCAGGGCAGATCTGCGACGCCTCAGGTGACAGCTGCTGGCGGGAATCCGTTGGTCTTTGTCGTTCTCGCCTCTGGGATCAGCCTCGGCCGCACTCCTACGGTTGGTGACCGCACCGCCGACGACAAGGAGAGATGCCGATGCTGGCCCAGTTCGTGCTGTTCGACGGGTTCGATCCCCTGGACGTTCTCGCGCCGTACGAGGTCCTGACGGCGGCCGCGATGTTCACGCGGACCCCGCTCACCGCCACGCTCGTCACGGCGGAGGGACCCCGTGAGGTGACCGGCGGCGTTCCGGGTGTGTCGCTGCGGGCCACGGCGCGGCTGGACCCGGCCCGCGCCGACCTGGTCGTCCTTCCCGGAGCGGCCGGGGACGTGCGCGAGGAGGAGGGCCTCACCGAGGAGGAGCGCCAGGGGACGGTCACCGCGCGGCTCGGCCGCGCTCTCGCGACCGGCCTGCCCGGGCTCATGGGCGAGGCGCTCGGGCGGGAGGGCGTCACCGTCGCCACCGTCTGCGGAGGTTCGCTGATCCTGGCGATGGCGGGGCTGATCCCGGGTCGTCACGTGACCGGTCACCACATGGGCCTGGACACGCTGAGCGCCTTCGGGGCGGTCGCGGTGGACGCGCGGGTCGTCGACGACGGCGACCTGGTGAGCGGCGCCGGTGTCACCTCGGGCCTCGACCTCGGTCTCTACCTGGTGGAGCGTGAGTTCGGGCCGCACGTCGCACGCGACGTGGAACGGCTGTTCGCCCATGAACGGCGCGGCGTCGTCTGGCGCGAGCGCCGCCCGTCCGCGCCGCCCGTCCGCGTCGGCCGCCCGCTGATCGGCGAGCGTGCACGATGACCAAGCTCTTCCTGGCCGTTCACGTCCTCGCCGCGATCCTCGCGGTCGGCCCTGTCGCCGTGGCGGCGAGCATGTTCCCGTCTGCCGCACGTCGCGTGCCGGATCGGGCCGTGTCGGATCGCGGTTCAACGGATCGCGGCTCAACGGATCGGGGCGCGGCGGGTCGGGGCACCGGGGCCGGCGGCGTGGCCACGCTCCGCGTGCTGCATCGCATCTGCCGCGTCTACGCCGTCGCGGGCCTGGCCGTACCGGTTTTCGGGTTCGCCACGGCGAGCGGCCTCGGCGTGCTGCGCGACGCGTGGGTGATCGCGTCCATCCTGCTCACCGCCGCGGCGGCCGCGATCCTCGCCCTGGCGATCCTGCCGCGCCAGGACGCCGTCCTCGCGCGGCTCACCGCCGGAGACTCCACGCCTGCCGACGCCGGCGACGGGGTGGCGCGGCTCGCCATGCCGACCGGTGTCTTCAACCTGCTGTGGGCGGCCGTCACGGTGCTGATGATCGTCCGCCCCGGCTCGACCACGGGAGTCTGACCATGCCACGCCCGCATTCCGCCCTGCGCGTCGCAGCCGCCGTCGAGCTGGGGTCCCTGGCCGTCCTCCTGGTCAACCTGGCCACGGTGCACCTGCCGCCCGTCTCCTCGTTCGTCGGCCCCCTGCACGGCTGCGCGTACCTGGTCGTCGTCGTGGCCGCCGCCCGCGACGGCGGGTGCGACCCGACCGGCAAGGCGCTGGCCTGGCTGCCGGGAATCGGCGGCCTTCTCGTCCTGCGGCGCCTCGCACGCACGCCGCGGGAGAAGGCCGCCACCGGCGCTTGAGCTGAGGCGTCGGTTCACTCGGTGACCAGGCAGAACGGGTGCCCGGCCGGGTCGAGGAAGACCGTCCAGCCGCTTCCCTCACCGGGCTGGTGCTCGTGCCTGACGGCTCCCAATGCGAGCACCTGGTTCTCCGCCTCGGCCATGTCGTCCACGGTCAGGTCGAGGTGGAACTGCTGCGGGTGCTCGGCGGACGGCCAGGCCGGCGGCACGTATTCGGGGACCCGCTGGAAGGCGAGACGGGCCTGGTCGTCGGCGAGCGTGACCCAGTCCTCCTCCTCAGAGGCGACCTTCCAGCCGAGCAGCCCGGCGTAGAAGTCCGCCAGGGCCTTCGGTTCCGGACAGTCGAGCACGACCGAGTGCATGCGCGCGACACCGCTCATGGTGATCCCTCTCCCTCAGATTTCAACACCAGTGATAACCTTATACCGGTGTCGCGAGCGATGGCCACCCGCCAGGAGTGCGCAAAACCCCGCCCCCCGCGATGACCGGTTGGAGGGCATCGGGCAACATCTGTGACATGACCGGAGCTTTCGACGATCTGCTGGACGCCAACGAGAAGTACGCGAGCACGTTCACCCACTCCGGCCTCAGTGGCCGCGCGGTGCGTGGGCTCGCGGTGGTGACGTGCATGGACTCCCGCATCGACCCGCTCGGGCTGCTCGGCCTGACCGCGGGCGACGCGAAGATCCTGCGCAACGCGGGCGCGCGGGTGACCGACGACGTCCTGCGGACCCTCGTCCTCGCCGTCTACCTGCTCGGCGTCGACCGCGTGCTGGTGATGCCGCACACCGACTGCCGGATGTCCAAGTCGACCGACGAGGACGTGCACAACCTCATCGCCGCCGACTACGGCGTCGACACCCGCAGCCTCGAGTTCCAGACCGTCCCCGACCAGCGCGCCGCGCTGCGGCACGACATCACCCGCATCAAGTCCAGCCCCTACCTGCCCGACGACCTCGTCGTGGGCGGCGCGCTGTACGACGTGCACACGGGACGGCTCCAGCCCGTCGAGCTCTGACCCCACCCTCCGTACGGCAGGCCGCCCGGCCTGCCGTACGGGGCCGGCGGGGCGCCTTCTCCGGACCACGGGCCATCCCGGAACCGGGGCACCCGGCTGCTACGTTGTCGTGCCGACGACACGTGAGCTTTTCCCCGGTACCGCAACCGGTCCCGAGGCGCCCCCCAAGGAGCCCGTATGCCCAGCCGCACTCCCTCCGCCTCCGGCGGCACCTCGCGCCGGTCCTTCCGCGGCACCGCCATCCTGGTGATCCTCGCGCTCATCGTCGTCGGGGCGCCGACCCTGCTCGGCGCGTTCAGCGGGTTCGAGCGCACCAGCGGCGGCGAGGCGGCGGTCGTCCGCGACGGCGGCCCGCTCGACGACAACAAGGTCCGCCAGGTCATCGACCCCGGCTCCGGCGTGACCTGGATCGGCTGGTGGTCCCAGATGCACCGCTACCCCGCCCAGCAGCGGTTCTACACGATCACCTCCGACGCCGGACACGGCGAGAGGTCCGGTGTCGACGTCGTCAACGTGCCGAGCGGCGACGGCGTCAACATGGGCATCGAGGGCACGCTCTACTTCGGCCTCAACCTCGACCACCAGACGCTGAAGTCGTTCGACGACAAGTTCGGCACCCGCAAGTTCCGCAGCACCAACGGCGGGACCTACTACCCCTGGGAGGGCGACGAGGGCTGGTCCGCCTTCCTCGACCAGATCATCCGGCCGGTGATCGACAACGACCTGCGCACCCAGATCAACAACTTCCGATGCGCGCAACTGGTCTCCTCCTGCGCGCTCGTGCAGAACAACAGCGGCGGCCAGCAGACCGGGGGCGTGCCGCAGCAGGGCAACAACGCGAACATCGCCAAGATCCAGGACGCGGTGAACACGAGCCTGGCCGAGGACCTCAAGTCGACCCTCGGCGCCGACTATCTCACCGGCATCCACTTCAACCTCTCGCGGGTGACCCTGCCCACCGAGGTCCAGGAGGCGGTCAACCAGGCGCAGGCCGCGTTCGCGAAGGTCACCGAGGCGCAGGCGAAGGTCGCCCAGGCGCGCGCGGAGGCGGAGGCCAACAAGGCCCGGCAGGACGGCTACAACAAGTGCCCCACGTGCGCGGAGATCGAGAAGCTGAAGGCCCTGCCCCAGGGCATCACGGTGTACGCGCCGGGCAATACTGGAGGCGTCGCTCTGCCCACCAAGTAGGGAGCCGGGACCCCGATGCGTCTGCTCGCCCTTCCGGTGACGCTCATCGTCATCGCCGTGCTCGTGTATCTGCTCGTGACGCTCACACGCGGCGGGAAGCCCGCGTCCCGGCGGGAGGCGGCCGGCTCACCCCGCTGGGAGACCGACACCGTCATGGAGAACGGGTGGACCCTGATCGTCGTACGCAAGGTCGCTCCCGGCCCCAACGGGCCGGTGGAGCTGACCAGGCAGACGGTCAGGGCCATCCGCGACGACGACCCGGACTGGGACGAACGCTACCGGGAGGGCATGCTGGAGGCCCGCAACCGGGTCAGCACCCTGGAGATCGAGTCCGGCTGACCCCGACCAGGTCCGAGGGCAGTTCGAATTCGATTTCGTGGCGAATCGGGATGCCGTCGAGGCCGATCTCGGGAATCGACGGCTTGAGCTCACGCGACTCCTCCCCACCTCTCGGTGAACAACTCCCGCACCCAGGTGACGTCCTCGGCGGTGAGCTGCCGCACGGTCACACGGCTCTTCTGGTCGTGGCCAAGAGATGTCATGGGCCCATGGTCACAGATGACGGCCGGACACCGTCAGGTCATGGACGGCCATGAGGGGCACCCTTCCCAGGGGGGTGCGGACGCGTGCCCCGCTTCCTCCCAGGCTGAGCTCGCGACGGTGAGCCGGTGCCCGGCGGGCACCGGTCAGGCGTCGATGTGGTCGCGGTCCACCTCGGCGGCGCTGCCGATGATGAACTCGCGGCGCGGGCCCACGTCGCTGCCCATGAGGAGGTTGAAGATGTGCTCGGCATCCTCCACGTCCTCGATCCGCACGCGGCGCAGGACGCGGTGGCGGGGGTCCATGGTCGTCTCGGCGAGCTGGTCGGCGTCCATCTCACCGAGGCCCTTGTAACGCTGCACAGGGTCCTTCCAGCGCTTGCCGCGCCGCTCCAGGTCGCGCAGGACCTTGTGCAGCTCGGCGTCGCTGTAGGTGTAGATGTACTTGTCCTGGCCACGCCCGGGGTTGGTGACCTCGATGCGGTGCAGCGGCGGCACCGCGGCGAACACCCGCCCGGCCTCGACCATCGGCTTCATGTAGCGGTGGAAGAGCGTGAGCAGCAGGCAGCGGATGTGCGCGCCGTCCACGTCCGCGTCGGCCATCAAGATGATCTTGCCGTAGCGGGCCGACTCGATGTCGAACGAGCGGCCCGACCCGGCGCCGACCACCTGGATGATCGCGGCGCACTCGGTGTTCTTGAGCATGTCGGCGACCGACGCCTTCTGCACGTTCAGGATCTTGCCCCGGATCGGCAGCAGAGCCTGGAACTCCGAGTCGCGGGCGAGCTTGGCCGTGCCCAGCGCGGAGTCGCCCTCGACGATGAACAGCTCGCTGCGGTCGACGTCGTCGCTGCGGCAGTCGACCAGCTTGGCGGGCAGCGCCGAGTTCTCCAGGGCGGACTTGCGCCGCTGGTTGTCACGGTGCTCGCGGGCGGCGATGCGGGCCTTGGCCGCGGCGACGACCTTCTCCAGCACCGCGCGCAGCTGCTGCTTCTGCCCTCGCTTGGGGGTGGCGAACAGCGCCTTCAGCTCGCGGGCGACCACGTGGGCGACGATGCGGCTGGCCGCGGAGGTGCCGAGCACCTCCTTGGTCTGTCCCTCGAACTGCGGCTCGGGCACCCGCACGGTGACGACCGCGGTCAGCCCTTCGAGGATGTCCTCCTTGGTCACCGGCTCGTCGCCGTTCTTCAGCAGCCGGGTCTCCCTGAGCTGCTCGTTGACCGTGCGGACCAGCGCCCGCTCGAACCCCGCGACGTGGGTGCCGCCCTTCGGCGTGGCGATCACGTTCACGAACGAGCGTACGGTCGTCTCGTAGCCCTTCCCCCAGCGGATCGCGACGTCGACGGTGAGCTCCCGCTCGACTTCGGTCGGCGTCATGTGCCCCTGCTCGTCGAGCACGGGGACCGTCTCGTGGAAGTGGCCCTCGCCCTGCAGCCGCAGCACGTCGCACACGGCCTCGTCCCGGGACAGGAACTCGGTGAACTCGCTGATGCCGCCGTCGAAGCGGAACGTCTCCTCGACCGGCTCCTCGCCGCGGACGTCGCGCACCACGAGCGTGAGCCCCGGCACCAGGAAGGCCGTCTGGCGCAGCCGCACGTGGATCTCGTCTAGCGAGACCTCCGCCTCGGGCAGGAAGATCTGCCGGTCGGCCCAGAAGCGCACGCGGGTGCCGGCGGTGTTACGCGGGGCCGGGCCGCCATCGCGCAGGCCGGACTTCTTGCGGAACTTGGCGGTCGGGCCGTCGCCGTCGAACACGCCGGGCACGCCCCGGCGGAAGCTGATCTGGTGGACCTTGCCGTCGCGGTCGACCTCCACGTCGACGCGGGAGGACAGCGCGTTGACCACCGAGGCGCCGACGCCGTGCAGGCCGCCGGAGGCGCCGTAGGAGCCGCCGCCGAACTTGCCGCCCGCGTGGAGCTTCGTGTAGACGAGCTCGACGCCGGCCAGGCCACTCTTGGGCTCGATGTCGACGGGAATGCCGCGCCCGTTGTCACGCACCTCGATCGAGCCGTCCGCGTGCAGCTCGACCTCGATCCGCGTGCAGTAGCCTCCGAGCGCCTCGTCGACCGCGTTGTCCACGATCTCCCACAGGCAGTGCATGAGGCCGCGCGTGTCCGTGGAGCCGATGTACATCCCTGGGCGCTTGCGGACGGCCTCCAGGCCTTCCAGCACAGAGAGATGACGGGCGGTGTACCCCGTCTCCGCGCGAACCGCAGTCACACCCAACTCCTACTTATCAATCGAACACGCGTACGCAGCTTAACGCCACTCAATGTTTGTACGCGCACAAGCTTGCCAGGCGCAGCACAATGACCGGCACTTTCGCTGTGATCCCCGTCACTTTCCCGATCATTCTGCTCTGGGCGTAGTCAGAGCATGATTGGGAAGGCCCGTATCCGGTTAGATGTTGTCCCAAGTGACTGACGCCAACGTCCCCACAGCGTGGGGCGACCCGAAAGGCGATACGTGACTGGAGCTCTCGCCCCCATCAAGCCGCTGACGGCCCTGGACCGGTGCGACCGGTGCGGTGCTCAGGCCTACATCCGCGCGACCCTGCCCGTGGGTGGGGAGTTGCTGTTCTGCGCCCACCACGGGCGTCAGCACGTGACTGTGCTGCGCGACAAAGGTGCTGAGATCCAGGACGAGTCGGCCCGACTCAGTGAATCCCCCGCGACCGCCCCTGACGGCGAGCGCTGACCCTATAGACGGCGTGCCGGAGCGTCAGACGATGATGTCGGCTCCGCGCGCCGTCGCCATATAAGCCATCGACCCGGGCCGCCCGCCCGGCGCGACCGCCGTTCCCAGTTTCCCCCGGGGTCCGCGGCGGACGGCGCCGGCGGGTCAGGACCGCACTCGGTAGTGGTAGCGGCCGGCGACGGTGAATCCCTCGCGCTCGTAGAGCGCGCGGGCGCCGGTGTTGGCCTCGGTCACCACCAGGTACGCACCGTCGGCGCCACACCGCCGCCCCCAGGCGAGCAGGGTGCGCAGCACGGCCGCGCCCAGCCCGCGCCGCCTGGCGTGCGGCTCGACCGCCATGCAGTAGACGCCGAGCCATCGCCCCTGCGGCACGCCCCTTCCCACCGCGCCCTCCTCGAGGAGGACGTACCCGGCGGGCACTCCGCCGAGGATGCGCTCACCCCACGTCCGCGCCGGAACCTCCCCGGTGTCGCGGTGGCGCCCGCCGTCCACGCTCCACCAGGTGCGCAGCCACCGTTCTGACGGCCTGTCCTCCACCGCCGCGTCGGCGGCACGCTCATCGCCGGTGAGCGGCCTGGTCATCACCAAAGTGGGATCCACGAGCCGGTAGCCCCGGCGGCCGAGTTCGTCGTCGAGCCCGGGCGAGGCGCCCATGCCGACCGAGAACACGCAGGGCTGCCCGATGCCCGCGTAGAAGCGCTCGGCCCGGTCGACCGCCTCCGGCAGGTTCGCGCACTCTCCCAGCGGCAGCACCGAGTTGGCCCGTTTCGTCACGCCGCCCGCATGCCGGTAGACCCAGCCGCCGTCCTCGGCCCGTCCCGGCGCCGGCCATGCCGCATCGACCAGCAGGTCGAACTGTGCGTTTTCCTCGTTCACCCGCCGCAGCCTAGTTGACCTGCGCTGCTCGGGTTCAGATCGTGCGTCCGGGGCAGTGGACGGCGGATTCCTCGGGCCTCCTCGAAGGAGCGGCGGTGCTAGGCCGGGGCGTAGCCGAGCACGTGCTCGCGGAGCAGGACGCCCACCTCGGGGTCGTCCCGCTCGAACGCCTCCACGAGGGGTTCGTGGTCGGCGGCGTTCTCGTGCGGACGCATCCGGAACAGGCGAATCGACAGGTGGGTCCACACCTCGATGCCGAGCGACTCCCACACCGACAGCAGCACCTCGTTGCCCGAGGCTTTCACGATCTCCCGGTGGAAGGCGACGCCGTGCCGCACCTGATCGTGCAGGGCACCGGCCGCCGTCGCCTCGTGCAGACGGCCGAGGTGCGTACGCAACGCCTCCGCGGAGGGCCTGCCCAGCCGGACGGCCGTCTCCTCCAGCCCCGCCCGCACCTGGTACACCTCGCGGAGATCGCTCCGGGTGAGCCTGCGGACCCGCGCGCCCTTGTTGGGCGCGGACTCGATGAGCCTGAGCGCCTCCAGCTCGCGCAGCGCCTCACGCACCGGGGCCTGGCTGACGCCCAGCTCGGCCGCCATCCGCCGCTCGACGAGACGGTCGCCGGGCTTCCATCGGCCGTCGGTCAGGCCGTCGAGCACGGTTTGCCGGATCTGGTCGCGAAGCGGCGACCGCACGACGGGTTCCACGAGACCGATGATAGGGCCGGACCGTACACATCCGATGATCGATCATAGGGTGTTTAATGAATCCATGGACGTAGACCTGGACCCGCAGGAGACCGCCGAATGGCTCGAATCCCTCGAGGCGGTCCGCCGTGCAGCCGGCCCCGAACGGGCCGACTACCTGCTGAAGCGGCTGGCCACCACCACCCGCTACATCAACACCGTCCCGGCCTCCGAGGAGCCCGTCTACCCGGGTGACCTGGAGGTGGAGGAACGCATCGCCGCGTACGACCGGTGGAACGCCGCAGCGATGATCACGAGGGGAAGCCGGCTGGGCCTCGGCGGCCACCTGGCGACCTACGCCTCGGCCGCCTGGCTGTACGAGGTGGGCTTCAACCACTTCTTCCACGCCGGCCACGACCAGGTCTACTTCCAGGGCCACGCCTCCCCGGGCATCTACGCCCGGGCCTTCCTTGAGGGCAGGCTGAGCGAAGCCCAGCTCGACCTGTTCAGGCGCGAGCCCGAGGGCGGGCTGCCGTCGTACCCGCATCCGCGGTCCATGCCGGGCTTCTGGCAGTTCCCCACCGTCTCCATGGGTCTCGGCCCGCTCAACGCGATCTACCAGGCCAGGTTCAACCGCTACCTGCACAGTCGCGGTATCAAGGACACCTCACGCAGCCACGTATGGGCCTTCCTCGGCGACGGCGAGATGGACGAGCCGGAGTCCACGGCCGCCCTCACCCTCGCCGCCCGCGAGGGGCTCGACAACCTCACCTTCGTGATCAACTGCAACCTGCAGCGGCTCGACGGGCCGGTGCGGGGCAACACCCGTATCGTCCAGGAACTCGAAAGCGTCTTCAGGGGCGCGGGCTGGCACGTCGTCAAGGCGCTGTGGGGCAGGGAGTGGGACGGGCTGCTCGGCTCGGACGAACTGGTGGCCCGGCTGGGCGAGGTGCCGGACGGGCAGTTCCAGACGTTCGCCGCCTCGACGGGCGCCTATATCAGGGAGCGGCTGTTCCAGGGACTGGACGTGCCCTGCTCGGACGACGACCTGCGGCGCATCGTCGGCGGGTCCCGGGCGGGCCACGAGCCGCGGAAGGTGTACGCGGCCTACCGCAGGGCCCTGGACAACCGTGGCGCGCCCACCGTGATCCTCGTGCAGACGGTGAAGGGCTGGACCCTCGGTGCGGGGATCGAGGCGCGCAACGCCAACCACCAGATGAAGAAGCTCACCCAGGACGAGTTCCGCGCGCTGCGCGACCGGCTCGGCCTGCCGGTGCCGGACGAGGCGCTCGACGGCGACCTGCCGCCCTACCTGCATCCCGGGCCGGACTCGCCGGAGGCGCGGTACGCCGCCGAGCGGCGCCGCGACCTTGGCGGGCCCGTCCCCCGCCGCACGGTCTCCCACGCCCCGCTGCCGGCCCCGGGCAAGGCGCCGTTCCGGGCCCTGGAGAAGGGCTCGAAGCAGCCCGTGGCCACGACGATGGCCTTCGTCCGCCTGGTCAAGGACCTGATGAAGGAGCCGGAGACGGGACGCCGCTGGGTGCCGATCGTGCCCGACGAGGCCAGGACGTTCGGCATGGAGTCCCTGTTCCCCACCGCCAAGATCTACTCGCCGCTGGGCCAGCGCTACGAGTCCGTCGACAGGGACCTGCTGTTGTCGTACAAGGAGGCTGCCGACGGGC
Organism: Microbispora sp. H10830; assembly: GCF_014161375.1. Lineage (NCBI taxonomy): Bacteria > Bacillati > Actinomycetota > Actinomycetes > Streptosporangiales > Streptosporangiaceae > Microbispora > Microbispora sp. H10830. The sequence goes on from NZ_JABBWX010000011.1 coordinate 339,482, forward strand.
AGATCCTGCTGGAAGGCATCACCGAGGCCGGGTCGATGGCGTCGTTCACGGCCGCGGCCTCCAGCTACGCCACCCACGGCGAAGCCATGATCCCCTTCTACATCTTCTACTCGATGTTCGGCTGGCAGCGTACCGGCGACCAGATGTGGGCACTGGCCGACCAGCTCGGCCGCGGGTTCCTCGTCGGCGCCACCGCCGGCCGGACCACGATGACCGGGGAGGGCCTGCAGCACGCGGACGGTCACTCGCAGCTCCTCGCCTCGGCCAACCCGGCGTGCCTGGCCTACGATCCCGCCTTCGCCTACGAGGTGGGGACGATCGTGCGTGAGGGGCTCCGGCGCATGTACGGCCCCGGTGGCGAGGACGTGTTCTACTACCTGACCGTCTACAACGAGCCGCTGCCCCAGCCCCCGATGCCCGAGGGCGTCGAGGAGGGCATCCTCCGGGGGATCTACCGGTACGCCGCCGGTGGCGGTCAGGCCCACCTGCTGGCCAGCGGCACCGCGATCCACTGGGCGCTGGAGGCGCAGCGACTGCTCCGGGAGGAGTACGGCCTGGGCGTCGACGTGTGGTCGGTCACCTCCTGGAGCGAGCTGCGCCGCGACGCCATGACCACCACGGGCGTGCCGTACGTCCGGCAGGCCCTGGCCGGGACGGCGGGACCGGTGATCGCGGTCAGCGACTGGATGCGCGCGGTGCCGGACCAGATCAGCCCGTGGATCGACCGGCCGTGGACCTCGCTCGGCACCGACGGGTTCGGGCTGTCGGGCACCCGCGAGGCGGTCCGCAGGCACTTCGGCGTCGATCCCCGCTCGATCGCGGAGGCCGTGCTCAAGGCGGTGGAGACCGGCCGGGACTGAGCAGCACGCCGCGTCGACGACCATCGCGCAGCGCCCCGATCGGGGGAAACTCTCCGGTCGGGGCGCAGTAGGCTGCGGAACCGTGCTCATCCTGCTTCCGCCCTCGGAGGGGAAGGCCGAGCGGGGCACCTCCGCCGTCCGCCGGCTCAGCTTCCCCGAACTCGCCTCCCCGCGCGAGAAGGTCCTCGACGCCCTCGTCTCGCTCTGCCACACGCCCGAGGCGCGCGACGTGCTCGGCCTGTCGGAGGGGCAGACCGGCGAGATCGAGCGCAACCTGGCGCTCCCCACGGCGCGCACGCTGCCCGTCGCCGCCCTCTACACGGGCGTGCTGTACGACAACCTGGGCCTCGCCACCCTCTCCCCCGAGGCCCGGCGGCGGGCCGACCGGAGGATCGTCGTGTTCTCGGCGCTGTGGGGCCTGCTGCGCCCGTCCGACCGCGTGCCGCCCTACCGGCTGTCCATGGGCGTACGGCTGCCGCCGATGGGCGGCCTGGCCGCGTTCTGGCGGACGTCGATCAGCGCGGTGCTCGACGCGACGAAGGGGCTCGTGGTGGACATGCGGTCCGCGACGTACGCCGCCGCCTGGCAGCCCGGCGAACGCGGCGTGGCCGTACGGGTGCTGCGGGAGGCCGCCGGAAAGCGGACCGTCGTCAGTCACATGGCGAAGGCCACCCGGGGCGTGGTGGCCCGCGCGCTCGTCGAGAGCGCCGACCGGCCCCGCACGGCCGGGGATCTGGCCGACCTGCTGACCGGCCTGGGACATCGGGTGGAACCGGCGGCGCCGGCCGGGCGGGGAAAGCCGCGGATCCTCGACGTGATCGTGGACGAGTGAGTCAGAGATTCAGCCGGGCGCAGGCCCGGCGGTACTGCTGCGCCGGATCGCCGAGATGCGACCAGGGCAGCCGGCTGAAGCGGCCGCCCGTCCTGGCGAGGTGCCCGCGCGCCGGACGCCGGAGGTCGGACAGGTAGAAGGCGGCGCCGAAGACGTTGTGCGCCTCGACCGAGCGCGGGTGCGCCCCGCCGATGCGCCGCTCCGCCCAGTGGGCGGCGGCCGAGACGATCTCGCGCTGCGCGTCGAAGGAGAACCAGCCGCCCCGGGACATGGGGGTGCGCCCTGCGGCGACGATCTCGAAGTGGGCCAGCGGCACGAGTGCCGGGAGCGGGCTGCCCTCCGGGGCGTGCGCGGCGGCCGAGCGGGCGAAGCCGAGCATCTCCTGGGCGGTGCCGCCCCAGCCGGGCGACAGGGTGATCAGGCGGGCCAGCGCCCCCGAATACAGCGTCGGCCACCGGCGGGAGCATTCGTACCAGACCGCGTCCTTGTCGGCGCGCGGCCGGTCCAGCCCGATGGCCAGCCACATCAGGCACTCCCACGGCACCGGGTCGACCGGCGCGAGCCCCGCCGCCGCCAGCAGCGGCTGCCTGGCCTGTTCCATCGCCGACCGGTAGGCGTGCAGCCGGTCCGCCTGCACCGCCCTGGCCCGCACGTCGGGCCTCAGCTCCCAGGCCTCCTCCAGGCGGGCCCGGCCGAGCCACAGCCACAGGTCGGGATTGCCCTGGTCGTGAGCGAGCAGCGCCTCGATCGACCGGCTCGCCCCGACGACGGCCCGCGACAGCGCCTCCGCCCGCAGCGACCGCGTCTCCGGGTCGCCCCGGCTGTCCGCGAGGACGGCCGCCGCCGGTCTGAGGTCACCCCGGGAGGCGGCCTCGACCGCCTCGTCGAGCATGGTGTCCGCCCACGGGCGGTCCGGGATCACTCGTGGCCCCCGAGCACGCGCCCGATCCACTTCGATCACTCCCATGAGGCGCGAGCCTAGGAGCGTCAACGTGCCCGTGGCGCTACCACGAGGTTACGGGGGCGTAAACGTCATCGTCCCCCGGCCGTGATGCGTGGCCGAGGGACGATCGACTCGTGCGTCAGTCCAGGTAGTCGCGCAGCACCTGCGAACGGGAGGGGTGGCGCAGCTTCGACATGGTCTTGGACTCGATCTGGCGGATCCGCTCGCGGGTCACGCCGTAGACCTTCCCGATCTCGTCGAGGGTCTTCGGCTGCCCGTCGGTGAGGCCGAACCGCATCGACACCACGCCCGCCTCCCGCTCCGACAGCGTGTCGAGAACGGAGTGCAGCTGCTCCTGCAGCAGCGTGAAGCTGACGGCGTCGGCCGGGACGATGGCCTCGGAGTCCTCGATGAGGTCACCGAACTCGCTGTCGCCCTCCTCGCCCAGCGGGGTGTGCAGAGAGATCGGCTCGCGGCCGTACTTCTGCACCTCGATGACCTTCTCGGGGGTCATGTCGAGCTCGCGGGCCAGTTCCTCCGGCGTGGGCTCGCGGCCGAGGTCCTGCAGCATCTGCCGCTGGACGCGGGCCAGCTTGTTGATCACCTCGACCATGTGGACCGGGATGCGGATGGTCCGCGCCTGGTCGGCCATGGCCCGGGTGATCGCCTGCCGGATCCACCAGGTGGCGTACGTGGAGAACTTGTAGCCCTTGGTGTAGTCGAACTTCTCGACCGCACGGATCAGGCCCAGGTTGCCCTCCTGGATCAGGTCCAGGAACAGCATGCCGCGGCCGGTGTACCTCTTGGCCAGCGAGACCACGAGGCGGAGGTTGGCCTCCAGCAGGTGGTTCTTGGCGCGGTGGCCGTCCTCGGCGATCCACTCCAGCTCGGCGCGGACGTCGACGGGCAGGCCGTCGGCCTCCCCGGCGAGCTGCTCCTCGGCGAACAGGCCGGCCTCGATCCGCTTGGCGAGCTCGACCTCCTGCTCCGCGTTGAGGAGCGGCACCTTGCCGATCTGCTTGAGGTAGTCCTTCACCGGGTCGGCGGTGGCGCCGGCCGCCGCGACCTGGGCGACGGGCGCGTCGTCATCGTCGTCGGTGAGGATCAGCACCTCGTCCTCGGACTGGACGAGCGCCTCGGCCTTGGGCTCTTCGCCGTCGGCCTCTCCCTCGGTCTCGGTTTCGGTTTCTTCGGTCTCCACCTCGGCGTCGATCTCGACGTCCTCGACCTCGATGTCGAAGTCCTCGATGTCGACGTCACCTTCGAGGTCGATGTCCTCGTCGTCCTCGGCGATGTCGGCGGACTTCGGCTTGGAGTCGGCCTTGGCCGCCTTGACCTCGGGACCCGTGGTGGGGGCCTCCGGCTTGGCGGGTGCGGCCTTCTTCGGCGGAGCGGGCTTGGCCGGAGCCTTGGCGGCGGCCGGCTTGGCGGCGGGCGGCGCGGGCTTGGCCGGAGCGGGCTTCTTCTGGGCCGGCTTGGCGGCCGGCGCGGAGTCGGTCACCACGGCGGTCACTGTCTCCGGCTGCGACTCCTTGGCCGCTGCGGATTTGGTGGTCTTCTTGACGGGCGCGGTGGTGCGGCGCTTGGCTTGACCTCGAGAACGCTTGGGAGCCGCGGAGTCGGCGGCCGTCACCACGACGGTCACACCCTCCTTGCTGAGGCTGCGCAGGAATCCAGCGGCTTGCGACATCGGGATGTCCGCTTCCTCGAAGGCCTTGCGGACATCCTCGGACTCGAGGAAACCCTGCGAGCGCCCACGCTCGAGGAGCTGCTGAATCACTGGCTCGTTCAGCTCCGACGGCTTCGAGCGAGTCGAACTTGCAGGCGACACGAACACCTCTCGAACGAACGCATGGCGAGAATGGACCCAGGTGCTTCTTCTTTTCCGGTGGTGAGGTCGCGCGGACCGCGACATGCCATTGTGGCACGCCACGGTACGTGATACGGCCGCGTCCCGCCGGTTGCCCCTCCACCCTAGGCCGACCGAGACACTAGTGCGTACGGAAGGAGGTCACTGATACCCGAAAGCAACCGTTATGACTGTTTCATTCAGTCACTCTTCGTGGCCGGTGGAACGTGGACCGCGAGTACCGTTACGTCATCGTCCTGTTCATACCCGGACAGCATGTGGTCCACCAGGAAATCGAGCAGCATATTGGGGCTGTTCAGGACCTCCGGGGGCGCTTCGGCCACGACGGACGAAAGCTCCCTGAGCCCGGCGTCCAGCCCGCGCTTGCGGTTCTCCACCAGACCGTCCGAGTACAGAACGGCGGTGTGACCCGGCGGCACGCAGAACCGGAACTGCTTGCGGCTCGTGGCCCAGCCGAGCGGTGTGCCCGGCTCGGTCTCGTGCAGCAGCCCGACGCCCTGCGGCGAGACCAGCAGCGGCGGCGGGTGACCGGCCAGGGCCAGCGTGCCCTCCCCGGTCCCGGGCTCGACGACCATGTATGCCAGGGTGGTGACCTGCTCCTCCTCCTCGGTCGCCTCGAAGACGCGGTCGAGCCCCGTCAGCACCGCGGCCGGGGGCGGGTTGGTCAACGCGAGGGCCCGCATGGCGTTGCGGATCCGGCCCATGCCTGCGGCGGCCTTGACGC